>DAIOWC010000017.1:0-36349 GCA_036758685.1 Streptosporangiaceae bacterium | reverse complement strand
CGGCTACAACAGCGGCAAGACCACCCACGCCCAGTACGGCAACAACAACAACAACTGCGGCTGCCAGTACGGCGACAACGGCCACAGCCACAACCACAACAAGGACAACTGCGGCCAGGGCAGCAAACCCTAGTTCCTCGCGGTGACTGGTCACCGCCCGCCCCAGCCTGGCGGGCGGTGACCGCTCTAGTCGCGCCCGCCTCCGCGACCGGGCGCCCGGCGCGAACTGCTCACGACACTAGAAGGTCAGCACCAGCCTTCCCCGCACGCCGCCGGCCTCGAGCAGCCGGTGGGCGTGCGCCGCCTGCGCGGCCGGCAGCTCGGCCGCGACTCGCAGCGTTAGCGTGCCGTCGGCCGCCAGGCCCGCCAGCTCGGCCAGCTTGCCGGCGGCGTGCAGGTAGTCGGAAACCAGCACGCCGACGACTGCGATCGAGCGCTCGGTCTTGCCGCGGTAGGTCCGCACCGCGGCAAGCTGCCCGCCGTCGCGAATGGCGGAAAGCACCTGCTCGCCCTGCACCGCGGCGTCGACCAGCGCATCGACGCCCGCGGGCGTGACCTCGCGCATGCGGGCCGCGACCTGCGGTCCCCGGGCCACGACCACATCCGCGCCCAGGCCGCGCACGAGCGCGGCGTCGGCCGGCGCCGCGTCGGCGATCACCCGCAACCCCGCGGCCCTGGCCAGCTGGATCGTATAGCCGCCGACCGCGCCCGCGGCCCCGGTGACCGCGAGCGTCTGACCTGGCCGCAGCGCCAGCAGGTCGAGAGCCAGTCGCGCGGTGAGGCCGTTCATGGGCAGCGTCGCCGCCGCGGCCAGGCCGATCCCGTCCGGCACCCGGGCAACCTGATCCGCGTCAGCGACGACCAGCTCGGCCTGAGCGCCGCCGCCGGGCGCCCTGGGCGAGACGATGGCCATGACCCGGTCGCCGGCCTGCCAGCCCGAGCCGGGCCCGGCCACGTCGATGACGCCCGCGAGCTCCATGCCCGGCACGTGCCGAGGCGGTGCATCGTTCTGGGGACTCCCGTGCCTGCCCGTCCGCAGCACGGTGTCGGCCGGGTTGACGGTCGCGGCCGCGACCCGGATCCGTACTTGCCCACCGGCGGGCTCGGGAGCGGGAAGCTCGACGATTTCCAGAACCTCCGGGCCGCCGAACCTGGTGATGCCGACAGCGCGCATCGGCTACGTCACCCCCCTGCTGCCGAGTGGACCGAGTCCGTTCGGGGCGCGATCCCGAAGACGCGCTCGGCGTTCCGGTGAAAAATCTTGTGCTTGTCCTCGTCCGGTATCGCCGCGGCGTCCATGAACGCAGCCGCGCCCTCGGTGAGCTGATAGGGGTAGTCGATCGCCCACATGATGTTGTCGGCGCCGACCGCCTCGATGCAGAACCGCAGGGCCGGCTCCCAGTTCATCCCGCTGGTCGTGATCATGAAATTGCGCCTGAAGTACTCGCTGGGCGTCAGCTCCAGCCTGGGCCGGGCGTTGTGCGAGCTGCGGACCGGATGCATGTAGTCCACCCGCCACAGCCAGAACGGGATGCCCTCGCCCAGGTGGCCGAGAACGATCCGCAGTCGGGGGAAGCGGTCGAAGACACCGCTGCAGATCAGCCGGATGCCGTGCAGACCGGTCTCAGCCTGGAATCCGTAGATGCCAGTCTCCAGTCCGAACCTCTTATACGGCTCGGCCATGTGCGCCGACGGAGAGCGAGGGTGGATGTAGATCGGCGCGCCCAGGTCCTCGGCCGCCTCGAAGATCGGCCAGAACTTCTCGTCGTCGAGGTACTCGTTGCGGGTATGCGAGTTGATCACGACGCCATTGAGCTTCAGGTCGCCGATCGCCCGGCCGATCTCCGCCGCCGCGCCGACCGGGTCCTGCGGCGCGATCGCGGCCAGCCCGGCGAACCGGTCAGGATGGCGGGCGATAACGGCGGCCAGCCGGTCATTGACCAGCCGGGCCAGGGCAGCAGCGCGGTCGTCGGCCAGGGTCTGCACGCCGGGAGCGGTGAGCGACAGCAGATGGACATCGACGCCGCAGCCGTCCATGATCTGCAGCCGCTCGTCCTCCAGGTCGAGTAGCTGTCGCCGGACCCGCTGCAGCCCGGGCAGGTCCTGACCGAACAGGAAGCTCAGGAAGTCGTGGTCGGGTTCGTCCGGCGCGGCGGTCGCTACCCACTCCCGCAAGGCCGCGAACACCTCAGGGACCGAGAATGCTTCCTCGGTGGCGATCCGCCGGAACGAGCCGGTCACGGCGCCCATGGTTCCTCCTTCAGACAGCTTCCCCGCGGGCTCGCCCGCAGATCGACAGCAGCTCATCGACGCCGCGCAGATGCAGATGCGGGCGACGCGCCGCAGGCAGGTGGTCAAAGGAATCATCGGCAGCCAGGCCCGAGCTGACCGCGACCGCCAGTGCGCGCCCCCGGTGTGCCATCGGGACCTCGAGGTCCGGGTCGTCGCCGACCACCGCGAGATCCGCCGGCCCGACGCCGAGGCGACCGGCGGCCGCCTGCAGCGCGTGGAGTGATGGCTTGCCCACCAGCCGCGGCCGGCGGCCGGTGAGGCTGGCGATCATCGCCGAGATCGCGCGCGAGGTGCCGATCGACCGGCCCTCAGCGGTCGCGAAGAACACCGACTGAGAGCAGCTGTACAGCGCGGCCCCACCCCAGACCGCGTGGCAGGCCGCCTCCAGCGCGGCCATGCCGAAGCCCGGGTACCAGCCAACCAGGACCGCGTCCGCGCCCGGCCGGCCGGCCGCCGTCGCTGGCACGACCTCAAACCCGGCTTCCCGCAGCGGATCGGCCAGCCCGCCCTCGCCGAGGACCAGCACCCGGCCGTAGCCTCGCCGCCTGAACACCGCGACCGCGCTGCTGGCCGGCGTCAGCACGCCGTCGTCGGCCAGCTCGAAGCCGATCGATCGCAGCGTCCGCGCGTACTGCCGCGGCGTCTTGGTCGTTCCGTTCGTCAGGACCGCGTACGGGAGCCCCTGCCTGTTTGCCCACCCGGTGATCTCCAGCGCGCCCGGCAGCGGCGCCAGGCCCCGGCCCTGCCGGTCGCCGAGTACAAGCGTGCCGTCCATGTCGAAGACGAATCCGCGCACGGCGCGCAGCCGTTCGGCCATGCCCTGCGGCAGGCCGCCATCAGCCGCACTGTGATCAGCCACGGGCCGCTCCGGCCGGTTCGCCGGTGCGCAGCTCGAGCCGGAAGCCGGGCTTGTCGACCAGCAGGCCGGACAGGTGCGGCCGGGTGCGCAGCCCGGCGAGCAGGTCCAGGATGGGCTTGAGCTCGGGGTTGTAGTGCCGCTTCGCCGGGCCGGCCGCGACCATCGCGTCGACTTCCCCGGCGGGCATGGTCGCGCGGAGCAGGAACTCCTCGTCGGAAATGCCCCGCGGCAGGCTCCGGCGCAGCTCCGCCGGCGAGGCGGGGGGCGGCGCCGCCATGAGCTCCCTGGCCCGCGGCCGGGACAGGATCCGGTCGTGAACGTCGGGGTCCACGGGCGCGGTGGGCCGGCCGAACTTGCCGAGTACGTAGTTGATCGCCTGGTCCGGCACGTTGGCGTACCGTTCGCCGCTGATCACGTTGTAGAGCGCCTGGCCGCAGACCATCTGCGGGAACGGCGTGACCATGATCGGATACCCGAGCTCGGCGCGGACCCGGCTGACCTCATCCAGGACAGCCTCGAATTGTCCCGCCAGGCCGAGCTCGGCGAGCTGGCGCCGGAGCGTCGTGATCACTCCGCCCGCCATCTGGTGACGCAGGTACGAAGCGTCATACTCCTGGGCAACGCCGGCCGGCAGCCCCTGCGCCTGCGCGAGCCGGTCGAAGTACCTGGCGGCCATGCCCAGCAGCCGGTCATCGACGTGGACGGCGTGCCCGAGCTCCCTCAGATTGGCGACGATGCGCTCGGCGTTCGGCAGCGACGTGCCGTTGGCCAGCGATCCGCAGGCAACCTGCAGCCCGGCGACGCCGAGTTCGGCGGCGACCAGGTAGGTCAGCGGTGACAGGCCGATCGTGGTATGCGAGTGCAGCTCAAGCGGCATGTTGCCGAGGCGGGCGCGAAGTGCGGGGAACAGCGTGCGCGCCCGCTCCGGGGTCAGCAGGCCGGCCGGGTCCTTCACGTAGACCCGGTCGAAGTCAGGCGATGCCGCCATGCGTGCGGCTAGGCCCGCGTAAAACGCGTCGTCGTGCACGGCGCTGATCGTGAACGTCAGCGCGCCGACGATCTCGGTGCCGCCGGCGGCGCGGATATCACGCGCGGTCTGCAGGATCGCGTCGATGTCGTGCATAGGGTCGAGCACGACGAAGCGCTCCATGCCCGCCACAACCAGCCGCTGGTAGGCAAGCCGGATCAGGTCGGGGTGCACCGGCTCCCAGGAGATGAACCGCAGTCCGGAACCGATGAACTGCAGCGGGGTGCGCGGCATCGCCGCGTGCGTCAGCCGGATCCGCTCCCACGGATCTTCCCGGAACGTCCGCACCGCGACGCCCATGTGCGTGCTCGAGGTGAAGTCCAGGGCGCGGAAACCGGCCCGGTCGAGCACCGGCGCGATCTGCAGGATGTGCGCCGTGGACAGGCCCGTGGCCCCCCACAGGCTCTGGTTGCCGTCGCGGAGCGATACGTCGACCAGCTGGATCTCAGCCATGGCTCACCTGCCCGAGCACGAGGCGGTCGAGGTAAGAGGTGTCGACGCCGCCGCTCCCGAAGCCGTCGGAGTTCATCAGCTCGACTTGCATCGGCAGGGTCGTCGCCACCCCGTCGATCTGGCACCGCGCGAGCGCGTCCCGCATCCTGGCGACCGCCTCGGCGCGGTCGCGCCCGGTGACGATCAGCTTGGCGAGCAGGGAGTCGTACCACGGCGGCACCGGCGCGCCTGCCTGCACATGGGTATCGACCCTGATCCACGATTCGGCCGGGAACGACGCTGCCGCGATGGTGCCCGGGCTCGGCCGGAAGCTGTCGCTCCAGTCTTCGGCGTTGATCCGGCACTCGATCGCGTGCCCGGTCAGCTCAATGTCGTCCTGGCCGAGGCGCAGCCGGTTGCCCTCGGCGACCCAGATCTGCTCGGCCACCAGGTCCAGGCCAGAGATCGCCTCGGTGACCGGATGCTCGACCTGGATGCGCGCGTTCATCTCCAGGAAGTAAAAGCCGCCGCGCTCGCAGTCGACGAGGAACTCGACCGTGCCGAGGCCGCGGTAGCGCAGCCGCTCGGCGAAGGCGATGGCAGCCTGCCGCATCTCGGCGCGCAGCTTGTCGCCCAGCAGCGGAGCTGGCGCTTCCTCGACGAGCTTCTGATAACGGCGCTGCACTGAGCAGTCCCGGTCGCCGACGTGAATCACGCGCTCGCCGTCGCCGAGAACCTGGACCTCGACGTGGCGGCCCGGGTGAACATAGCGCTCGAGGTAGATCCGCGGGTCGCCGAACGCCCCGGCCGCCTCCGCCATCGCGACGGCGATGGTGTCCGCGAGCGCGGCCGGCCCGGGCACCGGCCGCAGACCGCGGCCGCCGCCGCCACCGACCGCCTTGACCAGGACCGGCCAGCCGATCACGGCCGCGAGATCGGCCGCCGCCGCCGTGCCGTCAACCCCGCCGCCGGGCACAGTCGGCAGGCCAGCCGCCTCGGCGTGACGGCGGGCTCGGACCTTGTCGCCGACAGCATCGAGCTGAGCCGGGGTCGGCCCGATGAAGACGAGCCCGGCAGCCTCACAGGCGGTTGCGAGCTGCGCCTTCTCCGACAGGAAGCCGTAGCCAGGGTGGATCGCGTCGGCGCCCGCAGCGACAGCCGCGCTCACGACCGCCTTAACATCGAGGTAGCTGGCCGCAGGCGGGGCGGGGCCGAGCCGGACGACCGCGTCGGCAAGCCGGGCCGGCATGCTGTCCCCGTCGGCGTCGGATACCGCCAGCACCGTCTCGATGCCGAGCGCCGCGCAGGTGCGGATGATGCGGACGGCGATCTCGCCCCGGTTGGCGATGAGTATGCGGCGCAGGACTGCCATTACCGCTGTGACCTGATCCGCATGAGCACGGTCCCCTGCTCGGCGAACTCGCCGTCGGCCAGCACGATCTCCGCGATGGCGCCGCTGACGCCGGCCGTGACCGAGTTCATCAGCTTCATCGTCTCGATGATGCCGACGACGGTATCCGGGGCGACGACGGCGCCGACGGTGACGAAGGGCGGCGCGCCCGGCCTCGGAGCCCGGTAGAACGTACCGAGCAGCGGCGTGCGTACATCGGTCAGATCGGCGCCGGACCCGGCTTCGGCGGCACTGTTTTCAGCGGAACTGTCTTCGCCAGCACTGCTGGCTTCGGCCAGCGGCTCCGTCGCCGCCCGCTGGTCACTGGCCGTCGGCAGGACGTTCGGCTGCCCCAGCACCTCAAGCGCCTGCGCCCACCCTCCGTCGGCACCGCGGCGCAGGGACAGCCTGAACCTGGCGGTCTCCAGGGACAGCTCGCTGAACGGGAGGCCGTCCAGCAAGTGCAGGATGTCCTGGACGTCGGCATTCGTCAGGTCCACCTAGCGCTCCGGTCTCGTGCCCGGCACGATCCGGCCGAGATGCTCGAACACGTGGTCAACGGCCCTCGCCTTAGGCATCGCGAGCGGCTGCGCCGCGCGGCTGGCCCACACCGTCTCCGGCCGGCTCTGCAGCAGGACGACGACGACGTCGCGCCCGGACCCAGCGGCCAGTGCCCACTCGATGTCCTGCGGTGACCCGAAATGATCCTCGGCCGCCAGTCCGATCCTGGCGATGGCGCGGATCTGGTCATCGTCGACGCACGGCCGGTCGCGCAGGTGGGCCGGCACGTCGTCGGCGACCACGCCGTACCCGGACTCGTGGAGCCGGTGCAGCCGGGTCTTCCGGCTCACCTGGCGGCGGACGATCTGCCCGGTTACCTTGCTGACGGTGAATGAGTCGGGCGTGACCTCGCCGCTGACCAGCACCGAGCCAAGGCCCCAGCTGGCCTCGATCGCGACCAGGGATCGGTCCCCGGTGGCCGGGCTGCAGGTGAACATCACTCCCGCGGCGACGGGCGCCACCATTTGCTGAATGACCACGCCCATGGCCATCTCCCGCTGCCCGATGCCCTGGCGCAGCCGGTAGGCCACCGCCTCGGCGTTGTACAGGCTCGCCCAGCACCGGCGCACGTGATCGAGCACCGACTGCGCACCGCGCACCCACAAATAGGTGTCCTGAAGGCCCGCGAAGCTCGCCGCGGCGCTGTCCTCGCCGGTTGCGCTTGACCGTACTGCGACCGGCACCCCGCGCCCGTCATCGTCGAGTTCTTCGCCGAGCCGCCGGTAGCTCGCGCTGATGGCGCCCTGCACGTCGGCGGGCATCGGCCCCGCGGCGATTCGTTCCCTGATATCGGCGGTGACCAGGGCAATCGCCGCAGTATCGGCGGGCTGGAGCCGTCCGATGGCCGGGCCGAACTCCCCCGCCGGGTCGATGTCCTGCATCGCCCGCGCGAACGCGAGGGCCGTGACCACGAACGCGCGCGGGACCGGCAGGCCCGCCCGGCACAGTTCGCCGAGACCGGCTGCCTTGCCCCCGACCGCGAAGCGGTCAGCGGTACCGATGCCGCCGACGGGGCGGATCAGGTCGTCGCTGGTCATGCTGGCACCGCCGGTCAGGTGAGGATGGTGACGATTCCGCGGTCCCCGTCGACGCGGACGGTCTGGCCGGTCTTGATCAGCGTGGTCGCGTGGCCGGTGCCGACGACCGCGGGCATGCCGTACTCTCGCGCGACGATCGCGGCGTGTGACATCGTGCCGCCGATGTCGGAGACCGCTGCCTTGATCTTGCCGAACACAGGCGCCCAGCTCGGCGCCGTCACCGCGCAGACCAGGATCTCGCCGTCCTGGATCTGCCCGATCTCGTTCACGCTCCGCAGCACCCGGGCGACCCCCTGGGCGATGCCGGGCGACGCGGCGTACCCGCGGATCTCGTGGCCGTCGCCGCCCTCGGCCGCCGCCCAGGTCGCCAGGGTCTCGGCCGTCACTCCCCACAGCATGCGCACTGCCGGGTCGTTGAGCGCCTCGGGGACCGGTCCGAGGGCGGGCGGCGGTACCCAGCCCCGGAGCGCTTCAAGCATCTGCTTGCGCTCGGCGATGATCGGCCCGAAATGCGCCGCGCCGAGCGGCCTGGACCCGGCCGCCCAGGACAGCATCACGTCCGAGAGCGCCTGGTCCACCTCGGTGTGATGGAGCTGGAAGATGTCCTCGACTTCCGCGAGGACGCCCTGGCGGACCAGCAGCGCGCCGAACTCGCGGATCTTCGCGAAGAACTGCGTGGTGAACCAGTGCTCGCAGTACCACTTGTGGTCTTCGACGTAGGGGAAGACGAGCCGGGCCAGGCCGAGCATCTGATCGAAGGCCGCCCTCTCGTCGTCGCTGGCGAGCAGGCTGCGGTACTGGGCGACGATGCGCTCGCGTTCCTCCCTCAGCTGCGCGGTGGGCCGGGTCATGGGCTCGCCCGCGCGGGCCATCCGGACGTAGCGGGGCAGGGCGGAGAACGGGACCGTCAGGTCATCGTTCCAGCTCCGGTGGTGGTGATAGAACCCGTCGCCGGTGGACACGTTGAACCACGGGTCACGGGCGGCGTCGAATGCGGCCAGCCAGCGCTGGCCGGCCTCGCCGCGCCCGGCCAGGGCGGCCAGCACGGCGTCCGGCGCGGCATTCTCGGGGAACAGGTCGTCGAGCCCGTACTCGACGGCTAGCCCCGCCAGCCGCCTGAGTTCGTCGTCCGGCCGGTACATGATCACCTCGATGCCCGCGACCATCCTGGCGACCATCTGGTCGGGGATCTCGGGGAACGCCTGCTTGCAGAACTCGAAGAACACCACGTAGGCGCCGTAGCCGAGCATGAGGAACTCGGTGTGGTGATGCCACATCTTGGAGTAGAGATCGATGCACTGGTGGAAGCTCTCCCGCACGTAGTGGTTCTGCGCGACGCCCGTCGAGTCGGTCACGACCGCGGCGTCGTCGAACTCGGGCAGCGGCGGCACCACCACCGCCTCGATCTGCCTGATCAGGCCCTCCATCCGGGCCTGCCAGCCGGCGAACAGGTGCTCCCAGTTCTCGTAGTAGTAGCCGGCGCGCTCGGTAAAGATCGCCAGCCGCCGCTCGATCTCGGCCGGGTCGGTGACCGGGATCGCGGTGATGTACACGCGGCCGTTGATGATCCGGTGCTCGATCCCGAGCGTGGTCGGGAAGACGAACACCCTGGCGGTGTTCGCGCCGATCGCGCCGTACGGGATCTCGCAGGTGACCGTGTCGAAGGCGGGCAGCGGCTCGGGAAAGTGCATGGCGTTGTGGAACCAGAACCGGTTGTCGTCCTCGGGCTGGAACCTGGTGAAGTACTGGTACATCGACTGCCAGCCCTCGGCGCCAGGCACGTCGGCGATCTGGGAGGGAAGCGGGAAGCTGAAGCCGTTGCCGTCCATGAGAGCCTCCAGGTGGGTGAGTCCGCGAGCGGGCCCGGTCAGCCGGCCGGGTAGTCCCGCTGCGTCGCCGCGTAACTGACGTAGAAGTCGAGTGCGTCCGGGTCGGCCATCGCGTTGCGGTTGGCGGCCTCGTCCGCGGGCGTGCCGAGCAGGATCCTGCGGACCGGCACCTCCATCTTCTTGCCGGTCAGCGTCACCGGGATGGCAGGCACCTGGACGATCCGGTCGGGCACGTGCCGCGGCGTGTACTCCCGCCGCAGCTGATCGGTGATCTGCTGCTCGAGGGCCGCATCGAGGACGAGTTCGTCGGCCAGCTTGACGAACAGCGGCATGAAGAAGGTGCCGCCGGGCAGATCGAGGCTGACGATCAGCGCGTCCTCGATCTCCTTGATCGTCGCGAGCGCACGGTAGATCTCGGCCGTGCCGATGCGGACGCCCTGCCGGTTCAGGGTCGCGTCGGATCGGCCGAGCACGAAGCAGCCGCCGCGGGAATTGATGCGGAAGAAGTCGCCCTGCCGCCACGCGCCGGGAAACTCGGCAAAGTAGGAATCGCGGTACCGCGAGCCGTCGGCATCGCCCCACATGCCCACCGGCATGGACGGCATCGGCGCGGCGATGACCAGCTCACCCACCTCGTCGATCACGCTCTCGCCGCGCTCGTTGAACGCGCGCGCGTCCACGCCGAGATGCCGGGCCTGGATCTCGCCGGCATAGACCGGCTCGGTGGGCACGCCGCCGACGAAGCCGGTGCAGACATCGGTGCCGCCACTGCCGGTGCACACCCAGACGTCCTCCTTGACGTTCCGGTAAAACCAGGCGGTGCACTCGGCGGAGACCGGTGACCCGGCGGGCATGATCGCGCGCAGCACCGGCAGCTCGTACCGCTGCTTCGGGACGAACCCCGCCTGCGTCATCTGCTCCACGAAGGCCGGGCTGGCCCCGAAGAACGCCACGTCGCACTCATGTGCCAGCCGCCATAGCGTCTCCGGCCCCGGATGCGTCGGGCTGCCGTCGTACAGCACCGGGCACACGCCGAGCAGCAGCGAGCTGACCAGGAAGTTCCACATCATCCAGCCGGTCGTGGTGAAGAAGAACATCCGGTCGCCCGGCCGCAGGTCCATATGCAGGATCTGCAGTTTCAGCTGCTCGATCAGGATGCCGCCGTGGCTGTGCACGATCGCCTTCGGCAGGCCGGTCGTGCCCGAGGAGAACAAGATCCATAGCGGGTGACCGAAGTCGACCTGCTCGAACTCGAACTCGCCGGGCGGAACCGGAGGCTGGCGCAGTACCTCGTCCCACGCCAGCATCCCGGCCGCTTCGGGCGGCGCCGTTGCCGGGTCGAGATAAGGCAGCCAGATCACCCGCTCGAGGCTCTGGAGCCCGTCGATGATCTGCCTGAGCTCGCCTGCGCGGTCGAACCGCCGCCCGCCGTACTGATAGCCGTCGACGCAGAACAGCACCTTCGGCGTCAGCTGCCGGAACCGATCGAGCACACCGCGCCAGCCGAAGTCCGGCGAGCAGCTCGCCCAGATCGCGCCGATGCTCGTCGTGGCCAGCATCGCGACGACCGTCTGCGGGATATTCGGCAGATAGGACGCCACCCGATCGCCGGAGCGCACGCCCATCGCGCGCAGCTGGGTGCCGAGGATGCGGACCTGGCCCGCCAGTTCCGACCAGTCCGTACTGGCCAGGGGCACGGATTCACTGACGGACAGGAGGGCCGCCTGGCCTGGGCGCTCCTGGCGCAGGACCTGCTGCGCGTAGTTGAGCCGGGCACCCGGAAACCACTGCGCGCCCGGCATCTGCCTGCTGGCCAGCACCTGCCGCGGCCGCGCCGAGCACTCGATGCCGGTGAAGTCCCAGATTGCCTGCCAGAAGCCGTCCAGGTCGGTGACCGACCACTGCCACAGTGCGTCGTAGCTGTCGAACCTGCGACCCCGGTCGGTGAGCCAGGCCAGGAACGCGGTCAGGTTAGCCTCCGCTATCCGGGCGGCACCTGGCGTCCACAGGAGGCTGCCTTCGCGAACTGGCTCGGTCATCCGCCGGCCCTCTCTGCATGTGGCCTTCGGCCGACGGTCGCACAGGCGAACGGCGCGGGGCAATGACGCTTTCACTGGGTGAAAGCACGCGGGCGGCTGCGGTCGCCGGCGGCGGAGATCAGGCGAAAACGATGGTCTTGTTCCGGTGCACGATCACCCGGTCATCCAGATGCCAGCCGACGGCGCGGGCGAGTACCGAGCGTTCCACGTGCTGGCCCAGGCGCCGCAGATCGGCCACCGAGCAGCGGTGATCGACCCGGACTATGTCCTGCTCGATGATCGGTCCGGCGTCAAGTTCCGCGGTGACGTAGTGCGCGGTGGCCCCGATCAGCTTGACGCCGCGGTCGGCGGCCTCCTGATGCGGGTTGGCCCCGGCAAAGGCTGGCAGGAAGCTGTGGTGAATGTTGATGATCGGATGCGGGAATGCGCCGAGGAACGCCGCCGAGAGTATCTGCATGTAGCGCGCCAGGACGACGAGGTCGACCTGGTCATCGAGCAGCCTCAGCTGAGCCGCCTCGGCTTGCGCTCTCGTGTCGGCGGAGACGGGAATGTAGTGGAACGGGATGCCCCGCTCGCCCGCCAGCTCCGCGGTCGTCTGATGGTTGGAGATCACCATCCTGATGTCCGCCCTGAGCTCGCCGGCCTCCGTGCGCCACAGCAGTTCGCGCAGCGCGTGATCGGACCTGGAGACAAAGATGGCCAGCCGCTTGCGGTCGGTTGCCCGCGTCATCCGCCAGGTCATACCGAAGGTCCGCGCGAGCCGGGCCAGGTCCTCCTGGAGGCGGGCCATCCGCCGGGCTAGGCCAGGCAGATGAAACGCGACCAGCAGGAAGAAGGTGCCGCCGAGCGGATTGGTCGAGTACTGCTGCGACTCGATGATGTTCGCGCCGTGCTCGTACAGGCAGCCGGAGATGCCCGCGACGATGCCCGGCCGGTCCGGGCAGGTGATGAGCAGGCGCCCCATGTCGGCGCGCGGATCGTCAGTCCCGGCCAGCGGCGCGGCCTCGGGCGGCATGATCATCATTGTCGCGGCTCGGCGCCTGCGACTCATCCGCAGGCAGCACAAAGCTGCGCCGGCCTCGCTTGTGCCGGGCAACTAGTTCGGGGAACGCCGGCCGGCGCCACGCCGCCGCTCAGACAGGCACATGCCCGGTCACGGCGAGCGACTTGCAATCATCGGTTGCAGGTCCTCCTCTCATGTGCTACCTTTGGTTGCAGTTCAGGGCACCGGGGAGAACCGCGCACACGCGGCCTGGGATGCCGTCGACCGCACTCAGGGAGGAACCGGATACCGATGCCAGGCCTAATAATCGAGCGGGAGATTCTGATCGAGGCGCCACCACGAGTGGTGTGGCGCACCATCACCGAGCCTGCTCAGATGAGTCTGTGGTTCGCCGACCGGGTGGACCTGGTCGTCGAGCCCGGCGCTCATGGCCATATGCACTTCGGCGACCAGGGCGGCCCGGTCGTGGTGGAGACGGTCGACCCGCCGAATCGCTTCTCGTTCCGCTGGAACCATCCGGAGGGGGAGGAGCCGGCAGCCGGCAACTCGATGCTCGTCGAGTTCACGCTCACGCCGGAAGGCAGCGAGCGGACCCGTGTCCGGGTGACAGAAAGCGGCCACGAGCTGCGCGCCTGGCCCGACGCCGAGAAGCAGCGGTACGCCGACGAGCACCGGGAAGGCTGGGGCGACTTCCTGGACCGCCTGGCCAAAGTGGTTGCTGAACGTCGACCTCAATGACTGAGGAGGCCGATGACGAGCTGTGGTCGGCCATCGGTGACCCGTCCCGCCGCCGGGTACTCGACCTGCTAGTCACCAATGGTGCTGTCAGCGCCAGCTGGCTGGCAGGCCGGGTGCCGTTCTCGCGCCAGGCCGTCTCCAAGCACCTGGCCGTGCTCGAAGACGCCGGACTGGTCAGCCGGCGCAAGCATGGCCGGGAGGTCCTCTACCAGGTGCAGGCCGGCCGCCTGGACCAGGCCACCCAGGCCATGGCCGGCCTCGCCGCCCAATGGGACCGGCGACTGGAAGCCATCAAGGGGCTCGCCGAAGCCGCGCACGCAGAAGCACAGAGAGAAGGGAGAGCAGGACGTCATGACGGATGAAACAGCAAACCTGACCGGAATATCCGGCGAGGCCGTCAGGGCACCGGGTCTGCCCGGGGATGCGCCGGCAGCGGTGCTGGCGACGCTCGTGCTGGCAGCGGCCGGCTGGACGGTCCTGGCCTGGCAGATGACCGGGATGAACATGGGGGTCGCGACCCGGCTCGGCTCGGTCGTGTTCTTCGCAGCGGTATGGGCGGCGATGATGGCGGCGATGATGCTGCCCGGCGCGGCTCCGGCCGTGGCGCGAGCCGCCCGTGCTGGCGGAGCGCGCGCGGTGCCGCTGTTCGCCGGGTCTTACCTGGCCGTCTGGGCGCTCGCGGGCGCCGTCGTCTTCGCGATCTACCGGCCACACGGACCGGCCGTGGCCGGCGCGGTGACGATCGCTGCCGGGCTGTATGAGTTCACGCCGCTCAAGCGGCATTTCCGCCGGCGCTGCCACGAGTCGGCCCGGTCTGGTTTCGGCTTTGGCCTGTGCTGCCTTGGCGCCACCGCCGGCCTGATGGCCATGCAGGTGGCGCTGGGTGTCATGAGCATCGGCTGGATGGCGCTGGTCGCCATCCTGGTCACGGCACAGAAGATCCTGCACCCCAGGGCGGTTCTCGATGTGACGATCGCGCTGATGATCGTCGTGTTCGGGATCGTCATCATTGCTGACCCCTCGTCAGTTCCCGGCCTGATACCGCACATGTGAGACCAGGTCCGTGGCTCCGTCCTGCAGGGGAAATGAAAAGGAGACAGCACAATGTCTAGTCGTCGCATCGGAACGCGTACGGAATGGCTCGCGGCGAGTGCCGGGCTGCTGAAGCGCGAGAAGGAGCTCACGCGGATGGGTGATGAGCTCGCCCGGCAGCGCCAGGAGCTTCCCTGGGTCACGGTCGATAAGCAGTACACGCTGCAGACCGAAGACGGGCCCAGGACGCTGGCAGAACTGTTCGACCACCGGTCTCAGCTCGCCGTCTACCACTTCATGTTCGGTCCCGGATATGAGGGCGGCGGCTGCCCTAGCTGCTCGTCGACAGCTGACAGCTTCGACGGGGTACTCGCCCATCTCCAGGCCCGCGACGTCACGATGATCTCCGTGTCTCGCGCGCCGCTGGAGAAGCTGCTTGCCTACCGCGAGCGCATGGGCTGGAACTTCACCTGGGCGTCCAGCCATGACAGCGACTTCAATTTCGACTTCGGCGTGTCAGCCAGGGAACAGCTGGCGCACGGCACAGCGGAGCCCGAGCCCGAATCAAACGAGCTCGCCCTGCTGAAACTGCTGCACGATCAGCCATCCGTTCGTGACAACCTGCCGCTCATCACTGCCCGGAATGCCAGCGCGACCGGGACACAGCTTGAGGGTTACTTCTCCGAGGGTCACGGCTTCAGCACGTTCGCGCGCGAGGACGACACCGTCTACCAGTGCTACTCGAGCTTCGCGCGGGGCACGGAGTTCCTCATGGGCTACTACGCGATCCTTGACCGCATGCCCAGAGGCCGGGACGAAGGCGATCAGCCCATGGGCTGGCTGCGCCGCCACGACGAATATGGCAGCGAGTGACGCACGCCCTTATCCGGGCCGCGTCAGAGGCTAAGGTCGCCGGCCGCGTAAGAGCACTACAGCCCTGCGCTGGCAGGAGCTCCGTTGGCGGCCGGCGGCTCGGAGCCGGCTCCCCGATGCCAGCTGCCCGACAGCGGGAAATGACAGGCCACGAGGTGCCCGTCGCTGAGCGCGCGCATCTGCGGTACCTCGGCCGCGCACCGCTCCTGCGCGCGCGGGCACCGGGTGCGAAACCGGCATCCGCTCGGCGGGTCGAGCGGCGACGGCAGCTCCCCGCTGATCACGCTGCTCGCGGCGGGCTTCGCGGCCGCCGGATCGGGGATCGAGTTCAGCAGGGCGAGAGTGTAGGGATGCAGTGGCTGGCGATAAATCTCCCGCACCGGGCCGATCTCGCAGAACTTTCCGAGGTACATCACCGCCACCCGGTCGCTCACCTGCTTGACCAGCGCCAGGTCGTGCGCGATGAACAAGTAGGAGAGGCTGAGCTCGCTGCGCAGCTTCTCGAGCAGGTTAAGCACCTGCGCCTGTACCAGGACGTCGAGCGACGACACCGGCTCGTCGCACAGGATTAGCTTGGGCTCCAGCGCCAGCGCCCTGGCGACCGCCACCCGCTGGCACTGCCCTCCGGACAGCTCGCGCGGGTGCCGGGTACCGTACCGGGAGGGATCGAGTCCGACGAGGTCGAGCAGCTCGCGCGCGCGCTCCTGCCGCTGGTGGCGGGTGCCGATCGCGTAGGCGATGAGCGGCTCCTCGACGATCCTGGCCGTCGGCCATCTCGGGTCCAGCGAGGTGAACGGATCCTGGAAGACCATCTGGATATTCCGGCGGACCGACTTCAGCGCGCGGCGCGGCAGGCCGACAAGATCCTGACCCTGGAAGATCACCTCGCCGTGCTTGGGCGGCGGAGCCTGGATCACCGAGCGGGCGAGCGTGGACTTCCCCGATCCGGTCTCGCCCACGATGCTGAGCGTCTCACCGCCGTGCAGCTCGAAAGAGACGTCCGAGACGGCCTGCAGCACGCCGCCCTTCGCGCCGCCGAAGTCACGGAGCACGAACTCCTGGACCAGGTGGCGCACCTCGAGCAGCACGCTGCCGTCCGCCGCGGCCGTCACGCCGGTCCCGTTCGCGCTCACTGCGCGGCCCGATTCAGCGGATGCCAGCAGGCCCACCACCGGCGCGGTTCGTGCTCTGCCAGCGTCGGCGCCTGCTCCCGGCAGTCCTGCTGCACGCCGGGGCATCGCGGCGCGAACGGGCAGCCGGGGACGAGCGCCGACAGGTCCGGGGGCCGCCCGCCCACGACCGGCAGCAGCACATGCGGCTCCCGGTCGATCTGCGGGATGGCGTCCAGCAGCGCCTGGGTATACGGCATCCGGACGCTGGCGAACAGCTCCTTTGCCGGCGCTCGCTCGACCACCTGGCCGGCGTACATGACGATGACGTCCTCGGCATAGGTGGCAGCCAGGCCGAGGTCATGGCTGATCATCAGCAGCGCGGTGCCAGTCTGGCGCTGCAGGTCGAGCAGGAGATCCATGATCTGCGCCTGGGTGGTCACGTCGAGCGCGGTGGTCGCCTCGTCCGCGATCAGCACCTCCGGCCCGCAGGCCAGCGCCATCGCAATCATGATGCGCTGCCGCATGCCGCCGGAGAGCTGGTGCGCATACTCGTAGAAGCGCCGTTCCGGGGCGGGCACGCGCACCATGCGGAGCAGCTCGACCGCCTGCTCGTGCGCCCGCTTGCGGTCCAGATGCAGATGAGACCGGAGCGCCTCGGTGATCTGGGTGCCGACCCGCATCGTCGGGTTCAGCGACCGCTCCGGGTTCTGGAAGACCATGGCCACGTTACGGCCGCGGTAGTCGCGCAGGTCGTGCTCGCTGCGGCCGACTACCTGTTCGCCCTTGAACCGGATTGAGCCCGTGACCTGGGCCGACTCCGGCAGCAGGCCCATCACGGCCCGCGCGCTGACCGTCTTGCCGGCTCCGGACTCGCCGATGAGGGCGAGCGTCCGGCCCGGTTCGACGGTGAAGCTGATGCCCTGCACCGCGTAGACGGTCCCGCGCCGGCCGCGGAACGTAACCCGCAGGTCGGATACCTCAAGCAGCGGGCCGGACGCCAGATCCAGGTCGGCCGCGCCGGTTGCCGCCTCGGTCGCGCCGGCCATCAGCGCACCCCCCACCGGGACCGCAGGCCGTCCCCGAGCAGGTTCAGGCACAGCACCGTGACCAGCAGGAAGATGCTGGGCACGATCACGTAACGCGGGTAGACCGAGATGAACGACTCCCCCGTCGCGATCATGTTGCCCCAGCTGGCGGTCGGCGGCGGGATGCCGTAGCCGAGGAAGTCGAGCGCGCCCTCGAGGATGATCGTGATACCCGCGCCGAGCATGCCGAACGTGACGAGCTGCGGCATCATGTTGGGCACCAGGTGGCCGGCCATGATCCGCCACGTCCTGGTGCCGGCCAGCCGCGCCGCGACGACGAACGGCTGGTCTCGGAGCCGGAGCGTCGCGGCCCGCGCGACCCGCGCGAACGCGGGGATGCTGAACGCCGACAGCGCCCAGATCACGTGCATCTCGCTGGGGCCGAGGCTGTCGGCGATCGCCAGCACGAGCACGAGCGAGGGGAACGCGATGAACACGTCGACGACCCGCATCAGGACCGCCTCGACCCAGCCGCCGCGGTAAGCGGCCACCATCCCGATCAGCCCGCCGATCACCAGGCCGATGACCTGGACAGCGGCGGCGACCTCGAACGACACCCGGCCGCCGTACAAGATCCTGGACATGACGTCGTCGCCGACCATGTCGGTGCCCAGGATGTGACCCGGCGACCAGAGCGGCAGGTTGGTGGTCAGCAGCGACCCGCCCACCGGCTTCGGCACCTGGTACACCAGCGGCCAGATGAAACAGAAGAAAAGCAGCACTAGCAAGATCCCGCCGGGGATGACGATCTCAGCCGAGCGCAGCCAGCCCCGCGCTTGGGGCCGGGCCGCGGCCTCGGCCGTGACGGGCTCAAGCGGCCCGATGATCAGGTCAGCTGCGGGCACGGACATGGCGAATCCTCGGGTCGAACACGCTGTAGAGCAGGTCGGTGGCCAGATTGGCGAGGACCACGACAGTGCCGAAGACGAGCACGATCCCCTCGACCACCGGGACGTCGCGGTTACTGATCGCCTGCAGCAACTCGTAGCCGATGCCGGGCAGGGAGAAGATCTGCTCGATGATCACCGTGGCCCCGATGAGGGTGGCCAGGTTGAGCCCGATCACGGTCAGCAGGCCGATGAAGGAGTTCCGCAGCGCGTGCCGGGTGAGCACCCGCCACTCGCTGACGCCCTTGGCGCGCGCGGTCACGATGTAGTCCTCTGACTGCATCTGCTCCAGCAGGTCGGCGCGCAGGAACCGGGTGTAGAAGCCGATAAGCGGCAGCGCGAGGACGATGCTCGGCAGCGTCATGTCCCTGAGGTTGCCGCCCAGCCCCTGGCTGACCGGCTGATAGCCGATCGCCGGGAAGACTGACCAGTGCACGGCAAAGACGATCACCAGCAGCAGGGCGAGCACGTAAGGTGCGATCGAGATGCTGGCCATGGAGCCCACCATGGACAGCCGGTCGATGATGCCGCGGGGGCGCCGCGCCGAGAGCACGGCCAGCGGCACCGACACCACCAGCGTCATGACCAGCGCGTAGATCACCAGCTCGAGGGTGACCGGGAGACGCTGGCCGAGTATCGAGGCGACGGACTGCGGGCTGGCTAGCGAGGTGCCGAGATTGCCAGTCAGCGCGCCACCGAGCCAGTGCCCGTAGCGGCTCCAGAGTGGCTCGTTCAGGTGCAGCTTGATCGAGAACTCGCGGACCTCAGCCGGGGTGGCGTTGATGCCGAGGAGCGCGGACGCCGCATCGCCGGGCAGCGCGTTGAGGATAAGGAAGGTCAGCAGCGTCACTCCCCATACGACCGGGATGGCTGACAGCAACCGGCGGGCGGCGACGCGCAGGGCCGGAGAGGTGGCCAGGCGGCGCGCGTGCGCGCCGCCCGGCCAGCGAGCCGGCTGAACGGAAACCGATGTGCTCACGCCCGCAGCACTCTCAGCCTCATCCGTCGTTGTAGGCGTACTGCCACAAAACCTCCGGGTTCACGTCGGTGACGGGCAGCGCTGACGTCAGGCCGGGCGCGCCGACGCCCTTGACGGCGATGTTGTAGCCGGCGATCGGGAACAGGAACGGCCCGTAGGCGTTCGCGGCGATGTCGGCGGCGACCCGGTCATAGTCCGCCAGCCGCTGAGCACTGTTGATGGTCCCGCCCGCGGCCTCGAGCATCGCGTCGAGCTTCGGGTCGTGCACGCCGGTGAACGGCGATGTCGACTGGAACCGGAACCCCACGCCGACGCCGGTACCCGGATCGTAGGCGCCCGCGGTCTGCAGCATCGCCTGCCACTTGCCAACGGTGAAGGCGCCGATCAGGCCGGTCAGGTCGTAGTTGCTGAGGCTGACCTTCATGCCGGCCGCCTGCCACTCGGTCTGGATGGCCTCGTTCAGCTCGATCGCCGTGGGCACGCTGATCGTGCCGAGGTTGAAGCTGAGGCCGCCCAGCTGGTGGACGAGCGCCTTGGCCTTCGCCAGGTCGTAGGTGAGATAGCCGGGCACGTTCTGCTCGTAGAACAGGCCCGCGGGGGCCGTGAACGACTCGCCGACCGGATAGGTGTCCTGGAACAGGCTCTTGTCCAGCAGCGCGGCGTCGGTGGCGTAGTAGATCGCCTCCCGGGCGAGCTTGTTGTTGAACGGCGCGATCTTGGTATTGAGCTGGATGTCATAGGGCGAGGTCGACGGCTCGGCGGTCGTCGGGAATTTCGCCTTGAACCCGCTGACCAGCTGCGGCGTCGACATGCCCTCGTAGGCCTGACCGGAGCCCGCTTCCAGCGCGGTGAGGGCCTGCGCGTCTCCGGCCACGGTTTTGAACGTGAGGTTATCGAGGTACGGCAGTCCGGCCTGCCAGTAGAGCGGGTTCTTCTTCAGCACCAGCTCGGAGTCCGGCGTGTCGCTCACCACGGTAAACGGCCCCGCCCCGACCGGCTTGAGCGCGAAGGCCTTCTCGCCCATCTTCGACAGGGCTGTCGGCGAGGCGATCCAGTTGAACACGCTGCCCTGCAATGCGTTGATGAACGGCGCATCGACATAACTCAGCGTGAGCGAGACGGTGTAAGGCCCGGTCGCGGTGATCACCGGCGAGCTGAGGAACACCGGCTTGCACGTGCAGGTGGCGACCAGATCGCGCTTCCAGTTGAAGACAACCGCGTTCGCGTTGAGCGGCGTGCCGTCGGAGAACTTCACTCCCTGCCGGAGAGTGATCGTCACCGTTTTGCCGCCGTTCGTGAAGGCATAACCGGTGGCCAGGTCCCCGGTCGTCTTGCCGCCGGAGGTCAGCTCGAACAGCTCGCCGAAGACTGAGTCCATGAAGCTCTGGTTCGCGGCCCCGTCCGTGTCGGTGGCAGGATCCAGGCCCGGCCAGTTGCCGGCGTAGCCGGCTCCCTCCAGGACAGTGAGCGAGCCGCCGTGCTTCGGCCCTGACGTCGTCGTAGTCGGGCTCTTGCCGGATGATCCGCAGCCGGCCAGGATGACCGCCGCGACCGTCGCGAGGATGACAGACGGCACCCGCAGGGCGGACAGCCGCGCGTTGCGCCTGGTGTATGTCTTGGATTTCACGTCGATGCTCCCGCTATACAGAAACTCCCGATGCGAACAGGCGGCTGCGCATACCGCGCTGCCCGGCCCGGGCGGAACGGCTTGGCATACCTCAGCGCAGTGAGCCTCACCTCACTGATGACGCGCCAAGCTTCCGCGACTGCGCCCGTGTGCGTCCACAGCGCTTCCACCGGGCGAAAGGGAGATGCCGGCCCGCGACTACCGGCGCTCACTCCGCCGGGGCATCAGGCGGCGGCGCGGCCGTGCACTGATCGTTTGCCGCGCGTTTGCGCAGCCGTTTCGGTCGGTTTAGACCAAATCACTTACTTCTTGCAGAACCGGGCATCGCGTGCCAGCATTATTTCAGCCGTATTAATTGCTTCCCGCCCATATCTGGCCCGAGAGGCCGGCAGGCACTCGGCCGGGCCTATGGCGCTGATGGCGAGGGTGGAGCATGTCAGAACTGCTCGATGCCTCAGCGAAGGCGAGCGCACCCGCCTCTCGAACGAATGCCGCTGGCCGGCTACTCGCGGTCCTTGATGCCTTCGGGCCCCGCAGCCGTGCGCTATCGCTGAGCGAGATATCGCGGCGGTCGGGACTAAGCCTCTCCACGGCCCACCGGCTCGTGCACGAGCTGGTGAGCTGGGGCGCGCTGGAGCGGGATGCGAGCGGAAGTTACTGGATCGGGGTCCGCTTGCTCGAGCTCGCCGCGCTCGCGCCGCGTGGTCTTGACCTCCGCGAGGCCGCCTTCCCGGTGCTCGATGAGCTGCACCACCGGACTCGCGGCAATGCCCACCTTGGAGTCAGGGACGGCATGGCGGTCGTCTACGTCGAGGCGATCAGGGCCTGCGCCACCCACCCGACCAACGGCCGCATCGGAGACCGCTGGCCGCTGCACGCCACCGGCACCGGCTTAGTGCTGCTGGCCTTCGCCGACAGCGAGGTGCAGGAGCAGGCGCTGCAGCGGCCCCTGGAGCGGTTCACGCCCCTGACTATCACCGATCCCGCCGAGCTGCGGCGAAAGCTCGCTCAGGTACGGCAGTCGGGCTATGCGGTCGCGGTCGGCCAGATCACGCTGCCGGACCTGGTCGTGGCGGTGCCGGTCTACTATCCGTTTGGCGGCCTGGCGGCCGCGATCAGCATCGTGGTCGAGACTGCGCGGGCCAAGCCGCCGGTGCTGGCCAGGATGCTTGCCGATGCCTCCGCCGACATCACCCGCAGGCTGGCGATGCAGTCCGAGCAGCGCCTGGCCAGGACAGCTCACCGGCGCAGCGGATTCGCTCCGGTCGCGCCGGTCTTATCCGGCCGCGTCAGCGCACCGGCTTGATCCCAAGCCAGCGGAACGCGTTGTGCCAGGTGATATCGTCCAGCACGGCGGCGGCCAGACCGAGGGAGCGAAGCGTCCGGCCGGCCGGTTCTTCGCGCGGCATCGCCGGGAAGTCCGAGCCGATCAGCAGCCGGTCCGGCCCGAGATAGTCGACCAGGAAGCGCAGCGCCCGGCGATCGAACACCAGCGTGTCGTAGTAGAAACGGCGGGCGAGCTCCAGCGGCGAGGGGCCGTCGTCGGGCATGGGCGCCCGCTCGGGAACCCTTGGCTCCTCGTTCCAGCTGCCGCCCCAGAAGTACTGCGCCCGCGGGAGCATGAGCGGGAACCCGCCAGCCGCGTGGCTGAAAGCGACCCGCAGCCGCGGGCATCGCTCGGCAGTGCCGCCGGTGATGAGCGACGCCGCCGCCATCGCGCCCTCGAGCCCCACCACGTAGGTGCCCGCCGCCCTCGGCGGCAGCCGGTCACTCGCACCGGGCATAGCGTGCACGAAGATCGCGAGGTCCAGCCGGGCAGCCTCCGCGAAAAACGGGAGGAACCGCTCGTCGCCGATCGACACGCCGAGGATGTGGGAGGCGATCTCCACGCCGGCCAGGCCCAGCTCGCCGATCGCGCTCAGCGCCCCGGCCGCCGCATCCGGATCCTGCATGGGCACCATGCCGAGACCTATCAGCCGCGCCGGGTCGAAGGCGCACATCTGCGCGGTGACCTCGTTGACGTGCCGGGCGAGAGCCAGGCCGTCGGCGGCCGGCAGGTCGTAACGCAGCAGCGGCGGCATCGGCGATAGCACCTCCGCATCGACGCCAGAGGCATCCTGCGCCTCCACCCGCCGCTCGGCTTCGAAGAACACCTCCCGTGCCCTGAAGCGCATAGGGCCGAACACGAGCATCCGGTCGGCGCTGTCCTCGATGAGCTCCATCTGCGGGAAGCACGGGGGCGCACCCGCCGGATAGTCGCGCGGCAGGACATGCGCGTGGGCGTCGACAAGCACCGGCGACCTCCAGGGGCTGACGCTAGGCGGATGGGTGCACGGAGACGTGGATGGCCTGCTCGCCGGGCACATCGCCGCCCAGGGTCTTGATGGCCAGCTCGGCCTCATCGAGTCCGAACGTGTGCGTGTGCATCTTCTCCAGCGGGAAACGGCGCGACTCGATCAGCGCGATCGCATCGGCCATGCCCCTGGCGTCCACGCCGAACGCACCGCGGATCGTCAGCGCGCGGTTGATGATCAGGTCGGTGCGGACCGGTATCTCGCGGTTGCCCTTGAGCCCAGCGAGCACGACCCGGCCGCCTCGCCGGGCAGCCTGCAGCGCATCCGATACCGGCCCGGCGGCCAGCGGCGTCAGCTCGAGCACGACGTCCGCCATCTCGCCGTCGGTGATCTCCTCTACCCGGTCCACGACGTTCTGCGCGTCCTCGCCGTCGACCACGATCGCGTGGTCGGCGCCGAGCTCACGGGCCAGCGCGAGCTTATGCGCGTCGGCCGCGAGCCCGGTGATGATGATCGTCCCGGCCCCCGCAGCCCGAGACGCGACCACGGCGGCGATACCGCGCTGGCCGGCGCCGAGCACGAGGACCGTATCCCCGACCTGCACCTCGCCGAGGTGGCAGGCCCAGCGCACGCCGGCGCCCATCGCGTTGTAGGTGGCGGCCAGCTCCGCCGGCAGGCTGGCGTCCATCTTGTGCAGGACCGACGTCGGCGACAGGTACATGTACTCGGCCAGCCCGCCCCACAGGATCGGCTCGGTGTCGATGCCGGTGACACCGTGCCCGTATTTGCGGTTACGGCAGAACTGGTACCGGCCGGTGAGGCAGTCCTGGCAGGAGCGGCACGGCACGATCACCTCGAGTGCCACGCGGTCGCCGGGCTGCACGCCCCACCGCTGGGCGGCCCGTTCCCCGATCTCGTCGATGATGCCGAGCGGCTCGTGGCCGGGGATGAAGGCCGGCCGGGGGCCGCCGAGATGCCCGCGGTAGGTCTCGACGTCGCTGCCGCAGATGCCGTTGGCCTCCACCCGCAGCAGCCCGTCGTCGGGGCCGATGTCCGGTCGCGGGAACTCGTGCATCTCGATCTTGCCCGGCGCCACCTGGACGGCGGCGCGCACCATGTCGGTCATCTGCTCTCCTCGTTCTCGCGCACCGGCACGGCCGTGCCCGACCAGTCGGCGAACAGCCTGACGACCATCGAGATCCCGGCATTGCGGGCCCCGGCGACGGCGATCAGCAGGCTCTTGCTGTCCGCGTCGGGCAGCACGCGCTGGAAACGCGAGCCCGGCTCGCCGTCGCCGGGCAGTCGGACCCGCCCGTCCAGACCGTCCTTGCCCGCGCGGGCCAGGTCGGCGGTGCTGCGGCCGCAGCGTTCGGCGAGCCAGCCGCGGACTTGCGCCCGGTCGTAACCGGCGGCGGCGATCAGCTGCGCGTGCTCGGGGCAGAACACGACGCCGGCGAGGGCGTGTTCGAAGATCCACGCCCCCGACCGGCCGATGGTGTCGGCGAAGTCTCCGAGCAGCTGCTCGGCGCTGCTGGTGTGCCGGTTGTCGACAAACTCGCACGTGCGCAGCAGCGTCGCGGTGACCGCGGAGACGCCGGCCGGCAGCCCCAGCTCGGCGGCGAGGGGCGGCCAGGGGCTTTCCTCCTCGTTCTCAGCCAGGCAGATCGACCAGCGGCCGGGCAGCCCTTGCGTGGCCTGCTCCAGCTCATGCGGGTGGATGCCGTAGACGTTGCGCACAATGAGCCCGATCGCTCGCGGCACGGTCGCGTTCGGCCGGAACCCCGGCCCGAAGGCCCCGCCGGCGGCGTTGAAGCCAAGCTCGGCGCGGACCGGCCCGTTGACCACGATGAGCGGGGCCGGGCCGCTAGTCGACTGCCAGCCGCCCCCGCCGGTCGCGCGCTCGCGCATGAGCGCCTCCCAGGCGGCCAGGACCACGGGGAAGTACTCGGGACGGCAGCCTGCCATCACGGCATTGATCGCCGCCAGCCGCACGGTCACGGTCCGGTCGAGCTGTGGCAGCCGGCCGATCACCTCATCCGGGCTGCGGCCCGCGGCGGCCAGGAACCGGTCGACCGCGGGCTGCGTCGCCGGGACCAGCGGCAGGCCGTCCGACCAGCCCTGCTCGTAGCAATGCTCGATGGCCGCCTGGGCGGCATCGGGGTCGAGCACTGCCTCCGTCACTGGTCAGCTCGCTCCGTCAGCATCGCGACCACCTCGGGCAGGAGCTGCTTGGCGCGCTCGCGGACCTGCTCGGGCGTCAGCACGGCGACCGGGTGCGGGGTGATCAGGTACTGGTAGTCGGGCGCGCCCTGCATGGCGGCCATCGCGCCGGCGGTGACCGCGAACGCGTCGCTGCAGATCACGGCGGCCGGCAGGCCGGCCCGCTCGAACCCGATGCCGTCGGCGACCGCCGATGCGCTGCAGGACCCGCAGTCGCCGACACCGGTGATGACCACGTCGCACTCACGCTGGTAGCGCTCGACGAGGTCGGCCGGAGCAGGCGCGGCGAAGTTGGGCTTGGTCTGCGCGATCGTCACCGATGCGTCGCGGTGCTCGGCGACCAGCAGCTTGCCGATCTCGGCCAGCAGCAGCTCAGCGTTGTGCTTGGTGTTGTTCATCAGGCCCACGCGCTGGCCGGCCAGGCCGGGCCGGCGGGGGGCGAGCTCAAGCCCTGGCGGCGCGGCCGCCTGGACGCCGGCCCGGCCCGTCGGGTCGAGTATCGCGTTCGGCATGGCAGATGGTCCCTCCTGGCTTGCTAGTGCTCGTGGATGATCACGCCACGGATGTTCTTGCCGTCCGTCAGGTCCTGGTAGGCCTCGTTCACCTGGTCAAGCCGGTAGCGCCGGCTGACGAGCTCGTCCAGCTTGAGGTCGCCGTCCCGGTACAGCCGCAGGAGCCTCGGGATGTCGTAGAGCGGGTTGCTGTCGCCGAACAGGGCTCCCCTGATCTGGCGCATGTAGCCGATTAGCATCCCGGCACGCACGTGCACGGCGTGCTCGTCGATATGCCCGACCGCGGTGATCGTGACCTTGCCGCCCTTGCCGACCACCTGCACGGCGGCGTTCACGATGTCCTCGGTGACCACGCCCGGGGTGCAGATCGCGTGATCGGCAAGCTGACCCCAGGTGGTTTCGACGACGAAGTCGTGCGCTGACGCTGCGTCCGCGAACGCGTGCGTGGCCCCGAACACCTTGGCCATATCCCGCTTGAACTCGACGGGGTCCACCACGATCACGTTCTTCGCGCCCGCGTATCTCGCGCCCTGCACCGCGTTGCTGCCGACCCCGCCCGCGCCGTAGATGACCACCGTGTCCCCGGCCCTGACCCCGGCGGCGTAGACGGCCGAGCCCCACCCGGTAGGCACGCCGCAGCCAACCAGGCACAGCACCTCGAACGGGATGTCGTCGTAGACGACCGGGACGCACGCCCACTCCGACACGACCGCGTACTGGGAGAACGTGCCGAGTGAGCAGAACCCGCCGAGGTCTTCGGAGCCCAGGTGGAACCGGAAGCTGCCGTCGAGGAACATGCCACTGCCGGCGTTGAGGCCCTTGACGCACATATTCTGGTGCCCGGTCGAGCACGGACGGCACGCGCCGCAAGCCGGGATGTACGAACAGACGACCCGATCGCCGGCCTTGACCCGGCGCACATCGGCGCCGACCGACTCGACCACGCCGGCGCCCTCGTGGCCGCCGACCATCGGGAACCGCACCGGCGCGTCGCCGCGGGTGATGTGGTCGTCGGAGTGGCACAGCCCGGACGCGTGCAGCCGCACCCGGACCTCATGCGCCTTCGGGTCGTCGAGCTGCAGGTCGGCGAGCTCCCAGCCAAGATGCGGACCCCGGGCGATTGCGGCCCTGGTAGTGATCTGCATGCAGCTCTCCTGGTTGCCTAGCCGACGTGCGGCAGCACCTCGGCGCCGATCAGCGCGATGTGATCGAGATCGTGAATGTCGAAAATGTGCAGGTAGACCGTGTCGGCGCCGATCTGCGCCAGCGCGGCGATGCGGTCGACGAGCAAGCCTGGCCCGCCGATCAGCATCGACTCGCGGATGCGGGGCGAGCCGACGATCGCTGCCCGCCGCTCGGCTTGCGCCTGCGTGGATCCGATCGCCACCGGGATAAAGCCGGATAGGCGGGCATCGGCAGGGTCGCGCCCGATTGCCTCGCAGGCCCTGGCGAAGCCAGCGAAGCGAGCCCGCGCTTCGTCGACGCTGCTGAGCGCGGCATTGAACTCGGTGGCGAACCTCGCGGCAATGGCGGGAGTCCGCCTCGGGCCGGCGCCGCCGACGATGACCGGCGGATGCGGCCGCTGGGTCACCCGCGGCGGCGTGCGGTTGTCCTCGATGCGGTAGTGCGCGCCGTCGAACGAAAAGCCGGTCCTGCTGCCCGAGCCTGCCAGCCAGAGCCCCGTGATGATCGCCAGCTGCTCGTCCAGCCGGTCGAAGCGCTCCTTCATGGGCGGGAACGGGACGCCGTAGGCAGCGTGCTCACGCTCGTACCACCCGGTCCCGATGCCGAGCTCAACCCGCCCGCCGCTCATCTGGTCGACCGACGCGACCGCGGCCGCGAGCAGCCCTGGCAGCCGGAAGGTGGCGGCGGTCATCAGCGAGCCCAGCCGGACCTGGCTGGTGTCGCGGGCCAGCCCGCCGAGCGTCGTCCAGCAGTCGGTCGGCTCGTAGTCGGGGTCGTCCGGGTCGACGCCGAACAGGTGATCGGACCGGAAGAACGCGTCGAAGCCGGCCCGCTCGGTCGCCAGCGCGAGGGCAAGGATGTCGTCATAGCACGCGCCGTGCCTGGGCTCCATGAGGACCCGGAGCCTAACCACGGGCCACCGGGCTCTCGGCGCCGCGCATGGACACAGTCTTGACCTGGGTGTAGTCGAGCACCGCGTCGGCGCCCATCGTCCGCCCGAAGCCGCTGTGCTTGTAGCCGCCGAACGGCCCGCCGATAACGCCGGCGCCCAGCGCCGCGTTGACCGCGACTTGGCCGGCCTGCAGCCGTCTGCTCATCCGGACGGCGCGCCCGACGTCACGGGTCCACACCGAGGCCACCAGGCCGTACTCGGTGCCGTTCGCGACCTCGACGGCCTCGTCCTCGTCACCGACCGGCAGGACCGAGAGCACCGGGCCGAATATCTCTTCCCTCGCGATCCGCATGTCCGGGGTCACCTGGTCAAACAGAGTCGGCTCGACGAAGTAGCCGTGCGCGTACCGCTCGCCCGCCGGCCTGCCGCCGCCGGTCACCAGCTCGGCCCCCTCCTCGCGGCCCAGCCGCAGGTACTCCAGGACCCTCGCGTGCTGCCTGGCGTTGATCAGCGGGCCCATCTGCACCGGCTCGTGCCACTCGCCGATGCGTACCTTGGCCATCTGGCCGGCCAGCCGCTCGACGAGCTCGGCGTGCACGCTGGCGGCGGCGACCACGCGTGACCCGGCGGCGCAGATCTGCCCGGTGTTCAGCGTGATGCCGGCCACCATCGCGGGCACCGCCGCATCCAGGTCCGCGTCGGCGAAGACGACCTGCGGCGACTTGCCGCCCAGCTCCAGGTGCAGCGGGGTGAGGGTGCGGGCGCAGGCTGCCATGACCGACGCGCCGGTCGCGGGCGAGCCGGTGAAGCTCATCCGGCGGACGCGCGGATGCGCCGGGATCGCGGCGCCGGCCTCCGCGCCGAAGCCGGTGACGACGTTGACGACGCCCGGCGGGATCCCCGCCTCCAGCGCGAGCCTGGCCAGGGCCAGCGCGGTGAGCGGGGCATCCTCCGCGGGCTTGATCACGATCGTGTTCCCGGCGGCGATCGCCGGACCGACGTCGGTGACGAACATCGGACCCGGCGCGTTCCACGGAATGATCGCGCCGACCACGCCGAACGGCTCGCGCAGCGTGAAGGCGAGCGCGTTCGGCGACATGGTGGGCAGCGACAGGCCGCTGACCTTATCGGCCTGCCCGGCGACGAATCGGAGTATCCGCGGCATCGGGGGCGGGCCCCAGTGCGGGTGGCCGACCTCCAGGCACTCCAGCCTGCCGATCTCGGCGGCGCTGGCCTCGATCAGGTCGGCCCACCGGGACAGCAGCATCCCCCGGGTGCTCGCGTCGGTGTCCCGCCAGCCGGGGAACGCCGCCTGCGCCGCCGCGACGGCCAGGTCGACGTCGGCGGCGCCGCCACGCGGCACCCGGCCGAGCACCTGGCCGGTCGCCGGGTTCGTCACATCGATCGTCTGGCCGTCACTGGCAGGCAGCCAGTCCGCACCGATCAGCTGCGCGTTCTCGATGATCAGCGGGCTCGTGGGGTCGGCCGGGATGACCGTCATGGCTAGTGCTCCAGCATGATGACGCCGCGGATGTTCTTGCCGTCGAGCATGTCCTGGTAGCCCTGGTTGATCTCGTCCAGCCGGTACCGCCGCGTGATGAGCTCGTCCAGCTTGAGATCACCGGACTCGTAGAGGCCAAGGAGCCGCGGCACGTCGAAGAGCGGGTTGCACCCGCCGTACAGGGCGCCCTGGATCCGGCGCTGGAAGCCGATCAGCATGCCCGGGTTCTCATCGATCCAGCCGCCGCCGACGGCCGTGATCGTCACCTGCCCGGTCTTGCCGACCGCCTGGATCGCTTCGTGGATGACCTCGTCGGTCAGGATCCCGACCGTGATGATCGCGTGGTCGGCCAGCTCGCCCCAGGTCGTCCCGACGATGAACTCCTGCGCCTCCTTGGCCGTGGCGAATGTGTGGGTGGCGCCGAAGACCGCCGCCATCTCCCGCTTGAACTCCACCGGGTCGACCACGATCACGTTCTTGGCGCCGGCCAGGCTGGCCCCCTGCACAGCGTTGCTGCCGACGCCGCCGGCCCCGTAGATCACCACGGTTTGCCCCGCCTTCACGCCCGCTGCATAGACCGCCGAGCCCCAGCCGGTCGGCACTCCGCACGACACGAGCGCGGCGACGTCGAAGGCGATGTAGTCGGGGATCGGAATGCAGGAGAACTCCGACACGACCGCGTACTGCGAGAACGTGCCCAGCACGCAGAGGCCGCCGAAGTCCTCGCCGCCCTGGTGGAAGCGGAACGTGCCGTCGGGGAACTCACCGGTGGCCGCGTTCTTGCCCTCGTCGCACATGTTCTGCCGCCCGGTGGAGCAGTAGCGGCACGTGCCGCAGGCGGGGATGAAGGAGCAGACGAGGTGGTCGCCAGGAGCGACCCTGGTCACGCCGGGCCCGACCGATTCGACGACGCCAGCGCCCTCGTGGCCACCGACCACGGGCATGCGCATCGGCGCGTCGCCCTTCTGGATGTGGTCGTCGGAGTGGCACAGGCCGGCCGCGTAGAACTTGATCCTGACCTCGTTGGCCTTCGGCTCGTCGAGCTCCAGGTCGGTGACCTCCCAGGGCTGACCCGGCACACGGCAGACCGCAGCGCGGGTGGTGATGCTCATGAGGCCCCTCTCGCTGGTTCGCACGCGCTTGGCCCCCTGACCCCCCGCAGATTCCACGATGGGGCCGGCGGACGCCCGGCGCCACGCCACTTCTGCGACGCGGAAGTTCAGGTTCCGCCCGCGGGCGCCTCGTGTTACTTTCCGCGACATCCGACCAGGGGCCGCCGCCGGCGGAGGGATATCGTGATCGACAAGTTCCGCGCCGATGCCGTGGCCGCGCTGGCGCGGGTCCCGTCGGGCGCGACCGTGGCCGTCGGCGGGTTCGGCAGCTCCGGGCGCCCGGACACCCTGCTCGACGCGCTCTGCGTCTGCGACCGCCGCGAGCTGCATGTGATCGTCAACAACGTCGGCAGCGATTTCACCGGCATCGGCCGCCTGCTCGCCGAGGGCCGCATCCGCCGCCTGACGGCCTCGTTCCCCGTCCTTCCGGATTTCTACGACGAGTACTTCGCCGGACGGGTGGAGCTGGAGCTGATACCGCAGGGCACGCTGGCCGAGCGCTTGCGCGCTGGCGGGGCCGGCATTCCCGCCTTCTATACGCCGTCCGGGGCGGGCACGATGCTGGCGGACGGCAGCTTCCCGCTCGGCTACGACGCCGGCGGCGCGGTCTCCGCCCGCATGGCCGAGCGCGAGCACCGCGACTTCGGCGGCCGCGAGCATGTCCTGGAGTACGGCATCGTCGCCGACTTCGCGCTCGTGAAGGCAAACCAGGGCGACCGCAAGGGCAATCTGCGGTTCCGCCTGTCGGCGCGGAACTTCAACCCGCTGGCCGCGATGTCGGGCCGGCATACCTTCGCCGAAGTCGAGCACCTGACCGGCACCGGCGAACTGGAGCCCGACGACATCCACCTGCCCGGCGTCTTCGTCGACGAGGTTCTGCTGGCCTCGGCCCGGCGGGCCGTGACCGCAGAGCGCTCGTCATGACGCGGCCGGCCGCCTCGGCGGCGATCGGCGGGCGCAGCCGGGACGGCATTGCGCGACGGCTGGCCATGGATCTGCGAGACGGCTACGTCGTGAACCTGGGCGTTGGCATCCCGCTGCTGATCCCCCGCTACCTGCCGCCGGGCATCGAGGTCATCCTGCACGCCGAGAACGGCGTGCTGGGTCTCGGCCCGCCGCCGCCTCCGGGTCAGGAAGATCCCGACCTGACCGACGCCGGCAAGCAGCCCGCCACGCTGATCACCGGCGCGGCGATCGTCGACTCCGCGCTTTCGTTCGCTGTCGTGCGCGGCGGGCACCTGGACGTCACCGTGCTCGGCGCGCTGCAGGTGTCCGGCCAGGGTGACCTCGCGAACTGGTATGTTCCCGGCCGGAACCCGGCGGTCGGCGGGGCCATGGACCTGGTCGCGGGTGCACGCGAGGTCTGGGCGGTCATGGAGCACGTCGACCGCTGGGGCCGGCCGAAGATCGTCACGGACTGCACGTTCCCGCTGACCGGCCGCCGGGTGGTGACCAGGGTGTACACCGACCTGGCGGTGTTCCACCTGGTGACCGGTAAGCTCCGGCTGATCGAGTGCGCGCCGGGCGTCGATCAACGTACCGTCAGGGAGCGCACCGCCGCGCCCTACATTGATGACCTGGACGCTTGCGGTGCCGGGTCTTAGGCTGCAGGATCGGCTCTACGACCGGAACGGGACGTGAGGGTGTCCGCGATAGATCTCGCCGCGATCGACGCGATCGATGTTCACACGCACGTGCACCGCTCGGTTCGCGCGGCCCGGCCGGACGGGCCGGACGACGGCGGGCGCGAGGACATGGGCGGGTACTTCGGTATCGGCACCATGCCCCGCTACACCGTGCCCGAGCTAGCCGACTACTACCGGCAGCGGCGCATGGCCTGCGTGACGTTCACCGTGGACGCGATCTCGCAGACCGGCGACGAGCCGGTGCCCGACAACTTCGAGGTAGCCGAGCTCGCCGCCGACCACGCTGACGTGGTGATCCCGTTCGCCAGCATCGATCCCGCCCGCGGCGCCGCCGGCGTGCGGCAGGCCCGGCGGCTGATCACCGAATTCGGCGTGCGCGGGTTCAAGTTCCACCCCGGGGTGCAGGCGTTCTACCCGAACGACCGCGGCGCCTACCCGCTGTATGAGGTCATCAGCGAGTACGGCCTCATCGCGCTGTTCCACACCGGGCAGACCGGCGTCGGGGCCGGCACCCGAGGCGGCGGCGGCATCCGGCTCAAGTACTCCCGCCCGCTGTTCCTCGACGACGTCGCGGTCGACTTCCCGGACATGGACATCATCCTGGCGCACCCCTCGTTCCCCTGGCAGGACGAGGCACTGTCGATCGCGACCCACAAGCCGCGGGTCTACATCGACCTGTCGGGCTGGTCACCGAAGTACTTCTCGCCGCTGCTCGTCCAGTACGCCGGCACCCTGCTGCGGGACAAGGTCCTGTTCGGAACCGACTTCCCCGTCATCACGCCCGAGCGCTGGATCAGAGACTTCGACGACCTCGCGATCAAGCCCGAGGCCCGCCCGCTGATCATGAAGGAGAACGCCGCCAGGCTCCTCGGCCTTACATCTCGTCCAGCGTGATCAGCGGCAGCGGGCCGGCCAGGTCGTCGGCCGCCGCAGGCGCATAGGCGAAGTTCTTCGCCCGCGCGCCACCGTCGACAACCAGGTCGATGCCGGTGATCAGCCGCGCGTAGTCCGAGCACAGCCAGGCGACCGCGTGCCCGATGTCGGTGGGTGTGCCGGTCGTGCCCATCGGCACCATCGGCGAGCGTTCACCGGGCCACCGGCTCGGCCGGCGCCACGGCTCATCGCCCGTAGGGCCGCCCAGCCCGCCGGCCCGGCCGTGCACGAGTACCCCGCCGGGACCGACGCCCGCCCTGGCCCGCTCAGCGAGCAGCTCCGGGTTGTCCGGGTTAGGAGCCGTCGGCGTGAAGCTGTTCACCCGGATGCCGTAGGGAGCCAGATCCATCGCGGCCGCCCGGACGAAGTTGTTCACCCCGCCCTTGTGGAACGCGTAGGCGATGATCCCGGCCGTGCCCGACCATCCGTTCGATGACGATATGCAGACGATCGATCCCTTGATCCCGCGCTCGGCCATCGCCCGTCCGACGTGCTTGGTGTTCAGGAAGTAGCCAAGAGCGGTCACCCGCACCGCCCGCTCGAAATCGGCGGCACTCTCGTCGAGCACGCCGCGCCCGCCCAGCAGAGCCGCGTTGTTCACGAGGATGTCGATGCGCCCCCACCGGGCGAGCACATCGGCGATGTAGGCCTGCACCGCGGCCTCATCGGTCACGTCGCCGGGCGCAGCCATGGCCTGCCCGCCGTTCCGCTCGATCCTGGCCAGGCACGCCTTGATGGCCGTCTCGTCCACATCATTGCAGGCCACCGTGGCGCCGTACCTGGCCAGTGCCAGCGCGACGCCGCTGCCGATGTTGGGGCCGACGCCGGTGACGAGCGCGACCTTGCCCGCAAGCGAGATCTCCACGAGTCACAGCTCCTTCGGGTACGCCAGCTCGATGTCCTCTGGCTCGACGCCGAGCGCCGGCGCGAGCATGGCCCGCATCAGGTCCTTAGGCACCAGGCAGTCCGCGCACGCGGAGGGGCCGGCCACGATCGAGACGAACGCGCTGGCCTCGCCCATCGTCAGCTGCAGCTGATAGTCCTCGGCCTGAAGGCTGCGGCGGATCTTCGCCAGCGCTGACTCGTCAACTCCCACGCGCAGCACGATAGATGGCAGCACCGGCCTCCGGCCCTGCCGTTCCCGCCTGATAGAAAGCTGGCCGGCAATAGATGACATCGGCTGCGTCGTGCGTCAGCCCGAGGATGGTCCGTTCGCTAGGCTCAGGTTGTGACCGTCTCGCAGTCGCCGGCTGGCCTCGCGCATTTCCCCGGCGAGGATGCGCTGGGGAAACGCGTCGGTCAGCGGCCGCCGCGCCTGCTCCTGACACTGCTCGGTGACTACTGGTGGCAGCGGACCGAGTCGCTGCCGTCGGCGGCGCTGGTTGCGCTGCTGGCCGAGTTCGGCGTCGGCGACTCGGCGGCCAGGGCCGCGCTCAGCCGGCTGACGCGCAACCGGCTGCTCGTCACCTCGCGCAGCGGCCGGCGAACCTTCGTCCGGCTGAGCGACCGGGCGGCGCAGATCCTCGATGAGGGCGCCCGCCACATCTTCTCCTTCGGAGAGGCGCCCGGGACGTGGGACGGGACGTGGAGCCTGCTGGCGTTCTCGATCCCCGAGCAGAACCGCGCGGTGCGTGATGCGCTCCGCAAGCAGCTGCGCTGGCTGGGCTTCGCGCCGCTGTACGACGGGCTGTGGCTGGCGCCGCGCGATCAGGTCGCCGAGGTTATCACTCTGCTCGACGACCTCGGCATCACGACCGCGACCACGTTCCGCGCAACCGCGGTGCCCGGAATCGAGCCGGACGGGCTCCCCCAGCGCGCGTGGGACCTGGACGACCTGAGGGCGCGCTATGACAGTTTCACCGGCATCGCGCAGCACCTGCATGCCCGCGCGCTGGCCGGGCGGATGTCTCCGGTCGAGGCGCTGGTGGCGAGGACTCAGGTCATGGACGAGTGGCGCGCGTTCCCGGGCCTGGATCCCGACCTGCCCGCCGAGCTGCTACCCGACGCCTGGCCCCGCGCGGCTGCTCGCGATCTTTTCATCGCAACCTATGACCTGCTCGGGCCTCTCGCCGCTCACCGGGTCAGGCAGGTCATAGCCCGCTACAGCAGGGACCTCGCTGCCAGGGCGACGTATCACAGCTCCGGTCTGACGGCGCCGACTGCGATGACGGTCACCGCCAAGTAGCGCGGACCTCTGGGCGAAGACTTGCGCACGCAGCGAAGGGCCCTGCCTGCGCTAGATCGAGCCAGCGATGTTTCAGCGGTATCACCGTGGCCAGGACGCCCTCCGCTTGATTGAAGGACTAACGGTTCGCAAGCACACGGAGGGCAGCGTCATGGCCAGTGCGAGCCTTGCAAGAAGAGCGGGCGTCCTGCTGGTGGGTTCCCCGGGGGTGCCGGGAGGCCAGGACGCGAGGACGATACGGCTTCTCCGGCTTGGTGTGGGAGCGATCGGGACTGGGCTGCCGCTCGCGCTCATCGCGGGAAACTGGCTCACGGGCGACAAGGTGGGCGCCAAGGTGATTGTTCCTGACTCGATGAGCGGCTCGTATTACACCAGCATGCGCAACATGTTCGTCGGGGCGCTCTGCGCGCTTGGCGTGTTCCTGATCTTCTACCGGCACACCGAACGGCAGGACCGCTGCACGCTGTTCGCAGGTGTGTGCGCTCTGCTGGTTGCGTTCGACCCGACGGCACCGCCGCGGCCGAGCACTGAACCGCAGTGGATCAACTGGGTCCACCACGGCGCTGCGTTCGTGCTGATCTTCACGCTTGGCCTGTTCTGCTGGATCATCTTCGCGGAGTACGGCCAGCCGACCGGACCGCAGCCGCACACGATCCCTGGGCGGTGCAAGGCGTGGGCCACGATGATCTGGCAAGCCGTCAAACGCGGCGGCCCGGACAGCATTTATCTTGGGGGCGGCTTCGTCATCTTTGCTTCTGGTGGCCTGGCCTTGTACACAGGCCTGTGGCCCACCAGCTGGAGCACCGGCTGGCAATCGTGCTACCTGTTCGAGGCTGTCTGTGTATTCGCGTTCGGGACAGCCTGGCTCGCAGCAGGCATCCAAGGGGTGCCTACCGCCACGCGGCAGGCTAGCCCAGTCCGGCAGCCGGCACTGGCCGGCTCGTGATCGGTTCTCCGCATTCCGCCGGGCGCGCCGGGGTCATCACACGGCCAGCGCCCGGCGGAAGCGACCGATCGCTGGTGGTCGCCACCCAGTACGAGCGCGCGGCGGCGAAGAGCCGGCTCGT
>DAIOWC010000016.1:0-45494 GCA_036758685.1 Streptosporangiaceae bacterium | reverse complement strand
CCGCGCTGCTCGGCGACCGGCCGCGCCGGGTGTTCCGGCGGGTGACGCTGCCGCTGGCGGCGCCGGGCCTGGCAATGTCGCTGGCCATCGGCTGGGCGCGGGCGATGGGAGCCTTCGGCGCGGTCCTCATCATCGCCTATCACCCGTTCGGCATCCCGCTGCAGATCTACACCGTGCTGCAGGAGACCGGCCTGGCCTCCGCACTTCCCTATGCCCTGGTCCTGCTGCTAGTTGCCCTGCCCTTGCCGCTGGCCGCCTACATCTGGAGCGCCCGTGCTCTCGGCCGACGTCGAGGTTGACCGCCGGGAGTTCACGCTCCGCGCCGCGCTGACCGTGGCGCCGGGCGAGCGGCTGGCTCTCCTCGGCCCGTCCGGGGCCGGCAAGACCACCCTCCTCGAGACCATCGCCGGCCTGGTCCAGCCGCGCCGCGGCCGGGTGACGCTCGGCGACCGGGTGCTGCTGCGGACCGAGCGGCCGCAGATCGCCGTGCCGGCCTGGCGCCGCCAGGTCGGGCTGCTGCGCCAGGATCCCGGCCTGTTCCCGCATCTGTCGGTGCGCGACAACCTTGCCTACAGCCGGAACGTGGACTCCTCCGGCGCCGAGCTTGCCCAGCTCGCTAATGCGCTCGGCATCGATGGGCTGCTGGCGGCCATGCCGGCCCGGCTGTCCGGCGGCCAGCAGCACCGGGTAGCGCTCGGCCGGCTGCTGCTCGCCCACTGCGAGGCGCTGCTGCTCGACGAGCCGTACTCGGGCCTGGACGCGGTTCTCCGGCGGACCCTGACCGCCCTGGTCGTCGCGATGATCACCGAGCGCGACATCCCGGCCGTACTCGTCGCCCACGAGCTCGCCGACGCGCAGGCCTTCGCGAACCGGATGGCGGTACTTGACCAGGGCCGCGTGCTGCAGGTCGGCGGGCCTGACGAGGTCGTGCTGCGGCCCGCCTCGAGGCGGGTGGCCGAGCTCGTGGGCTACCTCGGATTCGCCTCGCTGGGCGGCGACCGGACCGCGGGCATCCACCCCGACCGCGTGATCGCGGGCGCCGAGCCCGGCCGCGGCCCGGTCCTGCGGGGCCTGGTCGTCGCCAGCCGCCCGTCCGGGGCAGGCTGGGAGATCGACCTGCAGCTGCCGGACACGATCGTGACCGGACGGCTCGGCGACCGGCCCGTGACCGACGCCGGCGAGATGGTCGTGACTGTGATCGACCCGCCGGTGTTTGGCCCGGACGGGACCGCGATCCAGGATGGGACTGCGGTGCCGACCGACGCCGCTAATCCGGCCGGGGGAGGTACAGGGGCGTGACCAGCAACTGGCAGTCCGGCTCCGGCGGGTCGTCCGGCGCCGGCGCATCTGGCCTGAGGCTCCGGCTCGCCCGGCAGGCCAGGGGGTTCTCGCAGCAGCAGCTCGCCGGCATGGCCGAGGTATCGAGGCAGGCGGTGTCGGCGGTCGAGTCGGGCATCTCCGATCCCTCGCTCCGGGTGGCGCTGGCGCTGGCCCGGGCGCTCGGGCTGACGGTGGAGGAGCTGTTCGGGCCCGCGATCGCCGAGCCGGTCGTGGCCGCCCGCCCCCTCGCGCCGCTCGGGCCGGCCGGATCGAGGGTCTCGCTCGCCCAGGTCGGCGACGACTTCGTCGCCCTGCCGCTGTCCGGAGCGACCGTGACCAGGGTCGGCTTCTCGCCGGCCGGCGGCCGCGCCGACGGGCCCGAGGCGGTGCGGCCGCTCGGGCCGCCGCGGCCGACTCTCGTGGTGGCCGGCTGTGACCCGGCGCTGCCGCTCCTCGACGTGCCGCTGAGCCTGCTCGATCCGCCAGTGTCGTTTGTCTGGTGGCCGTGCGCCAGCCGGGAAGCACTGAGTCTGGCGGCGGCCGGGCTCGTGCATGTCGCCGGCGCGCACCTGCGCGGCCATTCCGGCGACTACAACACCGATCCGGCCAGGGAACTGCTCACCGAGGGCGGCGAGGTGATCGGGTTCTGCTCGTGGCGCGAGGGCCTGGTCCTGCGCCCGGATCTGGCCGGCTCGGTGTTCAGCGTGCCGGACGTGGCGCGGGCCGGCCTCCGGCTGGTGAACCGGGAGCCGGGCGCCGAGGCCCGCCGGGTGCTGGACCGGGAGCTGGCCGCGAACGGCATCGACCCGGGGACCGTGAGCGGATACGCCACGCAGGCGACTGGTCATCTTGAGCTGGTCGCCGCGATCGCCGCCGGCCTCGCCGACGCCGGGGTTGCGAGCGAGCCCGCGGCGCTGGCGTACGGGCTGGCGTTCGTGCCGCTGACGGAGGAGCGCTTCGACCTCGTCGTGCCTGCCAGCCAGACCGGGTCGCGCGAGGTCCAGGGGCTGATGAAGGCGCTGTCATCGGCCTGGCTCCTTGACCAGCTCGCCAGCTTGCCCGGCTACTCGCTGGCTCAGTGCGGAGAGCGGCTCGCGACCCTTCCGCCTGCGGTCGTCGCGTCGTAGGCTGCGCACGATGTACGACCACGAGCCCCTGGACCTGACCGAACTCGGCTGGGACCGCTTCGTCACCGACGTCTGGCAGTCGATCTTCGTCGGCTACCGCGGCTTCACCGGCATCAGGACCCTCTGCCGTCGCTGGAGTGACCTGCTCCAGGGCGGGCTTGGCTGCTCGCCCGACCTGGCCGATGCGCTGGTGCGGGGCGAGGTCATGGACGTTGAGGTGCGGACCAAGCTGGGCAGCAAGGATCCGATGACGCTGCTGGCGGGCATGGATGAGGTGCTCGGCGACATGCGGGCCGACCTGGCCGAGTTCAGCGACGTCGCGCCGGACGAACGGGCCCGGCTGATCACCGAGATGGACCGGCTGCGGAGCTTCCTGGCCGACAATGTGGCGGGGGATACGGACTAGCTGATCCGGCGCGCCATCAGCAGCGTCGTGATGTAGGGAACCACCATCAGGCCGCCGGGAAACTCGGCCGTGATGATCTCGGTCAGCCGGCCGAGAGCGAGCTCCCGGACATCGGGCGCCAGCGAGATGAAGTACGACTTGCTTCGCTCGTCGGTGATCCACCGCTCGACCGGCACGGTGCGGGTCCACTGAACGACCACCGGGGAGGCCGGCTCGACCAGGCCGCAGGCCGCGATGGCGTCCGCGGTCCAGTCGGGCTCCAGCAGCTCGTCCCGCAGGTGCCGCCAGGTGAATCCCGGGCAGTACCGCACGAGGACGTCCTCGTAGCGGTCGAACCAGTCCTGGCCGCCCGCCTTGGCGCGGCTCCACCAGGCGGCCCAGTAGCCGCCAGGCCGGAGGACCCTGACGACCTCGGCCTGCGCGGCCGGCAGCTGGAACCAGTGCCAGGACTGGGCGAACGTGGTGAGGTCGGCACACCCGTCCCGGATCGGCATCCGGTTTCCGTCGGCGAGAACGCAGCGGGCAAGCGGATCGCGGGTCCTGGCGTATCGAAGCATCTGCTCGCCGATGTCCAGCAGAGTGACCCGGGCGCCGCGCGCGGCCAGCTGCCGGCCGGAGATGCCCGTCCCCGCGCCCCAGTCGAGCACGGTCTGGCCCGCCAGCGGCCCGGCCACGGCCTCCAGCCGGTCATAGAGCTCGGCCGGATAGGACGGTCGGGCCGCGTCGTACTCGCCGGCCGCCGCGTCGAAGACCGACCGGCCGCGCTGATCATCGAGGGGCATGAATGCCATGATGGCAGCGCTGCCGCAGGGGACGACCCCCTGGAACCCCCGCATGGCGTCCTCGCAGTACGCCGACAATGAACACTTATCGCCCGCGCGTCCCTGGCCGGCCACTATGAATCTCATGAGACTGCTGGTACTGGGCGGCACCCATCACGTGGGCCGCGCTGTCGTGGAGGAAGCGCTCGCCCGCGGTGACGAGGTCACCACGCTCAACCGCGGTGTGAGCGGGCCGCCGGCCGAGGGCGCGGCCGCCCGGCACGCGGATCGCACCGACCCGGAGGCGCTGCGGGCGGCGCTGGGCGACGCCACCTGGGACGCCGTCATCGACACCTGGTCGGGCGCGCCCCGCGTGGTGCTGGACGCGGCGTCCGTACTGGCCGGCCGGGCCGGGCACTACGGCTACGTCTCCAGTCGTTCGGTCTACCAGTGGCCGCCGCCGGTCGGGCTCGATGAGTCCGGGCCGGTCGTCGACGGGGATCCGCGCAGCGATGACGACGATGACTACGCGGCGGCCAAGCGCGGCGGCGAGCTTGCGGCCATCGAGGGCTTCGGGGCCGACCGGACGATCCTGGCCAGGGCCGGCCTCATCCTCGGGCCCTACGAGAACGTCGGCCGGATGCCCTGGTGGCTGCGCCGGATCGAGCGCGGCGGCGACGTCCTGGCCCCCGGCCCGGCGGACATGAAGCTCCAGTACATCGACTGCCGCGACCTGGCCCGCTGGATGCTGCACGCGGCCGACAGCGGGATCGCCGGGCCGTTCAACACCGTGAGCCAGCCTGGCCACGCCACCATGGCCAGCCTGCTCGCCGCCGCCATCGCGGCGACCGGCTCGGATGCCCGCCTGGTCTGGACCCCGGCAGAGGCGATCGAGGCGGCGGGCATCGCCCCCTGGATCGAGCTGCCCATCTGGCTGCCGCCGGAGGGCGAGGCGGCGGGCATGCACAACGGAGACGTCTCCGCGGTCTACGCGGCCGGGCTCACCTGCCGTCCGGTCGAGGAGACCATCGCGGACACCTGGGCCTGGCTGCAGCGCGAGGGCGACCCGCAGCCCAAGCCCGGGCGGCCGGCGCACGGGCTGGATCCCGAGCGCGAGCGCGCGGTCCTGGCCTCCCTGGCTGCCTAGCAGGGAGGGAACGCCGACCGCCCGGGGCCGGTCAGTACCCGAATACCGGGATGATCAGGGCCCGGGCGATGGTGTGGAACCGCAGGTTGAAGCCGACGATGGCCGGCATGACGTCGGAGTTCACGTCGAGGTGGTCGGTGTCGAGCGCGTGCACGGCGAACACGTACCGGTGGGCCTCGTCGCCCTGCGGCGGCGCGGCGCCGCCGAAGTCCTTGGTGCCATAGTCATTGCGGACCGAGTACGCCCCGTCCGGCAGGCCGCCGGAGGCACTGCCGGCACCGGCGGGAAGCTCAGTCACCGAGGCCGGGATGTCCACCACCAGCCAGTGCCAGAACCCCGAGCCGGTCGGCGCGTCCGGGTCGAAGCACGTGACCGCGAACCCCTTGGTCTCCGCCGGGAAGCCCTGCCAGCGCAGGCTGGGCGAGATGTTCGGGCCGGTCATCCCGAAGCCGTTATAGACCTGGGCGTCGGTCATCTGCTGGCCGTCGGACACATCGTCGCTCGTGACCGTGAACGACGGAACCTGCGGCATGAAGTCATAGGGGAGCGGAGCACGGTCGGTCATCAGTTCCTCCACAGTGCTTGCCAGTGGTGCAGTGCTTGCCAGTGGTGCAGTGCTTGCCAGATAACGCGGGCCAGGACAACGGTACTGGTCCCCGGCCGGTTAGGCGGGCCGGACAAACTGGGTCTACCTTTGTCGCAGATGATCAGTCGGCCCGGGCGGTGTCCCGGGTGCAGAAGGGGCGAGCGCGGATCGTGGCGGGTGCACGGGGGTCGGGGACCTGGGTACGGCGGGGCGTCCTTGCCGCCGTGCTCATCGGCGCCGCGATCATACCCAGCCGGGCGGGCGGCGTGACGCCGCGGCGCTGCTCGAGCTCTCCCTGCAAGGCGAGCGGCTCGGTGCTCTGGACGGCCCAGCTCAGCGGCTCCTGGGTGGCCGAGGACGGGGTTAGCGGCACGGTACCGGCCGCCGGCCAGGCCTTCGCCGCCTCGGCGGGAGGCATGGCCGTGCTCGGCTACGGCACCACGGTGAGCGGCTACGAGGCCACCACGGGGCGCCGGATCTGGCAGAACACGCTGACCCGGTTCCCGCTGGGCGCGGCCATCGTCAGCATCCGGGCGTGGCCGGCGGTCGTCGCGGTCGGGCTGTCCGTGCCTGAGGGCCTTTCGGGCTCGGCCCGAGACGAGGTCATCCTGTCGGCGGCGACCGGCCGCGCGCTCCGCACGTTCCCTTCTGCCGGTTATGGCGGAGCGGTGCTGGCGGATGCGGAGAGGACCGTCATCGTCGGCGCGCAGGGGGTGACCAGCTACTCGACCGCGACCGGGCGGGTCATCTGGCGCCTGCCGACCGGGCCGGTCGGGCAGGCCTGGGCCGTGGCCGGGAGGTCGATCTACGTCACCGAGAGCCGCGGCGGGTACGTGAGCTCCTCGCCGGTGACCGGGCTGCGCGTGATCGATCTGCGGTCCGGCGCCGAGCGCCTCATCCGGCCGGGGAACGGCGCGTTCTCCGGCACGCTCGCCGGGGTGGTCGGTGATGTCGTCCTGTTCTCCGGGAGCGGCGGGCTGTGGGGATACAGCACCAGGACCGGCGAGCTGCGCTGGCATCACGACGCGGCGGTGCTGGAGCTGGTCGATGCGGGCACGCAGACTGCGTATGTCGCCACCGGCACGACGCTCACCGCCCTGTCCACCGTCACGGGCGCCCCCGAGGGCAGCCCGTCACCCTCGATATCGGCCGGCCTGTACGCCGTGCGCGACGGCGTGGCCCTCGGCCTCGATCAGAACAACTTCGGCGATGCGTGGGGATACGACATGGCCACCCGCAAGGTCGTCTGGACGTCGGCCGCGCTGCCCTGGCCGCACTTCTTCGCCGACCTGACCGAGCTTGGCGGCAGCGCGGCGGCCGACCGCGCGGTGACGCTGCTGACGTCCTGCGCGCAGACCGGAAGCTCACCGGGCAATGCCGCTCCCGCGCCCTGCCTCCGGCCGGAGCTTGATGCCATTAAGTACTGAGATGCCTGATGCCTCAGTGCCCGAAGTAGACCGCCGAGTCCGGCGACTTGCAGAGCTTGCTCTGCGGATGCGCGGGGCCGGCCGCCAGCGGTGTCATGGGCGAGCAGGTTGGCCCGCTACTTGAGCGCGCGGCGAACACGATCGAGGCCGCCGCCAGCATGAGCGCCAGCGGGAAGAACAGGATCGCGCGCGGCCGGGGGGCCAGCCGCCCGACGACGGCGCCCGCCACGATAGCCGTGCGGGTCCGCAGCCGGATCAGGAACTGCAGGGCGCTGTGCCGCAGCTGCTCGATCCGCGGCATTTCCTCGTCTCGTGTCAGTCTGGCAAAGATGGCGTAAAGAGCCGCAAGCCTGGGATCTGACCCGCGCAACGCGCATTCGATTCGATCAAGCACCCTGCGTTGTCGTGCAGGCAGGCCCATCGAATACCTCCGATCTGGCCTCTCTAAATTTCCCCCGTGCCTCAACTTAACAGGCGCCTTATCTGCGAGTTGACGGGCCCAGTGACATCCGTCACGGTCAGGTCCGGACGGCTGACACAGGGTGTTCGCTACCAGCCGGACCTAGCCTGAACTCCAGGTGGAGGCCCACAAGGGACCGCCGAATAGAAGAGGTGACGTAATGAACAGCCAGACGGTGACCGAGCTTCTCATCGGTGTTGTCGTGCTCGGCCTGCTGGTCTACCGCAACCTGATACCGCGCCCGGTCCGCCAGTCGAACCAGCGGCTGTACCTGATCCTGGGCGTGATCGGCCTGGTCGAGACCGTGCAGTATCTCAGCCACCACCACGCGGGCGCGACCGCGGTTGCGGCCCTGGCCGGCAGCCTGGTGCTGGCCGCCGTTTTCGGGGCCATCCGGGCCGCGACCGTCCGGGTGTGGATCAAGGACGGCCAGCCGTGGTCGCAGGGCAACGTCCTGACCGCCGGCTTGTGGGTCGTCGCGCTCGCTGCGCACCTTGGCTATGACGCGCTCCTGAGCAGCCACAAGGCTCTCAGCGGGCTCGGCAGCGCGACCGTGCTGCTGTACCTGGTGGTCAGCCTGGTGGTGCAGTGGTTCGTCGTGCAGTCTCGCGCCGCCAAGCTGAACCCCGCCGCGCCGGTCGGCAACGGTCAGCAGACCTGGTCAGTCTGACCGCTGCCGGTGGGGCGCGAGGACCGCGTGGCGGTCGGCCTCACCCGGGGCCGTCTCCGGGTCGGCGTGGACGAGCGCGGCCGACAGCCGGGGCAGTTCGTGCAGGAGCGCATGCTCGGCCGCGACTGCGACCTCGTGGGCCTGGACCGCGGTCGCGGTGGCCGAGACCTGGATCGCGCACTCGGCGCGCAGCTGGTGCCCGATCCAGCGCAGCCGGACCTCGCCGACGTCGAGGACCCCCGGCACGGTGCGCAGCGTCGCCTCGGCCTGGTCGACCAGCGCCGGATCGACCGCGTCCATGAGCCGGCGGTAGATCTCGGTGGCCGCCTGGCGGAGCACGGCGAGGATGGCGACGGTGATGAGCAGGCCGACCGCCGGATCGGCCCAGTCCCAGCCGAGCGCGGCCCCGCCGACGCCGAGAAGGACCGCCAGCGAGGTAAACCCGTCCGTGCGCGCGTGAAGCCCGTCGGCGACCAGCGCGGCGGAGCCGATCTTCCGGCCGACGCGGATCCGGTAGCCGGCCACCACCTCATTGCCGGTGAACCCGACGACCGCCGCGATCGCGACCGCGACCAGGTTGCTGACCGGCCGCGGGCTGGCGAGCCTGGACACCGCCTCGAAGGCCGCGGCGGCCGAGGATGCGGCCATGAGCAGTACGATCGCCACTCCGGCCAGGTCCTCGGCGCGACCGTAGCCGTAGTTATAGCGCCGCGTGGGCGGGCGCCGGCCGAAGATGAACGCGACCGCGAGCGGCAGCGCGGTCAGCGCATCGGCGGCGTTGTGCAGCGTGTCGCCGAGCAGAGCCACCGAACCGGAGAACGCGACCACGACGGCCTGGACCGCGGCGGTGGCCACGAGCACGCCCAGCGAGATCCACAGGGCCCGCAGGCCCTCCGCGCTGGACTCCATCGCGGCATCGACCTTGTCGGCGGCCTCGTGTGAATGTGGCCGGACGACGTGCAGCACCCGCCGCAGGGGACTCGGATGGTGATGGTCGTGGTCGTGCATGGCTGCCAGCATGCCCGAAGTGCCTCACGGGGACCGCGCGGCCGCGGTGACGCCCGCCGACTGGCAGACGCTCCCCGGCTGACCGCCGGTAGCCCGGCAGATGCCCGCGGCGATGATGTTGGCCGCGCCGTCGATGTCCCGGCCGACCTGGCTGCCGGGGTCCCGCATGCCGGCCAGCACCTGCGCCTACCTCGTCAGTGTCCAGCGTCGCGCGGGGAAGTCAAAGAGCCAGTTGGCCTGGCGCAGGGTCGGGTAGCCGAGGATGAGGTCCATCGGGATCTCGATCGCGGCGTTGGCGCGGGTGAGGTCGACTGCAACGGCCTCGTGCCCCGCGAACGTTCGCCCGCCGATCTCGTAGCCGGGCATCGCGAGCGTTGACGTCCGCATCTGCGCGCCGGTGCTGTCGGTGCCGAGGGTCGTGCCGGTCTCCTCGAAGAGATCGGGGTGCGCGCGCCAGAAGGACTCGTTCACGATTGTGGCGTCGGCGCCGGTGTCCCAGCAGGCACGGCCGGTCACGCCGGCGCGGCCGCTGCGGGCGGGCCAGCCGACGTCGACGTAGCAGTGGCCGCGGCGATCGAGCACGAGCGGCAGCGCTGGCTCGGGAACGTCAGGCCCGTCCAGCTCAAGGACGCTCGCATCGAAGCGGAAGTGGCAGCGGTGCGCGGTGAGCACGTCCATGCCGATCAGCGTTCGGGGGTGCTCGGGCAGGGGCGGCACGCGAACGACCTCGAGCGCGGGGATGCGCAGCTCCTGGATCGCCAGGTCCGTGACCGTCACAACCGGCTTGGTCTCACTGGCGAAGGCACCGGATGAGGTGTGCTCCGCGACTGCCGGCAACGCGGAAATGTAGTCGTCCGCATCCATCTGGCTGCGCGCCGCGCCGGTATCCAGCAGGAACTGGTAGGGCCGCCCGGCGACCGTGCCGTCGATCATGAAAAGCGCCGCGGCAGCATCCTCCGGGTCGGGCTGCAGGATCAGCGGCACATTGAGCACCGACCCGACGATAGCGGACACTGGCATCATGCGGTTTTCTCGGACATCAACCCGTCCAATTGCTGTCGGCGTCGCGGTCTGCCTGGCCGCAGGGTTTCTCGGCGGGGGCGTCGCGAGTGCGAGCATCGGCGAGGTAGCGAAGGCACCCGCGCCGACGAACTGCCGCAAGGCGAGCGGGCCATTCAAGGTCAGCGGCATCAAGGTCCTCGGGGCGAAGGGGAAGGTCTTCGTCCCGTACGGGACGACGGTGACCGGCATGGCGCCGGGCACGAACGACTCCCCGGATCCGACGTCGGCTGAGCAGCAGATCACCGGTGCTTACAAGTACTGGTGCGTGAACACCGTCCGCATTCAGGTCTCCCAGGAATCCCTCGTCGGCAAGAGCGGCGCGTCGTTCTCGTCCGGCTTCCTCGCCCAGCTCAAGCACGTCGTCTCGGTCGCCGAGGGCTACGGCCTGGTCGTCGTTATCAGCGACCAGACCGAGACGGCCGGCCTGCAGCCAGGCCCGACGGCGGCAACGGCGTCGTTCTGGCAGCATCTCGCGAAGACGTTCGGCGGCAGCAAGCAGGTGATCTTCGACCTGTTCAATGAGCCGCGGGTCGCCGCGGGCAGCACGAGCCGGGACTGGCAGGTCTGGCAGCGCGGCGGCACCGTCAAGGGCGTCGCCTACATCGGCATGAAGAGCCTGGTCGCGGACGTGCGCGGCGACGGCGCGCGGAACCTGTTCTGGGTCGAGGGGCCGTTCTCGGCATCGACGCTCGCGCAGGCCGGCAGCCATCTCGTCGGTGATCGGGCGGGAGTCGTGTACGACATCCACCATCCGGGCGGCGCGCACGACGCCGGGGCGTGGAACTCTGACTTCGGCTACCTCGTGACCCGGCACATCGCCGCGGTCGTCGACGGCGAGTGGACGAACTACGCCAACAGCACCGGCGAGTGCTGGGGACGGAGGGCACCGAGTGAGGTGCCCGCCTATCTTGCGTATCTCGCCAAAATCGGCGTGGGGGCGACGGTCTGGACGCTCAAGGAGGGGGTCATGCTGCGCACCAGCCAGTACTGGCAGCCGACGGAGTACCTTTCCTCGCCGTGGTCGTGCGCCGATCTCGATCAGGGTGCTGGCCTCGACGTCATGACCTGGTACAAGCGCCACAACCGCGTGAGCTAGCGGACCGGCTCTTGACTCTCACGCCGCGTGAGGGGGGCAAGCTCATCTCATGTTCAGCATCGGCGAGTTTGCCCATCTCGGCGGCGTTTCGATCCGCACCCTGCGGCACTACGACGAGATCGGGCTGCTCCGCCCCGCCAGGGTCGACCCGTACAACGGCTATCGCACCTATTCGGCGGCCCAGCTCGGACAGCTCAACCGGATCGTCGCGCTCAAGGAACTCGGGCTACCCCTCGCTCAGGTGAAGCGGCTCATGGGCGGCATCACGCTCGAGGAACTGCGGGGGATGCTGACCCTGCGGCGCGCGCAACTGGAGCAGGAGCTGGACGAGCGCAAGGACAAGCTGCTCGGGGTCGAAGCCCGGCTCCGCTACATCGCCACGGAGGGCGCCATGCCAGCAGACGACATTGTTGCCAAGAAGATTGCCGCCCAGGGCGCGGTCGTGATGTCCGCTCCCGCGCCCGGCTGGGGAGCGCCGAACATCGTTCCCGTGGTCAATGGCCTGGTGGAAAAGTTCGACCAGCTCGGGATCCGTGACCAGGTCACCGAGAGCGGGCCGCGGATCATCTTCTACGAGTACGGCGACGACAACGACGTGACGGTCTTCCTCGCGCTGCCGGTCGCGGAGCGACCGCAGTCGCTGCCGGAGCCGGCCCAGTATCTGGAGCTGCCCGAGATCGAGGTGGCCTCAACGGTCCGCAACGGCCGGGCGGCCAGCATCTTCCCGATGGTGTATCAGGATCTTGTCCGCTGGGCGGAGGAGCACGGCTACTGGTATCAGGTGCCCGGCCGCGAGGTCTGGATCAACGAGGTGGACGACGTCTCGCAGATCGACCAGCAGGTCTTCGAGATCCAGCTGCCCTTCACCCGCTCCAAGGCCGCGGCCGGGTAGCGCGGGCAGTCAGACCTGGCCGGCATCGTCCGCGGCTCTCCTGGCCGCGCGCTCGACCCGGTCGCGGTAGGCCTCCCACCAGGCCCGGTCGTCGGAGGCCAGGTTGGAAGTGCTGGCCGCGAGGCCCGCGGCGCCGTCGATGAGTTCTCTGACGATGTCGGCCTGCCCCGCGTGCCGGCTGGTCTCGGCGGTGACGCGGACCAGGATGTGGTTCAGCGTGACCTCGTTGCTCTCCGCGGGCCACCAGGGCACGTGACCAGTCGCGTCGAGCGGCAGCGCCTCGATCGTCGCATCGGAGTGGGCCCACGCCCGTCGATACAGCCCGGTGATGAAGTCCCTCGACTCGCCCGGCGTCGCGAACATGTCCGAGTTCGGGTCGTCCGGATCCCAGGGCATCTGGTCGGGCGAAGGCCGCCCGAAGGTGTCGCCGAAGTACCCGAGCTCGACCAGCGCCACGTGCTTGATGATCCCGAGCAGGTTGGTGCCGGTGCGTACCATCGGCCGTCGGATGTCGTACTCGGAGAGCCCATCCAGCTTCCAGAGCAATGCCTCGCGGGCTTCCTGCAGGTAGCGGTGAAGATCAGATTTCGGGTCGGCAAGCGTCATGCGCGCAAGTCTGGCAGGAGGCACCGACAGGCCACCCGGCCGTTAATAGCATGACACCCTGCCGCGGACGATGTCAGGATGCCTGCCGTGCTCACATTCTCCGCGGCGGATGGACTCGAGCTCGCTTATCACGCCCAGGGCGAGGGCCGACCGCTGATCTGCATTCCCGGCGGGCCGATGCGAGACTCGCGCTACCTCGGCGACCTCGGCGGCCTGTCCGCGACGTGCCGCCTGGTCAGGCTGGATCTGGCGGGTACGGGCCACTCGGCGATCGCGGGCGACGCGTCGCGCTATCGCTGCGACCAGCTGGTCGCGGACGTGCGAGCGCTGCAGGACCACCTCGGACTTGAGCGCGTCGACCTGCTCGGCCACTCGGCCGGCGCCAACGTGGCCGTCCTGTATGCGGCACAGTACCCCGAGAGCGTCCGCAGGCTGGTGCTGATCGGGCCGAGCACACGCGCGGTGGGCATGGACGCGAGCAGCGAGATGCGACGGGAGATCCTGCAGCTTCGCCACGCCGAGCCCTGGTTCGCCGCGGCCTCGGCGGCGTTCGAGCGGGTCCAGACCGGCGAGAGCACCGACGCCGACTGGGACGCGATGAGCCCGCTGATATACGGCCGGTGGGACGCGGCGGCTCAGGCATCCGCCGCTGCGCAAGACCTGGAGATGAACATCGAGGCGGCACAGGCCTTCGGCGGGCCGGGGGCCTTCGACCCGCCGGCCACGCGCGCCGCGCTGGCCACGTTCGACTCGCCGGTGCTGGTGCTCGTGGGCGAGTGGGACATCAACACGCCGCCGCGCCTGGCCGCCGAAGTTGCCGCGCTCTTCCCGAGCGCCACGTTCGTCATTCAGCCGGGCGCCGGGCACACCCTCCCGTGGCTCGACGACGCGGCTGCATTCACCTCGACCGTGTCGGCCTTCCTGGCCTAGCGGCACTGGGGCGGCCTCGGGCAATTAGGTTAACGACCCTCCACAGTGGTGCAAAATTTGCCCGAGTTATGTCTATCGTGCTCCGACATGTCAACCAGAATGGCGGCTTAGGCGTCCCATCAGCAAGTATCAGGGCAACGTCCCATGGGGGGGATGACGCACATGATCGCAGTCCGGCATGGTCGTGCTGAAGGGCGCGAGTTAGCACCGCAACCGCCGTAGAACCGCATCTGACCAGCGAGAATGCAGCGCGCTTTAGGCGCGGACTTTAACTCACAGGCACGGAGACGAATTAGCCATGCCCTTTAACGTCCTGACCATCCGATCCGGATTGAACACCGGCGACGATGCGCTTTATCCGATGCTCAGCGATGCGTCCTGCCACGAAGTCATCGCGCTAGACGACTACGACGGGCCGAACGGGCAGCGCCTCGTGGCGACCGCGGTCCAGGTGCTCCAGATCCATGACGGCGGCCTCAAGACGCTCGTCCGGCTGCGAGACGTCAGCATCGACGTATACATCACCGACGGCCGGGTCGCTGTGGCGTGCGAGAAGTACGACAAGGGCGGCGGCTGGTCTGGCTTCGGCGGCGTCGGCCTGATGGTCGCGGTGACTGCGAACGCGGTCAGCAAGGCCAGGGCGGCGAGCAGAAGCCGAGGCAAGGCACTCGTCGGTCACATCCGTTACCCGTGGCTGAAGTCTGTCGGGGCGAGCGTCAAGACCGGCGTCGGCACGTCCGAGGCCATCAGGCTTGAGTACGCCGAGAAACTCGCCGGCGGCACGACGGTCCGCAAGATGCTCGAGCTGACCCTGCCCAAGAACATCGATGCGACGATGGTCGCCCAGGAGATCACCCGCCGCGCTGCTGCCTACCGGCTGGGCCATTACCCGAACATGGCCGCCGAGGCACGGGAGAAGTTCGCGAGCCTGAACCAGGCGCCGCCCAGGCTGGCGCCTGCGGCGAAGAAGTTCGCGTTCGTTCAGCTGCCGACTTACTACTTCGCCGCGGCGAAGACCGCGTACCCGCCCAGGCCGCAGGCGGATGCCCCGAAGCCGGACGAGACGCCCGGCCAGGCCGTGAACTTCTGCGACCAGTGCGGGGCGGGCATCGTCGCCGGCGACAGCTTCTGCCACGCCTGCGGCGCTCCGGTGCAGGCGATCCCGAGTCCCAGCCTGCCCGCAGAATCGAGGACGCCGTGATCGCGTTCGGCCGAGTCCGAATCGGCGGCTTACTTCTGGCCATCCTCTGCGTCGGCCTGCTCGCGGCGTGCTCGTCCGCGCCGCCTACGGCTGCTGATTTCTGCCGGACGCTGGCCCAGCAGAAAGCCAAGTACCTGAGCACCTACGGGAACCCGTCGAGCACGAATCCGCTCGCCGACCTGGCCAGCGCGATATCGGCGATGGGGCAGTGGGTCCCGATCTTCCAGGCTCTCCAGCAGAACTCGCCACCGAGTATCGAGCCGCAGGTCGCCAACATCGTGAGCTCGCTGCAGCAGGAGCAGCAGGAGGCGGGCAACGAGGCGTCGAACCCGTTCGGCTCGCTGTTCGCTGGCCTGATGACCAGCATCGAGTCATCCGGCTCCTGGCAGCAGGTCAGCGACTACGCCGCCGCGCACTGCGGGTCAGGCAGCGCCCAGTAGACACATCCGATCCCTGATTAATGGAGGAACGCAATGGCCGGTAGAGGGATTGTCGGCGCGGGAGGCGGCCTCGGCACGGGCCTGCTCCTGCTGGTCGGCGGTCTGATCCTGAAGCACTCGCAGGCCAACCTGGTCGCGGAATGCTCCAGCGGCCTTGGCCAGCTCGGCCAGGCCCTGGACCCCAGCGCCGTCACCGGCTGCAGTGGCGCCCAGACGCTGTCATCGCTCGCAACGGTGGCGATCTGGCTTGGCGCGATCATGCTCGGGTTCGCCGTGATCGGCGGCATCGGCATGCTTGCGGCGGCGGGCGTCTTTGCCGCCCAGCAGAAGCCGAAGACCGTCGCGGCGGGAACGGCTAGCCTGCGGCGGGCCGAGCCGGGCACGGGGGCCTCGCCGTCGGCCGGGTCGCGGTCCGCCGGGTCGCCGTCCGCCGCCTCACCCGCGCTGGCGTCCATGGCCGCGCCGCCGCCCCAGGCGGACGCGCTTACGCCGCCGCCGCACGCGGACGCGCTTACGCCGCCGTCTGCCGATCCGGGCCTGGTCACAGAGTCGCCCGCGAACGCGGACACGGCGCCGTCGGCCGATGCGCTCTCGGCAGCCGCGAGCGCCGGCCCGCCGCCTGGCCCTGCTTGCAAGGACTGCGGCCGCGAGCTGAGGCCGGGCGCGCGCTTCTGCCCGGTCTGCGGACGTCCCGTCGCCGACAGCAGCGCGCGGGCATCTGCGTAACGCGGCAGCCCGTTCCCGTCCGCCGCGGAACTCGTCCGCTGGCTCGCAGCGGCCCCGGTCCCACATACCCGGGGTTTCCGTCGTCGATACGCGAAGCTTGCTTCGATCTGTCCCGACGGAAACCCCGGGTATGTCGTCGCCCGCCTGGCTCGCGTCGGCAGGCGGCCAGAAAACGTGCGCCTCCGGCCCGCTGACGGGCAGGCCGGAGGCGCGCTCCGTCACTCGACGTACTGGAATATCGCCTCGACGCTCTTGACGGCGTTCATGGTGACGATGCACTGGCCGCTGGAATTGACCGAGTCGCAGCCCGTCCAGGTGAGGTCGCTGTTGGGTCCTGGGGTCGCGGTCAGGGTCACCACGGTGCCGCCGGCGTAGACCTGCGTGCAGATCTCCAACGTGCCGCAGGTGATGAGGTCGTCGGAGCTGGTCACCGTTCCGGTGCCGTAGTTGTTCTCGCAGGAGTTGACCAGTCCGCCGGTGCATTCCTGGACGTCCTCTCCGTCGCCGACCGAGACGTCGAGGGCGTACTGCGGGTTGTTCTGGGTGCAGACGATGCTGACCGAGTCGGTGCCGTTCGACTGCGAGGCATACGTCACCGCGAGCGTGCCGGCATTCGCCGAACCCACGTTGCAAGGCGTTCCGATCATTGAGTCCAGGCTGGGCGCACTGGCGGCGCCGGCCGCGCCCGGAGCTCCGTTGCAGGCGTACGTCGTGCCGCTCGACGAGGTGAAGCTCGATCCGCCGTTCGGACAGTTGGGGTCGCCGGATGCCAGCGTCGAGCTGGTCACGCCCTGGCCGGCCGCGCCATCCTTTCCTGCCGGTCCCGCTGGTCCGGCTGGGCCTGCCGGTCCGGCTGGGCCTGCCTGGCCCTGGGCGCCGGCCGGGCCTTGCTGGCCGGCCTGATTCCACGAGATGGCGGTTGTGCCCTTCGGGCAGGCAGTACCGGCATCCTGCAGGACCAGCACGTGGGTGCCGTTGAGTTCCGCGTTGGTCCAGCAGCCGTGGATGACTCCGGAGCTGTCCACGGGACCAGTGACCGCCGCGACTGCCGAAGCGCCGCCGATCAGCAACGCTGACCCGGCGATCGTGGTGATCAGCACGGTGCGCGGCCGCATTCCCTTCATGATCCCTCTCTTCCTAGTGCCGGCCGGATGGCCTGCTACGCAGGAAGCTACGGTCGGAGCCGAATCCATGTGAACGTGGGAATCCACAGCCTTTGATCCGACCGAGCCGGGGCGTCAAAGCGTGTGGATCTCCGCGTTCACGGTGCGGACGGCCGCGTGGCACGTTGAGCTCATGCTCTACCTGGCGGAGTTTTATCTTTCGGCCAGCGCGTCGCTGGCCGAGGTTGTCCGGCGAGCGCGGGCAGGAGCTGTCGACGCAGCTCGCGCCGGGGCGGAGACCCGCTTCATCCAGGCCGTCTTCGTGCGCAGTGACGAAATCTGCTACGCGCTGTACGAGGCGGGATCAGTAGCGGACCTTGACGCCGCCCGATCGCTGGCCGGGCTTGAGTTCGACCGCGTGGCCGCCGCGGACGCTGCGCTCTAACCTCCTATGACCGCAGGTGGAGGAACTGGAGGAGCATCATCCGCGGGGTGTCGAGGCTGTTGGCGGCCATCGTGTGCAGCAGCCTTGGGTGCATGATGACCGCGTCGCCCGGCTCGCCGGTGAGTTCCTCGACCCTGACGTCAACGCCGTCGATGACCGCGCCCGTGTCCAGGTAGCGGCTGATGCGGTCGGTGCCGCCGTCGGGGTTCCACAGCTCGAGCAGCCAGGGATGCAGCGTGCGCAGGTACGCCTTCACCTCGCCCGACCGGGCCGGGACGTTGTCCGCCCGCGGTCCCGTCGGCGTGGTGAGCCGCTGTGAGCCAGAAACCACAAGAGTGCCACCGCCCCGGTGCCGCACGGGCGCGAGGTGGGCGAAGACCGCCACCATGGCCAGTTCGCCCTGATCCTGCGTGTCGAGGTGCCAGCCGTCCGCGGGGATATCCCAGGGCGTGCCGGGATCCGGGAAGGTCACGAGCGGCCGGCCCCAGTGCGCTGGTCGCTCCCAGCGGCCGGCGCCGAGCACGTCATCGATGACCGCGCAGAGCTCATCGGTTGCCATCGCGTCGAAGGCCCCGGTGCCGGTCAGCTTCTGAAACTGCGCCGGATAGTGCACGGTCCAGGTTTCCGGCCGATCCGGATAGATGGCGTGCTTGCCGAGCAGGTGCTCCCATACGCGCTGGCGCATGGCCGTGACCGCGGCCGGGGGAATCGTCGCGGGAAGGCGCAGGAGGCCACGGCGATCGAACTCATCACGCTGCGCGGGAGACAGCACGTCTCGCGACGCTACCGATCTCGGTCTGACTGACGCAACGAAGTTTCGGCCAGCGCGTCAGCGGCCTCGCCGGGCGCGTTGCAAGCCGGGATCCGGGAGCGGGATCGAGGCGAGCAGCGTCTGTGTGTACTGATGTCGGGGCTGGGAAAGCACCTGGTCCGTGGGACCGGACTCCACGACTTGGCCATTGCGCATCACGGTCACCTGCCGGGAGACCTGCCGGACCACGGCCAGGTCGTGGCTGATGAACAGGCAGCCGAATCCGAACTCGCGCTGCAGCTGCGCGATCAGCTCAAGGATCGTCGCCTGGACCGCGACGTCGAGGGAGCTCGTTGGCTCGTCGGCGATGACGAGCCGCGGACCCAGGATGAGCGCGCGGGCAATCGCCACGCGCTGGCGCTGGCCGCCGGAGAGCTCGTGCGGGAACCGCCCGGCGGTCTCCGCGGGGAGATCGACACGATCGAGCATCTCGGCCACGCGTCCGTGCCGCTCTGCGCGTCGCAGCGCAGTGTGCAGCCGCAGCGGCTGGCCGACGATCGCGCCGACCCGGGCGCGCGGATTCAGTGAGTCGCTGGGGTTCTGAAAGACGAAACCGATCTTGGCCTGTACGGTGCGCAGATGGCGGCTGTTCATGGCCCGGAGGTCGCGGCCAGCCACGACGATACTGCCCGAAGCCGCCGGGACTAGCCGTGCCATCGCCTTGCCGAGCGTCGTCTTGCCCGAGCCTGACTCGCCGACGAGCCCCACGGTCTCGCCGGCGGGAACGCTGAGGCTGACGCCGTCGACGGCGACCAGCCGGCGGTGGCCCGAGCTGTAAGCGATCGTGACATCGCGCAGCTCGGCTACCGACTCCGCGGGCGAGGGGCTGGGGTGCGTTCTACCTGAGGGCGGGAGGTCGATCCGCGGCACCGCCGTCAGGAGTTCCTGCGTGTAGGCGGACTGTGGCGAGGAGAAGACTTGCCGGACGGTACCGCTTTCCATGATCGTCCCGTGCCGCATCACGACGACGTCGTCGGCGAGGTCCGCGGCCACGCCCATATCGTGGGTGATCAGAAGTATGGCGGTGCCGATGTCCTCACGTAGCTCATGCAACAGGTCCAGAATTCCGGCCTGCACAGTGACATCCAGCGCCGTCGTCGGCTCGTCGGCAATGAGCAGTTCCGGCTCGCCGGAGATCGCCATTGCGATCATTGCGCGCTGCAGCTGCCCGCCGGACAGCTCGTGCGGGAACGACCTCGAAATCCGGTGCGCGTCGCCCAGCCCCACCCTCGCCAGCAGCTCCAGCACCTGCGCCATGGCATCCTGGGCGCCGATCCGAGCATGCGCCAGGACGGCTTCGGCGATTTGGTTCCCGATCCGCAGCACCGGGTTGAACGTTGTGAACGGATCCTGGAAGACCGCCCCGATCCGACGGCCGCGAATCGACCGGAGCGTGGCGGGGGTCGCCCCCACCAGTTCCGTGCCGGGAGGTCCGCCGCCGCTGAGCACGGCGCTGCCGCGGACCTGCGCCGTTGCCGGCAGCAGGCCGAGCAGTGACAGCGCCGTCACCGACTTGCCCGAGCCGGACTCTCCGACGATCGCGAGCACCTGGCCGGGTGACACCGTGAGCGAGATTTCGCCGACGGCGGTGCGCGGCCCGGCATCGGTGATGAAGTCGATGCCGAGCTCGCGCACTGCCAGGAGCGGAACTCCCGAGGATGCAGACGGGTGCGCCACTACTACTGCTTCAGGCTCACGGCCGTGTAGACCGGATAGGCCGGGAACTCGCCGATGTAGAAGTTCTCTACTTCGGACCCGCGCAGGAACGAGTTCTTGTTGTAAACGAGGGGGACAACCGCGGCGTCCGCCATGATCGCCTTGTCGGCCTGTGCCCAGACGTGCCCTGCCGCTGCCGGGCTGATTATGGCCTCGGCCTGGTCGATGAGCGCGTCCACGTGCGGATCGGACAGACGGGAGACGTTGTAGTTCCCGCTGCCGATCATGTCGGACGCAAACAGCGGCTCGATATTGTCCATCGCCGACGGGAAGTCGGGCTGCCAGGAGCTAAGGGCCAGGTCGTAGCCGCTGGCGCTGTTGCCCGTAACGAGCGATGCCCAGGCGTTGGAGTTCAGCGCGTCGATCACGACGTTGATGCCGGCGGTCTTGTATGCCTCCTGAACCGCCTGGGAGATGGCCATCGAGATCGGGTCGTTGGGGGTCGCGAGCGTGAGCGTCAGGTTACGGACGCCGGCCTGAGCCAGCAGGCTCTTCGCCTTCCCCGGATCGCCCGTCGAGCCGCCGGGATACAGGTCATATTCTTCACGGCCAAGTATTCCGGGCGTGATCAGTGTGGTCGCTGGCTGTGCCGCGATCGGCCCGCCGGAAGCGACGACGACGGCCTGCCGGTTGATCGCGTACTCGAGCGCCTCCCGAACGCTGAGGTTCTTCAGCTTCGGGCTCTGGACGTTGACGGCCACGTACTCCAGTGGACTCGCCGGAGATGTGACCAGGCGAGCTTTCGCCGCGGGGTCGTTCTCGACCTGCGCCAGCTGGGCCGGGGGTACAAAGTCCGCGCCGAAGGCATCCTGAGCGTTCGGGCCATCGGTGATCAGCGTTTGCGCCTCGACCGTCGGATCCTGGTTCAGGTCGAAGATGATCTTGCTGGGCCCGCCGGAGCGGTTCGGATCGGTCGCCGCGCTCCAGTACTTGTTGCGCACCAGCACCGCTGAGACGCCCGAGGTGTACGACTGGACGGCGTACGGACCGCTCGTGATCGGATGACTGCCGAACGATGCGGCCGGAGCCTCGCCGAGGGGAACGGGCGCCATCGACGTCGTCGACACCACCCACGGCCAGTCGCCGTAAGGCTTGTCGAGATGGAAGATGATCGTCGTGCTATTCGGGGTCACGATCGAGCTGAGTTGCTTGCCGCTGAACGGCCCGGTGTAGCCATTCGTGCCGGCGATCAGCGGCTTCTGATAGTTGAGGCCGCCCGACAGCGCGGGCGCATAGGTGCGCTCGATGCCGTACTTGACGTCGTAGGACGTGATCGGCTGGCCGTTGCTGAAGTAGATACCGCTCTTGAGGTGGTAGGTCCAGACCTGGCCGCCGTCAGATGGCGTGCCGTCCGAGGTGGCGAGGTCGGGAACAACCTGAGGCACCCCGGTCGGGCCAACCTTCCAGGCCGTCAGGCGCCGCCACAGCAAGCCGGAACTCGTCACGGCGAGCGACCAGCTCTGCGCCGGATCCAGAGTGAGCGTCGTCTCCGAGTCAAAGATCGTGAGCGTACCGCCCTTCTGGACCGGAGTGATCGTGGACGCAGGGTTTGCTCCTCCGCCGGCGGGATTGTTGGCGCTCCCGCAGGCGGCCAGGCTGGCAGTCAGGACGACTGCCGCCGCCGAGCCGAGTAGGACGATGTGCTTTCTCATGAATTCAGAACTCTCTCTCCGTCTTGCCTGCCGGCAATTTCATCTGCGGTTGCCCGCTTCATCTGCGCGTGCGTTTACACGCGGGGGTCAAGCAGCTTGTAGGTGAGATCCACCAGGAAGTTCGCGACGACCACGAACGCGGCGGCGACCAGGGTCACGCCTGAGATGGTGGCCAGGTCTGTCGTCTGGACGGCGCCGATCAGCAGAGCGCCAAGGCCGTACATCGAGAAGACCTTCTCGGTGATCACGGCGCCGCCGAGCAGGGTGCCGACGTCGAGCCCGAACATGGTGATGATCGGGATCATCACGTTGCGCAGCGCATGCCTGACGATCACGCGACGCTCGCGCAGACCCTTAGCCCGGGCTGTTCGCACGTAGTCCTGGCCGAGTGCCTCGAGCATCTGGCTGCGCGTGAGCCTGCCGTAAATGGCCGCAGAGATGAACGCCAGCGTGCACCAGGGCAGGATCAGGTGAAACGCCCATTGCGCCGGGCTCTGCAGCGGCGAGACGTAGCCGCCGTACGGCAGGATGTCGAGCTTGAAGCCGAAGAACAGGATCGCCAGCAGCCCGACCAGGTATGACGGCGCGGAGACCCCGACAATGGCCGTGGTCATCACTGTGCGGTCGAGAACAGTTCCCCGGCGCAGTGCGCTGATCACGCCTGCCGCCGTGCCGGTCACGAGCCAGAGCACGCCGGCGCCGACGGCGATCGAGGCGGTCACGGGCAGGGTCTGCCCGATCAGGGACAGGACGGCCCGGTTCTGCTGGAACGAGTACCCCAGGCATGGCGCCGAACAGACGATCGCGCCCTGGCCGCTGCCATAAGTACGGCCAGCGAAGAGTCCGCCGAGGAAATCCACGTACTGCCGCCAGACCGGCGCGTTCAGGCCCATGAATGCGCGCACCTCGCGGAGCTGGGCGGGTGAGCACAGCCGCCCGCACTCCGAGCGCGCCGGATCGGCGGGCAGGATGTAGAAGATCAGATACGTCGCCATGCTGACCAGCAGCAGGACGGCGATCATGCCGGCAGTCTTGGTGAGCAGCAGCCGCCCGGTCTTCATCGCAGCCTGCCCGGCATCCGGGGGTCAAGGGCGTCGCGCAATCCGTCGCCGAAGGCGTTGAGCGCGAGCGTCACGAGGAACAGAGCCAGTCCGGGCGCGGCGAGATACCAGGGGTCGACCGATACCCACGCGATCGCCGAGGAAATCTCCCGCCCCCACGACGGTGTCGGCGGCGGTACGCCGATGCCGAGGAACGACAGGGCGGCCTCAGTGCCGATCGCGCCGGGGATCGACATGGTCGCGATGACCGTGATCGTGGATGCCAGGTTGGGCAATATCTCGGTCCTGAGGATGTGGAGCGGGGATGCGCCCACGGACCGCGCGGCGACCACGAAGGATCGGTTACGGAGCGCCATCGTCTGCCCGCGTACCACCCGGGCCACCGATGGCCAGCCGAAGGCACCGATCACCGCGATCATGAAAAATTGCCTGGGGAAGCTCGCTGGTACGAAGGTGCCGAGCGCGATCATGAAGATCAGCTGCGGGAAGGCAATGGTGAGGTCGGTGAAACGAGACAGCAGCGTGTCGACCAGGCCGCCCCGGTAGCCGGCGAACACGCCGAGTCCGGTGCCGATCAGCGTCGCCAGCAGCGTCGCCCCGACTCCCACCAGCAGCGATATGCGTGCCCCGTAGGCCACGATCGCGAACAGATCGCGGCCCGTCTGCGGCTCGACTCCGAGCCAGTGCGCGGTGCTGATCCCGCCGAAGGGTCCCTTCGGGAGGCCCGACTCGGTGAGAGCCGTGAGGTGGTAGGTGTAGGGGTTGTTGCCGCTGATCTGGCTGAGGAGTGGAGCGAGGAGGGCCAGCAGCGCGAATCCAACCGCCACGGCTCCGCCCGTCAACGCCCAGCGATCGGCGAGGAGTTGCCCGAATGCGCCCGAGCGCCTGGCGTCAGTGACAACCCCCGCATCTGTCCGCCCGGGCAGGTCGCTAGTAGCTTTGATGGTCATAATTCTACTAATACTATCGAATTTATCGAAATTAACAAATTCGACGCTGCCCAGAGCGTCGTCGGTGCTGGCCGAAGCCACTGCCCGCATCTGCCCTTGCTTATTCCTATAATAACTCTAGGATAACTAGCAAATCTGACCGAGGGCAGGGGACGAGGCGGATGGAGATCGATCCGCGGGGAGCGCTTCGGCGCGCTGCTCACGATGGTGGTGTTCACCGTCGTCCTCGTTACCGGGAACGCGTGGCTGCTCGGCCTCGTCGGCGTATTCGGGCGCTGGCTCGGGTGCGAGATTTCGGAGAGACCATGGCACTGCCGGACTTCTTCATAGTCGGCGCTCCCAAAGCCGGCACCACCGCGCTGCACTCAGCTCTCGCCCGGCACCCTGACCTGTACCTCTCACCAGTCAAAGAGCCCAAGTTCTTCCTGACCGACGGTCCGCCGCCGACCCAGGGCGGGCCAGGAGATGCCCGCACCTACCGGGAGCACGTCTGGCGCCGCTCGGACTACGAGGCGTTGTTCGCCGACGCGCCGGCCGGCACGCTGCGGGGCGAGTCGACACCCTTCTACCTCTACCGCGCCGATTCCCAGCTGCGGATCCGGGCCCTGATACCGGGCGCACGGCTGATCGTCGTGCTGCGCGACCCAGTGGAGCGCGCCCACTCGAACTGGACGCACCTGTGGTCGGCAGGCCTCGACCCGGTTGACGATTTCCTTCGCGCGTGCGCAGATGAGCAGCGCCGGATAGCGGCCGGCTGGGCGGACTTCTGGCACTATCAGCGCCTCGGCTTGTACGGTCGCCAGCTTGAGCACCTCTATTCGGTGTTCCCGCGCGAGCAGGTGCTGGTGTTCAGGTACCGCGCGCTGCTCACCCACCCGGCCGGTCTGCTTGACCAGGTGTGCCGGTTCCTCGGTGTCCGCGAGGGCGTGCTGAGCGAGGTACCGCGCGAGAACGTGACGGCCCATCCCGAGCCCACGGCCAGGCATCGCGCTACCGGCGGCGTGCTGCGGGCGGCCTCGGCGGTGACGGCGCGGCTGCCCGGCCACCCCGGTGCCGGAGTGATCGACCGGCTGCAGCGAAGCCTGCAGGAAGACGCGCGCCCGCGGCAGCCGCTGACGTGGGAGCAGCGACGCGCCCTGCTCCCGGCGTTCGAGGCCGATACCCGGCTGCTGGAATCGCTGACGGGGGAGGACTTCAGCGACTGGCTGGCGCCGCGCGGCGACTCCGGCGGGCTCGTGGGCAGCAGGCCCGCCGGGCAGCAGCAGGCACGCAACGGACGGCCGCGCGGCACCTGACGGCACCAGCCAGGCCCGGCCTGCCGGGCCGTCAGCGCAGCTCGGTGCGCAGCTCGTGCGCGCCGCCCGGCATCGTCAGCTCGTAGTACAGCCGCTGCCGGCCGTCGCGGAGCGGCAGTACCACGAGGTACCGCAGGCCGTGCCCGCCTGATGGCGACTGCGCGGCCGGGCCGGTGCCGACCGCCGCCAGCGCGCCCGGTGCGGCTCCGAATGCGACCCCGGTGCGCTCCTCGAAGTTTTCCGCCGCCGTGGCGCGGCCGTCGTAGTAGGCCATCACGCCGCCGGGCACGAACTGCGCAGCGGTCACGCGCGTGCCCCGCGCATCCCACTGGCCGTCCCGTGGCAGCAGCGCGGGCCCGTGGAAATCCCAGCTCAGGCCGTCGGCGCTGGTCGCGTACTCGGTCCACATCCGGTCCGTACTGACGGGGTCGTCCAGCGGGTGGATGCAGACCCACATGTGCCACTGCCCGTCGTTCCAGCTGATGACGGGATCCTTGACCGCGCGGCGGGCGTCGCCCGGCAGCAGCACCGACCGGCCGGCCGGGTCGAACCGGTTCGGAGCGCTCGCCTCCAGCACCTCGACCCGCCAGTGACTGGTTCCGGGCGTCGCGCAGCTCAGGTACAGCCGCCAGGTGCCATCCCCGGTGACCGCCAGGGCCGGCCGCTCAAGGGACTCGGCATCCATCTCTTCCTTGGTGATGACGCCGATGGTGGTGAAGTGCTCGCCGTCCGCTGATACGGCGATCCCGACCGAATGGCCCCGGCCCTGGCCCACCGGACGCCGCATCCGGTAGGCGAGCACGATCTCCCCGTCCTTGGCCACCGCGCTCGGGCCGCCGGCCCAGTTGCCCGGGCCTGATCCTTCCGGCCGCAGCACGACGGCGGACCGGGCCGGGTCCGGTAGCAGGTAGTCCCCCAGCTGGACGTCCTCCTGGCTCATCACCCGGCTAACCATAGGCGATATCCTAGTCTTGTTTATAGAGCGGAATAATAGCTAGAACGGAGCAGGCGATGAGCCTCACAGTCATAGCCGGGAACCCGAAGCCGCGCTCGCGCACGTTCCAGGCGGCGACGCTGGTGGCGGAGCGGCTGACGGGCCGCGCCCCGGATCTGGCCATCGACCTGGTCGACCTCGGCGCGGCCCTGCTGGACTGGTCCGACCCTGGGGTGGCGCGGCTGGTCACGGCCGTGCAGGCCAGCGAGCTGATGGTCGTCGCGAGTCCGACCTATAAGGCCACCTATACCGGACTGCTCAAGCTGTTCCTTGACCGGTTTCCCGGCGGGTCGCTCGCGGGCGTGACCGCCGTTCCGGTCATGCTCGGCGCGCACTGGAAGCACGGCCTCGCGGCGGATCTGCTGCTGAAGCCGGTGCTGGTGGAACTGGGTGCGACCTGCCCGACGGCGGGCCTGTTCCTGCTGGACTCCGAGTGGGACTCGGGGCCCGCGCTCGGCGACTGGCTCGAGCGCGCCACGCCGCAGGTCAGCGCTACGCGGCAGTTGCGGGCCGCCGCCGGCCAGGGCTGAGTCAGGCCGCGCCGCTCGCCTCGGCGAGGGAGGCATAGGTGCCGCGCCAGTAGACCAGCGGGCTGACGTCGGCGTCGCCGGTCTGGACCTCCCGGACGCGGCCGACAATGATCTCGTGATCGCCGCCGGGCAGCTCGTGCTCGACGGTGCACTCCACGACCGCGAGCGCGCCGTGCAGGCGGGGGCTGCCGGTAGACCCGGGTCGATGCCGCACGCCGTCCCAGGCCGCGGCCAGCCCGCGCCGGGCAAAGTTCACCGACAGGTGCCGCTGGCTATCGGCGAGCACGTTGACGACGAAGGCGCCATGGGCCCGCACGGCGCGGAGCGTCACGCTCGCGCGGTCAAAGCAGACCAGCACGAGCGGCGGGTCAAGCGACAGGGAGCTGACCGCGCTGGCGGTGGTGCCGACCGGCTCGCCATCGGCGCCCACGGAGGTGACGACCGTCACGCCAGTGACGAAGTGACCCATCGCGTGGCGGAACGCAGCGACTGGCACCTCGGCCGCGATCTCCGATGCGGTCATGATCAGACCTGCCCGTGGTTCGGCGGCGGGATCTCGTTGAGCAGGTAGTTGCCGACGTGGTGATACTTCCAGTCCGCCGGGTCGTGGCTGGCGTGGGTCCGGGCGTTGCGCCAGTGACGGCTGAGGTCGTAGCGCTGGTCGGCGGCGCTGGCGCCGCTGAGCGCGAACAGGTCGCTGGCCACCTCGACCGCGACTTCGCTGGCGAACGCCTTGGCCTCTGCGACCGCCACCGAGCCCCGCGCCGCGTCCGCGGCGCCCCGCGGGTGCAGGGTCACCTCGTCGAGCGTGTCCGCCGCCGACCGCAGCAGGGCCTCGGCGGCGCGCACTCTGGTGGCCAGCCGGCCGTACCTGGCCAGGACGTGCGGATCGTCCGCGGCCCGCTCCGCCCATCCCGCGCGGGCCGCCTCGAAGAAGGGCCGGGCCCTGGTCCGGACGAACTCGCCGGCGTCACGCAGCGCGCCGCCCGCGATCCCCGTCTGGATGGCCGCGTGCACGAGCTGCGCCCGCGCGCCGAGCTGCTGCGGCACCGAGAACGCCCGCTCGTACGGGACGACGAGCTCGGGATCGACCGGAACCCGGTCGAAGGTAGCAGTGCCGCTCACCGTCGCCCGCTGGCCCATGACGTCCCAGTCGTCATCGACGGTGACGCCCTGCGCCTCTCGCTCGACGAACGCCAGCACCAGGCGGCCTCCGTCGTCCAGCGCGCTGACGCCGATCCAGCGGGCGCTGATCGCGCCGGTGCAGTAGTACTTCCGGCCCTCCAGCCGCAGGCCGGCATCGGTCGTGACGAGGCGGGTCTTCAGGTCCTGCGCGTGCTTGCCGCCCCGCTCGGCCTGCCCGTTGCCCAGGCGCCCGCCGTCGAGCACCGAGCCGAACAGGCGCTGCTGCTGGCGGGGGGTCCCCCAGACCGCGAGCACGTCAACGAACAGGAAGTGCGCCTGCGGCACCTGCGCGATCGCCGGGTCCACGGCGGCGATCGACCGGGTCACTTCCGCGAGCACGCTCGCGGGCAGCTCAGGACCGCCGTGCTCGGCCGGCACGGTGATGCCGAGGAGGCCGCTCGCGTCGAAGGCGGCCAGCTCGCGGGCCGGCACCCGGCCGGCCCGGTCACGGTCGATGGCGCTGTCGGCTATGGCCGCGGCGTACTGGCGCGCGGCTCTGATCGCCTCCTCGCCTGACCGGATCATGGTGATGGGCAGCGCGGGTGCGGTCACGGGGCAGCCTCCAGGGGGTAGCGATCCGATCCGGCGGGCGTCAGCAGGCCGCGCGCACGGAGCTGCGGCATGACGCCCTCGGCAACCTGATAGGCCTCCTCCAGGTGCGGATAGCCGGAGAGGATGAACTCGTCGATGCCAAGCTCGTGATACTCCGCGATGCGGTCCGCGACCTCCTCGTGGCTGCCCACGAGCGCGGTTCCGGCGCCGCCCCGCACCAGGCCGACGCCGGCCCACAGATTCGGAGAGATCTCCAGGGCGTCGGTCCGGCCGCCGTGCAGCGCGGTCATCCGCCGCTGGCCCTCGGACTGGGACGCGCGCTGGATCGCCTGGGCCCGCTCGATGGCATCGGGACTGAGGCCGTCCAGGAGCCGCTGCGCCTGGACCCACGCCTCGGCCGCGTTGTCGCGCGTGATCACGTGCAGCCGGATGCCGAAGCGCAGCTCGCGGCCGGCCTCCTTGGCCCGCTCGCGCACCAGATCGAGCTTCTCCGCCACCGCGCCCGGCGGCTCACCCCAGGTCAGGTATACGTCGGCCCACGAGGCGGCGACCTCGATCGCGGCGGGCGAGGAGCCGCCCAGGTAGATATCGGGCCAGTCACGAGCCGGGATGATCTGCGCCCCGCGGATGTCGACGAACTCGCCGGTGAAGTCGACCGGACGGCCCGACCACAGTTCCCGCAGGACCTGGAGGAACTCCCCGGCCCGGCGGTAGCGGGCCTCCTTGTCCAGGTGGTCACCGAACCGCCGCTGCTCGGCATCGTCACCCCCGGTGACGACGTTGAGCAGGAGGCGGCCGCCGGAGATGCGCTGATAGGTCGCTGCCATGTGCGCCGCCAGCGTCGGCGACAGCAGGCCGGGGCGGAACGCCACGAGGAACTTGAACCGTTCCGTCACCTGGCTGAGCCCGGCGGTCATCACCCAGGCGTCCTCGCACCAGGAGCTGGTCGGCGTCAGCGCGCCCGCGAAGCCGAGCTGCTCGGCCGACCGCGCGATCTGGCCGATGTAGCCGATGTCAGGAGCGCGCTCGGTACCGCCGTTCTCGGTCACGCGGCTGCCGGCTACGCCCACGGCATTGCCCAGGCTCAAGTCGGTGCGCGAGTCGCCGTTAGTAGGCAGGAACCAGTGCAGAGTGACGCCCATCGAACGCTGCCTCCTCAGTCGCGTACCGCCGCGCAGATTGCCTCCTGGCCAGCATGCGGACTGGCCCGGGCGGCCGTCCAATACCGGTTCACGTGCCCGTGATAAGGTATTCCTATCATGTCGGTCGGCAAACCAGTAATTAAGCTGACGGTGATAGGCCCGAGGCTTGCTGATGGGCGAGGCAGTGAGGCGGTGGGCCGTGCGGATAGAGCAGCTTGAGTACGTGGCCGCGATAGCGAGGCTCGGCTCCTTCCGGCGGGCAGCCGAGGCGATTCACGTCTCCCAGCCGGCGCTCAGCGAGTCGGTACGGGCGCTCGAGCGCGAGCTCGGGGTCGACATCCTGGAGCGCGGCCGGCAGGGCGCCAGGGTCAGCGAGTCCGGGCGTGATCTGCTGCCGCACCTGCTGACCGTCCTCGACTCCGTCGACCGGCTTCGCGGCGCGGCCAACGAGCAGCACCACAGCAGGCGCGTGGTGCGGGTCGGCACCGTGAACGCCGCGACCGTTCAGCTCGTGACGCCGGTCATCCGCCAGTTCCGCGAGACGCACCGCGCCACGCAGGTCGAGGTGTTCGGCGGCGCCCACGCCGACATTCAGAGGTCGCTGCTCGAGGGGAGCAGCGACCTCGGCCTGGTGAACTACCTGCAGGGTGACGACCTGCCGCCGGAACTCGAGACCACCCCGCTGGTATCCGGCCGGCCCGTAGTCTGCATGCGCCCCGACAGCCCGCTCGCGGCCAGCGCCGAGGTACGCGTCGACGACCTCCGCAAGGCGCCGCTGATCGTCATGCGTCCCGGCTACGTCATGTACCGGTACCTGCACCGCCTGCTTCGGGAGGACGTCCCGGCCTTCTCGTACTCCACCGACGGCGCCGAGATGGGCAAGCTCATGGTCGCCGAAGGGCTGGGCGTGACCGTCCTGCCCGATTTCAGCATCGTCGGTGACCCGCTGGAAACCTGCGGGATGATCACCTGGCGGCCGATCGCCGGCGACGCGACCTCAGTCCGGCTCGTCATCCAGCGGCTGCTGTCCGGGTCGGCGCCGCGGGCGGCCAGGGACCTGCACCGGCTGTTCGTGCAACGGGCGCAAGAGGTCCGCGCGACGCCTGCCGCGAGCTGAAGGCAGGCGCGGGGCAGCGGTTCCACGAGCCAGGAACGGGCTCGCGCCGGGCCGGTGAGTTCCGTCGGTTGCTCGCCGGCCCGCGCGAGCCCGTTCCCGGCCTGGCCCCGCTGGGTCTAGATTAGTCGCTTAAGTCGATCGTTTTGATAGGAAAAGCCTATCGAGCCCTCGCGATTCGCTATTGGACCGCGGCGCCGGTTACTGGTCATCCTGAGGATGCGCTGGGGTTCGAGACGCACGAGCAAGGAGCAGGTACAGCCGTGGCCGCCAAGCAGATCCATCTGAATGCCTTCGAGATGAACTGCGTGGGCCACCTGGCTCGCGGCATGTGGCGGCACCCGGCGGACACCCGGTACCGGTACACCGATCTTGAGTACTGGAACGCCGAGGCGCGACTGCTCGAGGCCGGCTGCTTTGACGCGCTGTTCCTGGCGGACGTGCTCGGGACCTACGAGACGGCTCCCGGCGACAGCGCGACCGCCCTGCGCGAGGCCCATCAGGTCCCCGTCAACGATCCCCTGCTGCTGGTGCCCGCGCTGGCCCAGGTGACGAGCCAGCTTGGGTTCGCGGTCACGATCTCGGCCAGCTATGAACCGCCGTTCGCGCACGCGCGACGGATGAGCACCGTCGACCACCTGACCAAGGGCAGGGTCGGCTGGAACGTCGTCACCTCCTACCTCGACAACGCAGCGCGCAATTTCGGGCTCGATGGCCAGATCGCGCACGACGAGCGGTACGACCGGGCCGAGGAGTACCTCGACGTCTGCTACCAGCTGTGGGAGGGAAGCTGGGAGGACGGAGCCGTGCTGCGCGACCGCGAGCGCGGGATCTTCACCGACCCGGAGCGGGTTCACTACATCGACCACGCCGGCCCCTACTTCCGCGTCGCCGGGCCGCACCTGTCCGAGCCATCCAGGCAGCGCACCCCGGTGATCTTCGTGGCGACCGGCTCGCCGCGCGGCAAGCAGCTCGCCGGCCGGCACGCTGAAGCCGTGTTCCTCGCCTCGTCGTCACTCCGGAACGTGCGCGCCGACATCGCCGAGATCCGCCAGATCGCCGTGCAGAACGGGCGGGCCCCCGGCGATGTCAAGGTCTTCAATCACCTCCGGTGCATCGTCGGCCGGACCCGCGGCGAGGCCGAGCGCAAGGCCGAGGAGTACGCCCGGTTCCGGGCGGTGCAGTCCCGGTTCTTCGGCTTCGACCTCGCCCGCTACGACCCGGGCACGCTGCTCCAGGACGTCGAGCTGCCTGCGGATGACTCCGGGCGCGGCCCGGCCCATTACATCGGGCAGTTCATCGAGCAGTGGGCCGGCCGCCCGACGGTGGGCGACCTGCAGGCCACGATCCGCCGGCACGGCGGCCTTGACCCGTTCGCCATCGTCGGGACCCCGGAGGACATCGCCGCCAAGATCGAGGAGTTCGTCGAGCTCACCGACCTGGACGGCTTCAACGTGCATTCCAACGTGTCGCCGGAGAGTTACGAGGACTTCGTCGAGCTGGTGATCCCGGCGCTCCAGAACCGCGGACTCTTCCGCGCTGGCTACGACCCTGACCAGGCAACGCTGCGCGAGCGCCTGTTCGGGGCCGGGTGTACCAGGCTGCCGGCGACGCACCCCGGTGCCGCCCGCCGGCCGGCCCTGGCGCCCCAGCCCGCCGCCGTGACCGGCTGACCGGCCGGGAGCCCGAGTGAGCGCATCCGCCAGCCCTAAATTCGATAAAAACGATCGACAATATAGACTAACCGTCGCCCGGCAACGCCGCGGGGTGGTCGCGCCCACAACCCCAATCGAAAGGCCATGACATGGTTCAAGTACCCCCGGCCGTGAAGGCGGGCGCCCTGCTCGCGGCGGCGGCGGTCGCGCTGACGGCCTGCGGCACGGCCGCGGCAGGCGGCGCCGGAGCGACGGCTAACGCGGGCAAGCCGGTGTCCGGCGGCACCCTCGTCTACCTCGAGGACCGGCAGGAAAGCTGCATCGATCCGCAGATCGGCGGGGACATCCCGCAGGCGATGATCGGCCAGCAGTACACCGACGACATCGTGTACGAAGGCGAGGGCGGGAAGATCGAGCCCTGGCTGGCCAAGTCGTGGACGATCTCGCCGAACGGCCTGACGTATACCTTTACCTTCCGCGACGACGTGAAGTTCACCGACGGCACCCCGCTCGACGCCGCCGCGGTGCAGGCCAACTTCGCGCGCGTGGTCAACCCGAAGACCGGCTCGTCCACCGACGGCGGCTACATCGCACCGTTCTACAAGAGCTCCAAGGTGGTCAGCCCGTACGTCCTGCAGGTCACGCTGACCACGCCGGACAGCTCCTTCCTTGACGTTCTCGCCCAGGGCTACTTCGGCATCGAGTCGCCCAAGGCGTTCGCGCGCGGCATCTCGCAGAACTGCCTCTACCCGGTCGGCTCGGGTCCGTTCGAGGTCACCAAGGACATCCCCAACCAGGAGGTGATCCTGACCAGGAACCCGGACTACAACTCCCCGCCGCCCGGCTCCACGCACACGGGCCCGGCGTACCTGAAGGAAATCGTCTGGAAGATCGTGCCGGACGAGTCGGTCCGGTGGGCTGCCCTGGCGCAGAACCAGGCGAACGTCATCTACTACCCGCCCGCCCAGGACTACGCCTCCGCGGCGGCCGAGCACATCACCCTGTTCGACAAGGAACGTCCGGGCAGCCCGAACAGCATCCTGTTCAACACCTCGGTCGCGCCGATGAACAACGTGCTCGTCCGGCAGGCGTTCCTGTACGCGTCCGACGAGCAGGCGAACCTGAAGAGCGCCTACTTCGGCACCTACCCCTACGTCGGGGGGCCGCTGGTGCCGGGTACGCCCGACTACGACCCGGCGTTCGCCAACGTCTACGCCTACAGCCCGGCCAAGGCCAACCAGCTGCTCGAGCAGGCCGGCTACACCGGCCACAACAGCCAGGGGTACCGGACCAGGAACGGGCAGGTCCTGTCGGTCGCGCTTCCTTACGACTCCGACCCGGGTCAGACGCCGCCGGAGGACCTGACCCTCTACCAGGACATCCAGGCCTCGGAGAAGTCGGCGGGCATCGACGTCACCCTCGACCCCGTCAGCACGACGGAACTGGACAACCTCTGGGAGTCGGGCAAGGGCTACCAGAGTCTGGCCGGAGGCTACTGGATCACGAACACGCCCGACGTCCTGCGCACGCTGTACTCGACCCAGGCGCTGAAGTACTACGGCACCAACAGCGACCGCTACTCGAACCCGACCCTGGACAAGCTGCTGGCCAATGGCCTGGCCGCAGAGAACGATGCCCAGCGCAAAGCGGTCTACGACCAGGCGCAGGCGTTCGTGTCGCAGCAGGCACTGATCCTCGACCTCTACCCGGCCGAGGAGCGGCTCGCGATCAGCGCGAACACCCACGGGGTCAGCGCTGACTACGCCGTCGGCCTGCCCGACTTCTACGACACCTGGATCTCCGGGTGACGCCGCCGGGCGCCGCCGGCCCGGCCCTGGTCGAGGACGAGCAGGTGACATCCGAGCCGGCGGCGGCCCCCCGCCGCCGGCGGCGGGCCGGGCGGGTGCTCCAGGACGTGGTCGGCGGCGTCATCGTGCTGTGGGGCGCGGCCACCCTGACGTTCCTGGCCGTCCACCTGATGCCAGGAAACCCGGCTGTCGCCTACGCCGGCGGGGTCGGCAGCCACCCGTCGAAGGCCCTGCTCGCCGCCGTCACCGCCAAGTACGGCCTCAACCGGTCGGTCATCATCCAGTACCTGGTGTACCTGGGCAACCTGCTGCACGGGAACCTCGGCTACTCCGCCTCGCAGCAGATGCCGGTGTCCAGCGTCATCGGGCTGAACGTGGCCCCGACCGCGGAGCTCACGCTGGGATCGCTGGTGCTCGCCTGGGTGCTGGCCGTGGCCTGGTCGCTGCTCACGGTCCGGCGCGGCCGCGTCATCTCCTCGATCGGGTCAGGTCTGGAGGTCCTGGCCGCCGCCCTGCCGCAGTACTGGCTCGGCATCATCCTGCTCGAGGTGTTCGCCTTCCATCTCGGCATCTTTCCGGCCACCGGCGGCTCGGGCCTGGAGGGGCTGGTGCTGCCGTCGCTGACGCTGGCGATCCCGATCGCTGGGTTCCTCGGCCAGGTCACCCGCGAGGAGTTCGAGTCGGCCCTCGAGCAGCCCTACGTCACCTCGGCCCGGGCCAGGGGGATGAGCGACTGGGGCGTCCGGCTACGGCATGCGCTGCGGCATGCCGTCCTGCCGGGCGTGACCCTGTCCGGCTGGGCGCTCGGGTCGCTCATCAGCGGCGCGGTCATCGTCGAGTCGCTCTTCTCGCGCAACGGCCTTGGCAACGTGCTGCTGCAAGGGGTTACCCAGCAGGACATGCCGCTGACGATCGGCGTCGTGCTGATCATCGCGGTGGTCTACGTGGTGGCCACGATTCTCGTGGACATCCTCTATCAGCTGGTGGACCCGCGGCTGCGGTCCGCCGGGCAGTGACGGGCCATGTCTTCGCTCCGGAGCAAAGGAAGAACGCACCCATGACAGTCAGCAACGCTCCCGCGGCGATCGACCAGCAGCCCGGCCTCGTCCGGCTCCGCGGCCGGGCCCGGGGGCTCACCCCCGGGATCGTGCTGGCCTGGCTCGTCGTCGCCTTCCTGGGCATCTCCGTTGCGTGGCCCGGCCTCATCGCCCGCTACGCCCCCCTAGCCGTCGACCCGCCCCATGCGCTCCAGGCGCCCTCGCTCAGTCACCTCTTCGGCACGGACCAGTCCGGCCGGGACGTGTTCAGCCGGGTCGTGTACGGCGCCAGGGAGTCGCTGCCGATCGGCATCGCCGCAACCGCGGTCGGACTGGCCATCGCGATCGTGCTCGGGTTCGCCGCGGGCCTCGGCGGACGCTGGGCCGACACGGTCATCAGCCGGTTCCTCGAGGTGCTCTTCGCCTTCCCGTCGCTCCTGCTGGCCCTGCTGTTCGTCGCCATGTTCGGGGCCGGTGTCGGCAGCCTGATCGTTGCCGTGGGCATCGGGTCCGCGCCGGGCTACGCGCGCATGATCCGAGGTCAGGTCATCGCCGTGCGGCACGCGCCCTACGTCGAGGCGGCCAGGGTACTCGGTCATCCGCCCTTGCGGATCATGGCGAGCAGCATCTTCCCCAACGCCATGCGCCCCCTGCTCGTGCTCGGGACGCTCGGCATCGGCCAGTCGATTGTCTGGGCGTCGGCGCTCAGCTTCCTGGGCCTCGGCGCCGCGCCCCCCGCGCCGGAGTGGGGAGCAATGCTCGCCGCCGGCCGTGACTTCATCTCGTCGGCGTGGTGGCTGGAGTTCTTCCCCGGTGCCGTGATCGTCGCCACGGCCCTGGCCGCCACCGCGCTTGGCCGTCACCTGCAGCGACGCCTGGAAGGAAGGCTGGCATAGTGAGCGCACCCGCGCAGCAAGAAGAGAACCTGCTGACGGCGACCGACCTGCGCGTCTCGTTCGGGTCCGGGCCCCTGGCCCGCGAGGTGGTCGGAGGGATCTCGTTCGGAGTCCGGCCGGGGGAGTGCCTGGCCATCGTGGGCCAGTCTGGCTCCGGCAAGAGCGTGACGGCTCGCACCCTGCTCGGCCTCACCGGCGACGGCTCGCAGGTCAGCGGCCGCCTGAATTTTGACGGCCAGGATCTGACCACGCTGACCGAGCGGCAATGGCGCGCGATCCGCGGCGTCCGGATCGGCTTCATCCTTCAGGACGCCCTCGTCTCGCTCGACTCCGTCCGGCCAGTCGGGCGCGAGATCGCCGAGCCGCTCCGGCTGCACCATTACGGCCGTGCCTCCGATCGCCACGCCCGCGTGATCGAGCTGCTCCGCCAGGTTGGCGTGCCCGAGCCCGAGATGCGCTCGCGGCAGCTCCCCGGTGAGCTGTCCGGCGGCCTGCGGCAGCGTGCGCTGATCGCGACTGCGATCGCGCTCGACCCGCAGCTCCTCATCGCCGACGAGCCGACGACCGCGCTCGACGTCACCATCCAGGCCCAGATCCTGAGCCTGCTCGAGGAGAGCAAGCAGCGCGGCCGCGCGCTGATCGTCATCAGCCACGACCTGGCCGTTGTCAGCAGGCTCGCCGACCGGGTCGCGGTCATGCGCGACGGGCTCATCGTGGAGCAGGGAGCGACCGCGGACATTCTCGGCCGGCCGCAGCATCCGTACACGCAGTCGCTGCTGGACGCGATTCCCTCGGCGCACTCCCGCGGCACCCGCCTGTCGGGGCCCGCTGACTCCCCGGAGCCGGTCGCCGCGCTAAGCCGGATCGGCGCCCGGCCGGGCCGCCCGCAAGCCCAGTCAGCGCCGCTGCTGGCCGCCGACGGGCTGGTCAAGCGGTACAAGGGACCGGACGGCAAGGTGCGCACCGTGGTCGACAACGTGTCGTTCGAGCTGCGCCAGGGCGAGACCCTGGGCGTCGTCGGCGAGTCGGGCTCGGGCAAGACGACAACCGGGCGAATCGTGCTGGCCGTGACCCGCCCCGACGAAGGCGAGGTACGGCTGCACGGCCAGCCGTGGACCGCGATCACCGAACGTCAGCGCCGGGCCCGCCGTCAGCACGTCGGCGTTGTCTACCAGGATCCGCTCAGCTCGTTTGACCCGCGCTGGACGGTAGCGCGGATCCTCACGGACGCCCTGCCCGCCGGATACGACAACGGCAGCCGGACCGCGCGCATCCGCGAGCTGCTGCACCAGGTCGGCCTCGGCGAGGACTTGCTGGACCGGCGGCCGCTGCTGCTGTCCGGCGGCCAGCGCCAGCGAGTGGCGATCGCGCGGGCTCTGGCGCCCGGACCCGAGATCATCGTCTGCGACGAGCCAGTGTCGGCGCTGGACGTGTCCATTCAGGCCCAGGTACTGGACCTGCTCGCCGACCTTCAGGACGAGCTGGGCCTGAGCTACATCTTCATCTCCCACGACCTCGGCGTCATTCACCACATGAGCGACCGGGTCCTGGTCATGACGCACGGCCGGATCGTGGAGCAGGGCGACGCCGACGCGATCTTCAGCCGCCCGGCTCACCCGTACACCCAGCGGCTGCTGGCGGCGCTGCCGCAGCTCAGCGTCCGGGAAGAGCTGGCCGGCCGGGAGCCGGCCTACGACCGCAGCGCGTGACCAGCCCGAAACGGAGACTTCCGATGTCCAAGCAGATCCACCTCAACCTGTTCGAGATGAACTGCGTGAGTCACATCACGCATGGCATGTGGACGCACCCCGACAACACCCGGGAGCGCTTCAACGACATCGAGTTCTGGACGGAGCTGGCCCAGCTGCTCGAGGAAGCGACGTTCGACGCCATGTTCATCGCCGATGTGATCGGCGCGTACGACGTCTTCCGGGGCGGGCCTGAAACATCGCTGCTCGAGGGCATGCAGATCCCGAGCAACGATCCGCTCATGGTCATCCCGGCCATGGCCGCAGTCACCAGGAACCTCGGCTTCGCGGCGACGTTCTCGACGACCTACGAGCCGCCGTTCGCGTTCGCCCGGCGGATGAGCACCCTCGATCACCTCACCAAGGGCCGCGTCGGCTGGAACATCGTGACGTCATACCTGCCCAACGCGGCCCGCAACTTCGGCTACGACGACGAGGTCGACCACGACCACCGCTACGAGATCGCCGACGAGTACCTGGAGGTCCTCTACAAGCTGTGGGAGGGGTCCTGGGACGACGATGCGGTACTGGCCGACAAGGAACGGCGGGTGTACGCCGACCCGGCCAGGGTCCGGTACATCAACCACGCCGGCGACTACTACCGGGTGGCGGGCCCGCACCTGTCCGAGCCCTCGCGCCAGCGCACCCCGCTGCTGTACCAGGCCGGGGTGTCGGACGCCGGCCGCGCCTTCGCCGGCAAGCACGCCGAGGCGATCTTCATGGGCGGCAGCAGCCTCGCGCAGGTCCGGTCCTACGTGGCCGACGTCCGCAAGGTCGCCAGCTCTTATGGTCGCGATCCGGCCGACATCAAGTTCCTGCCCGGAGCCAACATCATCGTCGGCCGCACCGACGAGGAGGTGGCCAAGAAGGTCGCGGAGTACCGCCGGCTGCGCAGCATCGACGGCTACCTGGCGCACTCGAGCTCGCCCGTGGACTGGACCACCTACGACCGGTCCGATCATGTCGACGCCATCGTCAACGGCCTCGGCAAGGAAGCGGCCCAGTTCCGCCGGTACCTGATTCCCGGCTTGACCGTCGGCGAGCTTCTCGACGACCTCGGCGGCCTCGGGCGGCCGTTCTCCGTCGCCGGGACCCCGAAGGTCGTGGTCGACGAGATGGAGCGGTGGATTGACGAGGCTGATGTCGACGGCTTCAACGTCGTCCAGTACCTGACCCCCGGCACCGCCCTGGACGTCGCCGAGCTGATCATTCCCGAGCTGCGCCGGCGCGGGCTGTTCCGCCGCAGCTACGCCGATGGTGAGACGCTGCGGGCGCGGATGAACGGCGCGGGCAGGCCCCGGCTGGCCGACCACCATCCGGGCGCCCGGTTCCGTGACCCGGCGACCCTGACGGGCGGGCACTCCGGTGAGCGGCAGCTCGCCCCGGCGGTCGGCGCGCATGGTTAGCCCGGGCCCCGCGCACGTCATCAGGTCGGACGCGGAGGCCGTCGACATCGCGACCCGGCTGTCAGCGCGGCTGGCCGGCACGGCGTCCGAGCGCGATCTCGGCCGCAAGCTCCCCGAGGCCGAGCTGGCCGCGCTGGCCCTGTCCGGTCTGCTCGGCATCACGGTGCCGCGGTCGCACGGCGGGCCCGGCGTTTCCTGCCAGACCGTCTGCACGGTGATCCGCCTGCTGGCTGCGGGTGACGGGAGCATCGGTCAGATCCCGCAGAACCACTTCTTCTGCCTGGACGCCATCCGCGAGAGTGGCCGCACCGACCAGCTCGACTTCTTCTACGAGCTGGTGCTGCGCGGCGCCCGGTTCGGGAACGCGCTGGTTAACACCCGCCAGCCCGATGGCTCGGCCGGGACGACGACCATCGAGCCGGACCCGGGCGGCGGCTACCTCGTCACCGGGGCGAAGTCCTACGCGACCGGAGCCCTGTCGGCCGACTGGGTCCCCGTGACGGCGACGGACTCCGAAGAGCGCGTGCACATGGCCTTCATCCCGCGGGACGCGCCGGGCCTGGTGGTCGTGGACGACTGGGACGGGTTCGGTCAGCGGACGACCGCCAGCGGATCGGCGATCCTCGGCCGGGTCCACGCCGACGCCAGATGGGTGATCCCGACCTGGAGGTCCTTCGAGTACCCGAACACCTTCCGTGCCTTTACCCAGCTCATTCACGCTGCGATCGACATCGGCATCGCCGAGGGCGCGCTGCGGGCCGGCGCGGACTACCTCCGCGGGTATGCGAGCGGCCAGCCGGGCGGCGCGGCCGAGCCGGCCAGGGACGACCCGGTGGTGATTCATCACTTCGGTGAGCTGACCGTGCTGGTACGGTCTGCCCGCGCGCTGGCGGAGCAGGCGGCGGGCGTCGTGGACGAGGCGCGCGCGGCGCTGGCCGAGCCTGGCCTGACGGCGGAGGCGGCCGCCCGGTGGGAGGCCGAGGCGAACGTGGCCATGGCCGCGGCCAGGGCTCACGCCGACCGTGTCACCGTGCAGGCGGCCAGCGAGTGGCTCGAGCTCGCCGGGGCCAGCGCGGCCCGGCGGCCGCTCGGTCTCGACCGGTACTGGCGTGACGTGCGCACGCATACGCTGCACGACCCGCGGCGCAAGCGCGTGAGCGAGGTCGGCAACTACAGCCTGAACGGCGTATTCCCGCAGCGAGGGTGGAGCCGGGCCCGGGCCGGCCGACCGGCGGCCGGCTGACCGGTGCTCAGCGCTTGTCCCACTCCTGCGCCAGCAGCTCGTAGGAGCGGACCCGGTCCGCGTGCCCGTGCGTGATCGTGGTGATGATCAGCTCATCGGCTTCGGTGGCGTCCCGGAGCCGCTCGAGCTGATCGGCGACCTGCGCGGGCGTGCCGACGAACTGGGTCTCGATCCGGTCGGCGACCAGCGCCCGGTCGTCATCGGTCCAGGTGTGCGCCCTGGCCTGCACCGGGGTCGGGAACTCGATCGCGCCCTCGCCGTTGCGGATGCTGCGCACCCAGGCTCCGTACCCGGAAGCCAGCTCGCGCGCGGCGGCCTCGTCCTCGGCGACCACGACGTCGGCGGACACGCAGACATACGGCGAAGGCAGCTCGGCTGACGGCCGGAACGCCGCCCGGTACCCGGCCGCCGCCTCCAGCACGGTGGCCGGGCTCACGTGGTAGTTCGCGGCGAACCGCAGCCCGTTGCGGCCGGCGGCATCGGCGCTCTCGCCGCCGCTGCTGCCCAGGATCCAGACCTGGACGTCGGCGCCCTCGCCGGGAACGGCACGCGCCTGCGTGCCGTCGGCGGCCTGATAGCTGCCCCGGAGCAGGGCGAGCACGTCGTCTACCTGATCGCCGTAGGGCTGCGGCTCAGCATGGGGAAGTTGCAGCAAGGTCCGCTGCAGCGCGAACCGCGGTGACTTCAGCAGCGGGCCGGGGTTGAACTTGGCGGGAATGCGCAGGCCATTCGGCGCGTAGCCGGCTGAGGCCGGCTCGGGCTGGGGCGCACCGGCCGGCCGGCCGCCGGACCGGCCCAGGCCAAGGTCGAGTCGGCCCGGATGCAGCGCGTCGATCAGGCCGAACTCCTCCACCACCGACAACGCGGTGCGGTGACCCATCTGGACCGCCCCGGAGCCGATCCTGATCGTCGACGTCGCCGCCGCGGTGAGCGCGAGGACCACGGCGGGCGAGGTCCCGGCGACGCCGGGGTTCAGGTGATGCTCGGCGAACCAGTAGCGCGCGTACCCGAGCCGCTCGGCGTGCTGGGCGAGGTCGATGCTGTTGCGCAGCGCCCGGGCCGCGGTCGAGCCGGACGAGATCGGCACGAGGTCCAGCACCGCCAGGGGAGTGCCCGTCATCGCTGTCCACCCCCCGCCCCCGCGGCCACCGGCGCGAGGTTGTGGCTGCCGGCCGGCCCCCAGGGCCAGGGCGGATCGGGGATGTCGCGCCGGAGCACCGGCGCGATCTCGGCCTGGAACAGCTCAAGCGCCGCGCGGTGCTGGGCCGCCGTGAGGCCGGACGGCTCGGCGTGCAGGTGCAGGACGGTGTGACCGAACTGCTCGTGGTAGCGGTGCACCTTGTCGATCACCTGCTGCGGGCTGCCCACCAGCGCTGAGCTCCGCTCGACGAAATCCTCGAGCGTCGGGAAGACCGGCTGGAGCCCGAGTCGCTGCTGGAATTCCAGGTAGGCGGCGAACACCGGCCGGTAAGCGGCGACCGCCTCCTGCGAGGTCCTGGCCGCGTAGTAGCCGGCCGTGCCGGCGCCGACCACGGCGAGGTCCGGGTCGTGGCCATAGTGGACCCAGCGTTCCCGGTAGTACCGGACGAGCTCGGCGTAGGGCTCGATCGGGTTGGTCACGTTCGCGGAGAACAGCGGATCGCCGTAGCGGGCGGCCAGGTCGACCGATTCGCGGCTGGTCGCGCTGCCGTGCCACACCCGGATCGGCTGCTGGAGCGGGCGCGGCCAGACCTCGGCATCCTGCAGCGCGGGGCGGAACCGGGGGCTGGCGGTGACGGCCGGGTTGCGCCAGATCTGGCGGAACAGCTCGTAGCTCTCGGCGTTCCTGGCCCACTGATCGTCGGTGGTGACGGCGAACAGGTCTCGCTGGGCGCTGCCGTTCCCCTTTCCGATGATCAGCTCGAGGCGGCCGTTGCTGAGGTGATCGAGCGTCGCGTAGTCCTCGTAGGCGCGCACCGGGTCGAGCAGGCTCAGCGTGGTCACGGCCGTGAACAGCCGGATCCGCGAGGTCAGGGCGGCGATGTGACTGAGCACGACGGGCGGCGACGAGGAGATGAACGGCCGCTCGTGCCGCTCGCCGACGCCGAATCCGTCGAAGCCGAGCCATTCGGCCTGCACGGCGCTGTCGAGTACCTGCCGGAAGCGCTGCGTCGTGTCGGGCACTTCCCCGGTCGCCGGGTCCGGCGTGTGGACGATCAGCGTGATCAGCAGGAATCTCATGACGCCGCCCTGGCGGCGACCGGCCGGGCCGAAGGCAGCGGCGCAAGGCCCAGGTGCTCGCGCAGCGTCGTGCCGGTGTAGTCGGCCCGGAACACGCCTCGTTCCTGCAGCAGCGGCACGACCGTGTCGGCGAACCCGTCCAGGCCGCCGGGGGTGATGTGCGGTACCAGGATGAATCCGTCGCTGGCGTCCGCCTGCACGAAGTCGTTGATCGTCGCCGCGATCGTGGCGGGCGAGCCGATGAATGACTGCCGGCCAGTGACCTCGATGATCAGCTCGCGGATCGACAGGTGCTCCGCGGCAGCCCGTTCCCGCCATTGCCGTGCCGTCGCCACCGGATCGCGGTACATCCGAACGCTAGCGCGGCCGCGGGCGACCGTGTGCTCGCCGGGATCGGGATCGACGTCCGGCAGCGGTCCGTCCGGGTCATAGCCGGACAGGTCCCGGTTCCAGACCTGCTCGAGGAACGCGATGGCGGTCGGCCCGCTCACCTGCTGCAGGCGGATCTCGCGGGCCAGCTCCCGCGCCTCAGCGTCGCTGTCGGCGAGGACGAACGTGGCCGCCGGCAGGATGAGCAGATCCTCGGGCCGGCGGCCGTGCCGGGCGAGCCTGCCCTTCACGTCGGCGTAGAAGGCCTGGCCCGCCTCCAGCGTCGAGTGCCGGCTGAAGATCGCGTCGGCGTCGGCGGCGGCGAATTCCCTGCCCTCGTCGGAGTCGCCGGCCTGGAAGATGACCGGGCGGCCCTGCGGGCTGCGCGGCACGTTGAACCGCCCGGCGATGTCGAAATGCGCGTCGCGATGCTCGAACCGGCCGGCCTCCGGGTCGGCCAGGAACACGCCCGCGTCCTTGTCGGCGGCGATCGCGTCGTCGGGCCAGGAGTCGAACAGCTCCCACGTGGTGTGCAGGAACGTGCGGGCCCGCTCGTAGCGCTGGTCTTGCGGCAGGAAGCCGCCGCGGCGGAAGTTCTCGCCGGTGAACGCGTCCCACGACGTCACGACGTTCCAGGCCGCCCGGCCCGCGGACAGGTGGTCGAGCGAGGCGAACTGGCGGGCGACCTCGTACGGCTCGTTGAAGGTGGAGTTGATCGTGCCGGCCAGGCCGAGCCGGTCGGTCACGGCCGCCAGCCCCGCCAGCACCGTGAACGTGTCCGGCCGGCCGACGACATCGAGGTCGTAGATCCGGCCGTTCTGCTCCCGGAGCCGGAGTCCTTCGGCGAGGAACATGAAGTCGAACTTGGCGCGTTCCGCCGTCTGGGCGAAATGAACGAACGAGCTGAACTCGATGTGGCTGCCCGCGCTCGGGTCGCTCCACACGGTGGTGTTGTTGACGCCGGGGAAGTGGGCGGCCAGATGAATCTGCTTGGGCAGGCGGGCGGTCATGACGTGGCCTCCTGGCTGGCGGTCATGCCGGCATAGCGACTGGCGGGCCTCCGCAGGCCGAGCAAGCCCCGGAGCGTTGCCGACTCGTATTCCTTCCGGAACGGGCTGCGCCGCTGCAACTCGGGCACGAGCGCACGGGTGATCTGGGTCAGGTCGTGCGGAATGGCCGCTGGCCGGAGCCGGAAGCCAGTGAGGCCTGCGCCCTGCCAGTCGAGCAGCAGGCCGGCAAGCTGTCCGGGCGTTCCGGCGAAGGCCAGGGCGTCGCTGGCGTGCTGGCCTCCCGCCCGCTCATCGAGGCGGGTCCGCCGCGCCCCCGCGGTGGCGGCCGTCTCGTCCAGGTACACGAGCAGATCCGCGAAGACGTGCACCGTCTGCTCTTGCCGGCCTGCGTCTTGCTGCGCGTCGCCGATCCTCTGGACCAGATCGGTGGCGTGCGCGCGGTCGCGGGGCGTCACGAAGACCACGTCCGCCGCGCGCCCCGCGAGGTCGTAGGCCACGTCGCGGTGCGCGAGCGCGGCTACGACCGGCTGGCCCTGCGGCGGCCGCGGCGTGATCGACGGGCCCTTGACGTTGAACCGCTGGCCCTCGAAGTCGATGTAGTGGAGCTTGCCCGCGTCCGCGAACCGGCCGGTCGCGGCGTCCCGGATCTCGGCGTCGTCCTCCCAGCTATCCCAGAGGCGCCGCATGACCTCGACGTAGTCGGCCGCCTCCGCGAACAGGTCGCCGGCGAGCTGCGGTCCGGCCTCGATCGTGCGCCGGCCGAAGTGGGCCGCGTGTTCGGGGCTGGCGGTGACCTGCACCCGGACCCCGGCCCGCCCGGAGCTGATGTAGTCGAGGGTGGCGATCGCCTTCGACAGGTGGAACGGCTCGGTGTGGGTGACGATCGCGGTCGGGATCAGGCCGATGTGCCGGGTCAGCGGCGCGATCCTGGCCGCGACGAGGACCGCGTCCAGCCGCCCCTGGACCAGCGCGGGGGAGTACGGCTGCTGCGGGCCGAGCGAGTCCTCGAGCGTGACGAAGTCAAGCAGCCCGCGCTCGCACTCGGCCACCAGGTCCGCCCAGTACCGGGCCGTGAACAGCTCCCGCGGGCGCGCGTCGGGCTCGCGCCAGGCTGCCGGGTGCCAGCCCGCGCCATCCAGCGCGACGGCGAGATGCAGAGCGCGACCGTCGCCTGGCATGCATCGTCCTCCTTCGCCCTCTGACCCTGGCCATCTTAACCTACTATTCCGCTCTGAAATAACTGGAGCGGTTCCTCGGCGAGCTCGCGAGGGGGCGCGCGCCCGGATATCTCCGGGCTTGTCGCTCCGCGTCCGGGAGTGGTAGATTTCCACCACTTCTTTTCAAGTTGAAAAAAAGAACTGAGCTCAGCAACCACCGTCGATGGCGGCAAGTTTCGTGCGCGCCTCTGCTCGCGTGTCGTTGTGGTGCCTTCGTGCATCGGAGCTGGGGTGGCTGCGTTTTCACGACCGGGAGCAAGTGAATGGTGAGAAGTCATAGACAGGGCAAGGGGCGCAGAGCTCGTAGCTTCGTCGCCGCGAGTCTGCTGCTGGCGGCCAGTCTGACCGGCATGCTGGCATTGAGCGCGGTCGCGTCAGCGGCGCCGGTTAACAGCGGCGCACCGACGATCTCGTACATGATGTCGAACGAGAACCCAAACGCCACCGGATTGCAGACCTTGATCCCGGCC
>DAIOWC010000015.1:5090-45911 GCA_036758685.1 Streptosporangiaceae bacterium | reverse complement strand
TGGCGCTGTACCACTTCAGCGTGTCGTGGCAGGCGTTGTTCAGCTGCGGCGTGTGGATCTCCACCGTCGACTCGCCGTACTCCGGCTGGCATCCCACGTTGAACACGAACGCCACGCTCGAGGTGTGACTCAGGAGCCCCTGCTCCACGAACGCGATCGGGCTCGCGCTGATGACGCAGATCGGCTTTGGCGGGTCCGGCTTCGGCGGGTCCGGCTTCTTGACCGGCTTCGGGGCCGACTTCTTGGGCTTCGGCTTTTTAGTCGACTTCTTGTGCGACTTCACCGTGGTAACGGAATGATGCACGGCGGAGGATGCGGCTTGCGCGCCGACCGCTCCGCCGATCGGCACCAGCAAACCTGCCGCGCCGATGAGCACCAGTGCCGTCTTAAACCGAAGGCGCATGGGGTGCTTCCTTCCTGTCAGGTAAACGGGCGCCGACTTTGATGTTCCGGTGGCTCGGGCGGTCAAGTCCGGGGTCGGCACCGACTAGCCATTGCGCTGGCCAAAGTTGCTCTATGTGATCCCGCCCTGCCAGTCAGTAGTCGCACGTTACCACGCGTAGTCGAGGCACAACGGGGTGCATCAAGGAAACTGGGCCGGCGACTTTTTAAGTAACGAAGACCGCGTCGAACATGTCCGCCAATTTCGCTGCACGCACTGCATCGTGCCTGGCCAGAGCGCCGCCAACGCAGAGGGGCAGGCCTCGAGGTGATATTCGCGCGCGGTCGAAACAACTCCGCCCGGAAGGTGCCGCCCGGCCTCGCGGATACGTTCCGAAATAACGGCTCGCCGCTACGGGCGGCGTTATCCGGACCCGGTTCGCACGGCCCGACTGCTCCTTGTCGGCGGCGCGAATGAATTCAGAACAGGAATGAGCCGCAAGAGCCCAGCCATCAGTATTTCTTCGTTCAAATCGGAGTGCGGCACATTGCCGCCTCCGGCCGACTGTGAGCGAGTTGCGGTTACTGCTCGGCGGGCGGAGCGGCTTCGACCGCCGGCGGCGCGGGGAATGAGGTTGGCGCCGCGTTGCCGTTGCCAGACAGGCTCTTTTTCACGGACTCCAGGATCGTCAGTCCCTGGCCGACCAGGCCCGCCGCGATCTCGCTGAGCCCGTCGGCACCGTTCAGCACGCTGACATTGGCTCCGGCCAGGCCAGCCGCCGCCTCCCTGACGATTTGCGGCAGTTGCTCGATGAGCATCCGGTCCAGCGCGACCCGGTTGTTCGACGCCGCCGCCTCCGCCATGATCCGCGTCCGCTGGGCGTCGGCCTGCGCGAGCACCTTGACCTTCTCCGCCTCGGCCTCGGCGGGCTTGACCACCTCGCCGACCAGCTGCCGCTGGCGCAGCTCGGCCTGCTTGTTCGCGAGATCGGTCTGAGCAGCCAGCACGCTCATCTGCGCCTGCGCCTGGGCCAGCGGGCCTACCTGAGCGGCCTCGGCCTGTGCCTTGTCGATCTCCGCCTTGTACCCGGCCTGGGCAACGGCGGTCTGCCGCGCGTACTCCGCCTGCCTGCGCTGCGACTCCTGCTGCGCCTCCGCCGCCTGCTGGGTCGCCTGCGCCTGGGCGATCTGGGCCTGCCGCTGGATGGCGGCGTTGTGCGGGGCCGCCATCGCGTCGATGTAGCCGCTGTTCATGTCGTCAATGGACTGGATCTGCAGCGCGTCGACGATCAGGCCGATCTTGATCATCTCCCCCTTGGAGCCGTCCAGCACCTCGGTGGCCAGCTTCTGCCGCTCGGTGACGATCTCCTCGACCGTCATCGAGCCGATGATCGAGCGCAGGTGGCCGGCGAAGATCCGGCCGGCCAGCGTCGACATCTGATTCTGGTCGGATAGGAACCGCTGCCCGGCGTTGACGATGCTCTCGTCGTCGTTGCCGACCTTGAACGCGATGACCGCGCGGACGGTCAGGCTGATGCCCTGCTTGGTCACGCACTGCTCGGATACCTCGGCCTCCAGCATGGCCAGGGTGAGGTAGCGCACCTTGCGGAAGAGCGGGAGGACGAAAGCGCCATGCCCGGTCACTACCTTGAACGGCGCGCCCTTGATGCCGTAACGCCCGCCGGAAATCAGCATGGCCTCGTCCGGCGCAGGCACCCGGTAACCGAACATCTCTTCATCTCCCGTATCGGCCAGTGTGCGGTGATTTACCCCTGATCTGGCGTGACCAGCTTAATCCCCCGCATGTTTGCTATGTATAAGTATCGGCCTCGCCGGGCACATCGGGCACCGGATCCGTCCACGCACTTACGTCCACCGCGCGGTGGCCGCGGGATTCGATCACGAGGACGGTCGTGCCTTTCGGCAGCGGCTCAGGCGACCAGGCAATAAAGGACTCGCGCCCGCCGCGGACCCTGACCACGACCTCGCCGGGCCCGCCGGCGCCGCGCGTCGCCAGGGTCAGCACGCCGATCTGCCCGATCAGCTCGTTGTCACGTGCCACCGGCAGCCACCCCTGGTGCCTTCCTCGCCATGAAAGCTCATTATCAGGCTCAGGGCGGCCAAACCCAGCGCCAGCACGTTCCCGTCCGGTTGCGGAATACGTCAGCCGGGGCCCTCGTTACAGAACACGTCGGTGCGTTGTGTCCCCCGGGCCGCAACTACTGCCTTCGCGGAATACCGTTCGGCTGGAGCCGCGTTGCGCCACTCGCCGAGAGGCGACCCTCGCGCCGACACGTGCTGGCAACAGCACGGGCACGCCCTCGTGAGCAGAAGCTCTCGGGGGCGCTGTCATTTCTAGACGAGCTCAGCGCACCCTGGCGGCGTCGAGCTGGCGGCGGAGCACGCCGGGCGCCTCGACCAGCGACGGCCCGTACCACGTCAGGTGCCGGCCGCTGACCAGGGCGGTCGCCCGGCCAGGGAACGCCTCCGGCCCGTCCGACGCGGTGAACCGGTACGGCTCGTCCGGCAGCACGACCAGGTCCGCGCCCGCGCCGGTCAGTTCCGCGATGGGTGCCCGCGCATAACGATCCTCGTGGCCGGCGTAGAGATTGGTCACGCCGAGGCGGGAGAGCAGGTCGCCGGCAAACGTGTCCCGGCCCACGACCATCCACGGCCGCCGCCAGACGGGCACGATCGCCGTCCGCGGACGAGCCAGCGGCAGGCGCTGCCACGCCAGATCGGCCGCATCCAGCCAGGCGGGGCTCGGCCGCTGGCAGGCCAGCGTGATCATCCGGCGCAGCGAGGCGAACGCACCCGGCAGGTCCCTGATCTTGGTGACCCACACCGCCAGGCCGGCGGCGCGCAGCGCGTCCAGGTCGGGCTCGCGGTTCTCCTCCTCGTTGGCCAGCACGACGTCAGGCTCCAGCCCGATGATCGCGTCGATCGCCGGGTTCTTGGTGCCGCCGACCCTGGTCACCGCCAGGTCCTGCGGATGCGAGCACCATGATGTCGCCCCCGTCAGCAGGCCGGGGTCGACCGATGCCACGGTCTCGGTGAGCGACGGCACCAGCGACACGACCCGGCCAACGGTTCCCGGAACCTTCACCTCGCGGCCGATGTCGTCCCGCCGCTGAGCTGAGTCCCGCTCAGCCGGCTCTGGCTGACTCTTGCTGTCCTGCACGCTGCCCCCACACCCGACGATCGCAGCCCATTCTGGCTGGAACGGGCGCGTGATACCAGGTCTGCGGGCCTCCTTGCGGCTGGCATACCCTGGGTCTCTGGCCGCCAGAGGGCGCGGCCGAGTGCCTGCGCCAGGAGGGCAGACTCCGATGACCGACGCATTGCCGGAGGCAGTGATCGCTGCGCTGGACGACCCGTTCGCCCAGCTCACCGGCTCTTTGGCGGGAACGAGGCGGCTGCACTTCGAGGTCGCGGCGACCGGGCCGCTGACCCCGCATATGCAGCGGATCGAGTTGATCGCGCCCGAGCTGGCTGACTTCAGCTACACGCCCGGCCAGGACATCATGCTGCTGGTCGCCGCCGACGGCAGCCGGCCGGTCCGGCGCCGGTACACGATCAGGCACCTGGACCGGGCCCGGCAGCGGGTCACCATCGACGTGGTCCTGCACGGCGACGGCCCCGGCGAGCGCTGGGTTCGCTCCGCCCGGGCAGGCGACCGGATCGAGGGCATCGGCCCGCGGGGCAAGGTCTTCCCGTCGCCCGAGGCCGACTGGCACCTGTTCATGGGCGATGAATCGGCCATGCCCGCGATCTTCGCCATGACCGAGTCGCTGCCAGGCGACGCGGTCGCGACGATCGTGCTCGAGATACCCGAGGCCGACGACGAGCAGGAACTCCTCGCTCCGGCCCGCACCAGGCTCACCTGGCTGCACCGGCTCGGCGGCCAGCCCGGCGATCCGGAAGCGCTCGCCGGCGAGGCCGCTGAGGTCGAGCTGCCCCGAGGTAACGGGCACGCTTACCTGCTCGGCGAGGCAAAGGTCGTGCTCCGGCTGCGCGAGATCCTGGCTGGTCGCGGCCTGGCCGAGAGCCGGATGTCACCCAAGGCCTACTGGGGCCGCGGCCGCGCGAACGCCGGTCACGGGGAGCCCGCCAGGGACGCCTGACCCTGTCGCTGAGCAGCCAATGGCGGAAAGCCAAACCGTCGTTCTCTCCCAATAGGCATATAGCTGCTTCATACTAGGGACAACGCCCATGGTCAGCTTCTGCCGAAGGGAGCGCTTCGGTGGCATCCGCAGTGGCGGCAGAGGTCTCCGCACTGCTGGCGAACACGTCGGCGCGCACGCTCATCCTGGGCGTCGACAAGTCCGGGCGGGTTCGCCAGCATGACCGGCCGGCCGGAGACGTCCTGGCCGACGTGCCGGGGACGCTGATCGGGACCGAGCTCGGCAGCCTGCTGGTCGACCCGGACAGCGCCGCCACGCTGCAGGGACTGATCGACAGCGCGATCTCCGACCGCGAGAGCACGGCGGTGCTCGCCTTCCGCACCGCCAATGGCTCGGCCACGGACGCCGTCGTCACCGTCGGGCCGATCCGCTCCGACGACTCCGAGCTGACCGCCCAGGTGATCATGCGGATCGCGCCCCCTGCGGTCGAGCGGTTCCTTGACCCGGCGGTCATGCGCCACATCATGCTCGAGGGGGCCGTCCGCCGGATCGGCGGCGCGCTCGACATCGACCAGATGGCGCCCGAGCTCATGAACATCCTGGTCCCGCACTTCTGCAACGCGGGCGAGCTCGTCGTGCTCGAGAGTCTGGTGGGCGAGGACGAGTTCCCGGCCGAGGCGCCTGATGGCTCCCACCCGGTGCGCCGCCTCGCGCTGGCCCATGACGACCACAACGGGGGCTGGGACGCGGCGTTCCCGACCGGTGAGATCCTGCACTACCCGCCGGAGACCCCCTACACCCGGTGCATGGACACCGGCCGGCCGGTATGCGAGCTGATGAGCCGGGAGGGCGCCGACCAGACGGCCACGGCCTGGCTCCGCCGGCCGGTTGCCGACTTGCTGTCCGGCGTCTCGATGCTGCTGCTCCCGCTGATCGCGCGGGATGTCATGCTCGGCTTCTTCGTCTGCGTCCGGCGGGTCGGCTTCCGGCGCTTCGACGCCTACGACACCGAGATCGGGATGGAGTTCGCGGCCCGCGCCGCGATCTTCATGGACAACGCCCAGCGCTACAGCCGGGAACGGGCGACCGCGCTGACCCTGCAGCGCGCGATGCTGCCCACCGGCCTGTCGGCGCCCTCGTCAGTGGAGGTGCGGCACCGCTACCTGCCCGGCAGCAAGCTGATCGAGGTCGGCGGGGACTGGTATGAGTCGATCGCACTGCCGGGCGGCCGGGTCGCGCTGGTCGTCGGGGACGTCGCCGGCCACGGCGTCCGGGCGGCGGTCACGATGGGCCGACTGCGGACGGCCATCCACACGCTGGCCATGCTCGAGCTGCCGCCCGCCGAGACCCTGCAGCAGCTGAATGAGCTGATGCAGGAACTCGGAGTCCGCGAGCCGCACTTCGCGACCTGCGTGTACGCCGTTTTCGACGCGGTCGCCGGCACCTGCGAGGTCGCCTCCGCCGGTCATCTGCCGCCGTTGCTGGTGCGGCCCGACGGGTCCAGCGAATTTCTCGACGTCTCGCCGGCCCCGCCGCTCGGCGTCGGGACCGGCCCGATCCAGAGCCGCACGCTGCCCATCCAGGACGGCAGCCTGCTCGTGCTGTACACCGACGGGCTGGTGGAAAAGCGGACCGCCGATATCGACGAGGGCCTGAACCGGCTGCGCGACATCTTCACCCCGGCCACGGTCGACCAGCCGCTCGAGGACCTCTGCAAGGCAACGCTGGCCGGGGTCTATGCCGACCAGCAGCGCGACGACATCGCGGTGCTGATCGCGCGGCTGCGGTCGATCCCGAAGGAAAACGTGGTGCGCTGGACCCTGCCCGCCGAGCTGACCTCGGCCCGCAGGGCGCGCAGCCTGATCCGGCGTCCGCTGCGCAAGTGGGGCCTGTCCGACCTGCAGCCGTCCGTGGAGCTGCTCGTCTCCGAGCTGGTCACCAACGCCGTCCGCTACGCCCAGGGCAAGATCGGGCTGCGGCTGATCCTGGAGGGCGGGCTGGTCTGCGAGGTGCTGGACGACTCGGCCGCGCTCCCACGGCTGCGCCATCCGGACGAGGACGACGAGCGCGGCCGCGGCCTGCAGGTGGTCAGTCAGATCGCGCAGCGCTGGGGCGCCCGCCGGTCGCTGTCCGGCAAGGTCGTCTGGTGCGAGCTGGCCCTCCCGTACTCCTGATCCACCAAGACGAAAGCGGCGGCCAGCCCGTTGCCGGGCTGGCCGCCGCTCTGTCGGCTGTCGGTCAGGCCGGGGCCTTGCGGGTCTCCTGCCGGATGGAGATCTTGCCGTTCTTCATGACGCCCAGCCGCTGCGCCCGGCGCGCGACCGTGCTGTCGTGCGTAACCACGACGACCGTGAGCTGCCGGTCCTGCCAGAGCTTCTCCAGCAGGGCGATGATCTCATCCCTGGTGCCCTCGTCCAGGTTGCCGGTCGGCTCGTCGGCGAGGAGCACCTTCGGCTGCTTGACCAGCGCTCTGGCGATGGCGACCCGCTGCTGCTGACCGCCCGACAGCTCCGACGGCAAGTGCTTGGCCCGGTCGGCCAGGTTCACATCGGCCAGCGCCTGCGCGGCCCGCGCTCGCCGTACCGCCGTGCTCACCCCGAGCGGGACCAGGGCGGCCTCCACGTTCTCCTGAGCGTTCAGCGTGGGCACCAGGTTGAACGTCTGGAAGATGAACCCGATGTCCTCGGCCCTGATCTTGGTGATCTGGCTCTCCCGGAGCTGAGCCAGATCAACCCCGAGGGATCCGTCATCCTTGCCGAACTTGATGCTGCCCGCGGTGGGCCGGTCCAGGCCGCCGAGCATCTGCAGCAGCGTCGACTTGCCGTGACCAGTCGGTCCCTGAATCGCGAGCCAGTCGCCATCGGCGATGGTCAGATCGACGCCCCGGAGCGCGTCGACCACGCCGCGGCCCTTCTGGTACTGCTTGGTCACGCCCGTGAGCTTGTACATCAGATCTCTCCCTGGATGGCCGTGGCGGCCGCAGTGCCGGATGGGTCAGCTGGTCCGCGGGCGCTCATTCGACCCTCGCCAGGGCCATGGCCGGCCGCAGCCGGGCCGCGCGCCAGCCGCCGAAGGCGCCTGCGATCAGGCCGCCGGCGATCGCCAGGACAACGGCCGCGATGATCGCTCCTGCGGTTACCTGGGCGATCAGCGGGACACTGACGTGCGGGGAGGCCGCCGCGGCCGCGCGCCGGAAGCCGAAGCCACCACCGCCGCCGCCACCGCCGGCACCGCCGAAGCCACCACCGCCACCGCCGAAGCCGCCACCGCCGAAGGTAGTCGCCCCGCCCGGTGTGGCGTTGCCGGTCGTCTGCCCGACCGAGGCCGACAGAGGCTTGGAGAAGTGGGTGATCAGCGAGGATCCGAGGAACCCAAGGCCGACGCCCACAATGCCGCCGGCGATCCCGATGACAATCGCCTCGCCGACCACCTGCCGCACGATCCGGCGGCTGGTCCAGCCGAGTGCCTTGAGCGTGCCGAACTCGCGCACCCGCCGGGACACCGCGGACATGGTCAGCAGGCTGGCCAGCAGGAACGCGGCAATCAGGACGGCGATCGCGAGCCACTTGCCCAGGTTGTTCGCGAGGCTCGACGCGCTGGAGATCGAGCCGGTCAGCTCGTTGGCCAGGCTCGTCGGCGTGGTCACGGTTGCCTTGGGCATCAGCGTCGAGATCTCCTTGGAGACCGTGGTGATGTTCGTGGCGCTGTTGGCCGCCACGAAGATGTTGTTGACATCACCCTTCAGGCCAGCCAGGCTCTGCGCCACCGTCAGCGGGACGTAGATGTCCGTCGAGGTGTTGCCGGCCGGCGTGCTGACGACGCCGATGACCTTGAAGCTCTTCTTCGCCACCGTGACCGTGTCGCCCACGGCCAGCTTGGCCGACGTGGCGTAGTTCGAGTCCAGGACGGCCACGTCGGAGTCCGAGTCGGCCGAGGTGAAGGTACGGCCCGCGGTCAGCTTGCCGTTGCTCAGCGGCCCGAGGCCGTCCGAGCTGCTGGCGAGATCCACGCCGTACACGGTGGTCGTGGTGGGCGTGAACGCGCCGCGGAAGCCACCACCGCCACCACCGCCGCCGCCACCACCGCTGCCGCCGCTGAAGTTGATGGCCGGGATGGTGCCGGTGATCTTGGTATCCACCAGCGAGAGCCCGCCGGCGGTTGCAGCGACGTTGTGCAGACCGGCGACCGAGGTCAGATTGGCCGAGGTCAGCGTCCCGAAGCCGACATTACGCAGCGAGTCGATGTCAATCTTGGTCCCGGCCGCCGGCCGCGTCCGCGTCCCGGTTGACCCGCGGAAGTTGAAGGCACCGCCGCCGAAAGAGCCAGCGGTCGGCGTCTGCGTCACCGTGATATCGGTGCCCAGCCCGTACAGGGAGTGCAGCACGTTGGTCTGGGCGTTCTTGACGCCGGCGGAAAGGGCCGTGACGGTGATGACGAGGCCTATGCCGAGCGCCAGACCGAGCGCGATGATGCTCGACTGCCGGGCGCGCCGGCGCAACTCGCGCCTCAGGTAAGTACCGAACATCCATACTCCTCGCACCAGTGGAATTGGCTTGGGCACGTGCCGGCTGGCCGGCGTTAAGGTGCCCCGCTGCAGGCCATGCGACCCGAGCGCTACTGATGGTGCCGCACCATCCTGAATGGATGCTGTAAGCCCTCTTTGAGGAAGCCGCACGCGCTAACCGGGGCGGCGGCCGTGCCGCGACGCGCCGGGCAGGCGATTAAGGAGCGGAGCTCGCGGCGCCCCGCGCGTAAAGCTGCAGCCAGATATCAGAGGTCGCCCAGGTCCAGACGATGTGCAGGTGCGCCCGCCGCATGAGCTCGCCCGGCTGCGGCTCGGGGGCGTCGATCTGCACGACCCAGATCCGGGAGACATGCCTGAGCCGGGAAACCAGCTCCGCGTTGGAGACGGTCGTCCCCGAGATAGTGCCCGACGGGATGGGCTGCTGGGCGATCTGGATGTCGCGAAGCTGACCGAGCCCGGTGGGATAGGCGACCCCGAAGCTCATCGAGTCGACGCGGTAGTAGAAGACCGCGTCCCCCGGCTTCCAGCTCGCGGCGATCATCTGGTCGGCCTGCCGGATGTCGTCGCCGTGGCCATTCGGCTGGCGGTAGACCTGCTGCCAGCTCAGTCCGAGCAGTGCGGTGAGGACGACGGCGGCGGTGGCTGTCGCCGGGCCGACGATGCGCAGCCCGGGGATCCGCGCGAGCGCCGACACCCCCGCCCCGGCCAGCAGCGCCGCCGCCGGAATGCAAAACAGCAGGTACCGGGGCGTGTAGACGGGCGTAATCGCCACGCTCACGCCGAGCAGCAGGATCGCGGGCAGCGCCAGCCAGGGCAGGCAGACCGCCGCGACTCCGCCGTGCCAGCCGTTGTCGCCAGACTCGGCGCGATCCAGCCAGGGCAGCAGGAACCTGGCGGTGCTGGCCAGCATGCCCAGCACCGCCAGAACCAAGATCAGGAAGCACATCCAGGCCGGGCCAAGCAGCGCCGCGGCGGTGTTCACGCTCTTCAGGCCGGCCGGGATGACCCAGCTGAGCTGGCCGCGCTGCAGGTAGGCAGCCGCGATCAGCGGGCCGTTCACGATCCCCGCGAACAAGGCCGCCGTCAGCCAGCGCCGCAGCGCCGGCCGGCCGCCGGGGCCTGCCCCGCGGGCCCGGTAGCGGACGAGCATCGTGACGCCATGGGCCGGGATCAGCAGGAGCGCGAACACGTTCAGGATGCCGAGGACGGTCAGGCTGGCGGTGTACCAGAGCCACGCGGTGCGGTTCGTGTCGTCCTCAAGCACCCGCACGAACGCGTACGTCGCAGTCGACGCCACCAGCACCACGAGGGCGTAGGAACGTGCCATCTGCCCGTAAAGGCTGATGCTCGGGATCACCGCGAAGATGAGTCCCGCAGCGAGGCCAGCCCCCGGTGACATCAGCCGCCTGCCGGTGGCGGTCACCACGCCGGCGGCCAGCGACATCGCGATCAGCGACGGCAGCCGCATGACCAGCTCGCTGGTCCCGAAGATATGCGCGATCGGCCACATGAGCAGGTAGTAGGCGCCATGCACGGCGTCGACGTTGGTCAGCATGTGCAGCAGCGCGCCGACTGGACGCTTAACCGCTTCGATGGTCGCTGACTCGTCCCGCCAGTACGACGGAACCGTGATGCCGGTGGCCATGACGCAGGCCGCGACGACGGCCGGGAGCAGGCGCATCCATGCCGGCCCGGCTGCCGCTCTGGCGATGACCGGGCCAACCCGCGTGACCGGCTTGTCGGGGGCGGCCTTGGAGACGAGCCCGAGGTCGGCGGCCTTGTCAGCCGATGCGGTCACCGGGGTCCCCAGGCATCCGAGATCGATTCCCTCGTGTAGTCATTCAGTTACGGCGCGCGCACAGCCGCATCGGATCCCTTGCCCGCCGGCCGGTACTTCGTAACCGCAGCTCAGGCCTTCGCCGCCGAGGCGACGCACACCACGCCCGCAGTTGCCGTACCGCCATATCGGGCGGGCAGCATGATATTAGCACCGCGTCGGGCACTCCAGGCTGGCCGTCCATGAAGCGGCAACGTCTGGGCGCACGGCGCAAGGCGCCGATAAAGGGCGTCACGGCGACGCTAGCGTCGGCCCTCCTGACCTGGCCGGAAGGCTCGCTGACTCCTCTTCGGCCGCCGCCCGCTGACCGGGCACGGCCGGCGCCGCGCCCGTCGCCAGGTAACGGGCGAGCGCGCTCAGCCCGGCGGCCTGGGCCGCCAGGGGCCCGGCATCGGCGCCATCCTGACCCGGCCAGTGGCCGTCGGGCCGCTGGATCCGAGCGAGCCAGGCGACGCCGCGCCCGATAGCCGCCTCGGCTGTGCCAGCGCCGCCGGTCAGCAGGGCAAGCAGCGCAGCGGCTGTCGGCATCGTCGCCGACCGGGCCGATTCCGGCTCATAACCCCAGCCTCCGTCTGGATTCTGCCGCTTGAGCAGCCACCTGACCGCCCGCGCGATCGAGGGCTTGCGCGCCAGCACCCCGGCCATGGCCAGCGCCCGTACTGCGGCAGCGGTCGGCGCTACGGCACCGTTTCCCTGATCATCGGGCCACGAGCCGTCTGGGCGCTGGTCTCGCAGCAGACAGGCAACGGCCCGCCGGACAGGACGCGATCCCGGCGGCCCAGTCACGGTCAGCCCGCTGAGCGCTAGCGCGGTCAGGCGGGCCGACGAGCCGCCCCTGGCGACCAGGGCTCCGGCGGCCGGCTCCAGCCATCCGCCGTCCTTCCGCTGCGTCGCTGCGAGCCTGCGCGCGAACGCCATGCTGCCCGCGAGCTGCCCGGCCTGGGCGGGGAGGGTGACTGCTCGGAGGGCAGCCAGGATGTGACCGCACTCGCCGATGCCGGCTGCACGGCGGTGAAGATCGTCGGCGAGCAGCCACGTCCCCGCCGCCACCAGCCGCCCGTCATCAGGCGCGAGGCCCGCGTCCGCGAGCGCCGACATCACCAGTGCCGTGCCCGCCGCCGTCGCGCTGCCGGCGGTCAGCCGCCGGATCCGGCCGGCGCCCGACCCGGTCCAGGTCGCGGCCGAGTCGAGGGCCGCCATCCCGCGGGCCATCGCCGGATGCTCGGGGCCGCAGCCCTGCAGCTGCAGCGCGATCATCGAGAACAGGCTCACCGGCCAGTCGCCGCGCCACGTTCCGTCTGGCTGCTGAGCTGCGAGTATTGCCGCGCCGCACTTGCGCAGGGCGGCGGCACGGACACCCGCCATCCGGCTTGCAGGCCGCGGCCTCACATTGCCGCGCGCCTGCTCCGCTGGGGCCGCCGCCCGCAGTTCCGCTAGGCCGAACGGCAGGCGCCGCACCGGGCGGTACGCGCCGATCACCGACATCGCAACACCCTGCTGCCGCCCCCGCGACGGCTCGGCATACGACGCCGCGAGGTAGACAGCCTCCGGCAACGGAACGGGCAGCTCCCCCCAGTCGGCCTCGCCGAGCAAGGCCAGCCAGATCTGAGCTCTGGCCCCGGCCCTGGCCAGCCCGCCAGCGTCGCGAATCCAGCCCGCGGCCAGCGCCATGTGGTAGGCATCCGCCGAATCGCCGGCCACCCTGAGCGCGCAATAGGCCAGTACCGACACCGTCAGGTCGGACGTGCTGCCCCAGCCGCCGTCGCCGCGCTGCCGGGACCTGATCCAGCGGGCCGCCGCGCTGGTCAGGTCGGGCTGACGGACGCGGACGAACTCGCGGAACAGCACGTCCTCGGCCTCCCGGCCGACCTCGTCGCCGGCATCGGCACGCCACCAGCCCCTCTCGTCCTGCAGTTCGAGGAGGTGGCGGCGGCCGCGCTCGACGGCCAGGCTCACGATCGTGCGCAGCGCAGCGGGATCGTCCTGCAGTCCGGCCGTCACGGCCGTGCCACCGGCTCGGCCTGGGGCCGGGCACCATCCGCCCGTTTGGTCCGGGGCTGGTCAGCGTTCTCCGGCCCACCCTGCCCCGGCACGGCCGGTGTGGGTGCCCGGCCCTGGTCGTCCCCGGCCTCCTCACCCCCAGCCGCCTTCGGCCCGGCATCCGCCGTCGGCCCGGCATCCGCCTCCGGCCCGGCATCCCCCTCCGGCCCGGCATCCCCCTCCGGCCCGGCATCCGCCTTCGGCCCGCCACCCGCCTCCGGCCCGGGCGTCCCGGCCGCCGCTCCTTCCGCCCCCGCGTCCTCGGGCACGCCGGAGCCGGGCGACTCAGCCGGTCCCGGGTCGGCGGTGACCGCCGCCCCCGAGTCCCGGCCCTCACTAGCCGGCTCTCCGGCGGCCCCGGCCCCTACGGCAGCCGCGGTGGCCGCTGCTTCGGGCTGCCCGGCCGCCGGTCCGCCCCCAGGCTGCGGACCGGCGACGCTCTTGGGGCCAGGCTGCCCCGGTGCCGCCGCTGACTTCCCGGCGTCCGCCGACGGCGCGTCACTCGCTGGGGCAACCGCCTCAGAAGGCCCCGGAGCGGCAGCCGCCTCCGGCCCTGGCTGCGCCGGCACCACCGCCGGCCCCCGGGACTCGTCCGGCCGCACGTCGCGCTGCTCGCCCGCAGCGGGCACGCCAGCCGGCTCGCGCGGGCCAGCCGTACCGGCCGCAGGCCGCTTGCGGGCGCGGACAGCCGGCGCACCGGATGCCGCCTTGCCTCCCGTCCGTGCCTGGCCCCTCTCGACGGTCCTGGCCCTCGCTGCCTTCCGCGCGGACGGACTAGTACGGGTCAGGCTCCGCAGGACCGACTCGGCGGCAAGACCGCCGCTTCGGACGGCGCCCTCCATCGTGTCGGGCCAGCCGGTGTCGGTCCAGGCACCGGCGAGCGCGAACCCAGCCAGTTCGGTGTCCTGCGCAGGCCGGATCGCGCGCGTTCCCGGCGCCGGGCGGAACGTCGCTGCCCGTTCCCTGGTAACGAAGAATTCCTCGACTCCCGCGCTGGCCGCAGCCGGGAACAGACGCTGAAACTCCGGCAGGACCCGCTCGCCCACGGCCGCCGAGGGGGCGTCCACATACTGGGCGGCCGCCGGGATGCTGGCGGCAAGGTACTGGCCGACGTGCAAGCCCGCCGGCCTCGTCTTGTCGACGATCCACCGCAGCGGCGAATCCACAGCCACGGCGAATGGCAGCTCGGTCACCTTGGTGTCGAACATGACGTGAACGCTCACGATCGGGGACGGCTCGATCCGCCCCCAGCGCGCGGCCTGGGCGGCGAGCTCGGCCGGCACGAGCGGCGCGGCCGCCCAGGCGGGCACCGCGAGGACTACCGCCGCCGCTCTGACCGTGTCCGGGTCCTCGGAGCCAAGCATCAGCTGAGCCGACCTACCGGGATCCTCCTCGCGCGGGCTGTCGCCGAGCCGCACCGCATATCCGCCATCCGGTACCCGTTCGATCGCGGTAACCTCCACCCCGAGCCGCACCTCCGCGCCGAGCCGGGCGAGCAACTCGGCCGCCGGACCACCGTGCAGGTCTCGCAGCGGCACCGACGGGATGCCGATGTCAGCCTGGTCCCGACGGCTGAGGAGGCTCGCGTTGACCAGGCCAGCCGCGGTGCCGAGGTCGGCCTGCTCGGAGGCCGCATTGAGGATCGGCACCAGGAACGTGTCCCAGAACCGGGCGCGGGTCCGGCTCCCCTGCCCGTGCCGGTCGAGCCAGTCGCCGATCGTCGCCAGGTCCTGGCCAGAGTCGGACAGGTCGGTAAACCACATCGTGGTCGTGGCCGAGACCACGGCCATGCGCTCGGACAGCGTCAGCGGCCGGTAGCCTGCCAGCGCCCGCGCCAGGTGCAGCGGCGCGGGCCAGCCGCTGCGCCGCAGGCGCGTCGGCCCGTCCCCGGTAAGCGCCGTCAGGTCGAGCCGCTCCTGGAGCGTCGTCAGCCTGTCGGTACCCAGCCTGGCCAGCAGGTCTCGGTAGGCGGTGAAGCAGCGCAGAAAGGCATGCTGGCCGTTGTCGATGGTGAGTCCGCGACGGCCGAACGACCAGGTCGCCCCGCCCAGCCAGGGCCGGGCCTCGAGTACCGTCACCGGCAGGCCGGCCTCGGTCAGTGTGAGCGCCGCGCTGATCCCAGCTAGGCCGCCGCCGACGACGACGACCCGCCCCCCGGTCAACGAGCACCGCCGTGACAAAGCCTGCCGAGATCACGATAACGGATGCTTAATACGTGCCGCACTTTTCTCCCGACCGAATTGGAAAAGCCCGACAATGGTGAGTGTTTCAGTCTCCCCGATAGACGGCACCACGTCAGGACCAAGTCCGTGAGCTGGGCATTTAGGGCCCAATGCTGACCATCCCCCGGCCCGGCTGGCAGCCGGGCGCATGGGGATTCTAGCCGACTGCGCGCATCTTGCCGGCCGATCGCTTTACACGCGGTGCAGTACGAAATCAATTCACAAACAATGCCGCGAATGCCGCTTGCGCGTTGTTCAGCGGGCACCGGACGCCGCACGGGGGGGCCATGATCACGACCTCACAATAGAGCCGCGCCCGCCGACGGCACGCTGACCCTCGCAAAGATCAACTTCAGGTGGAAATCGAGAGGGCCCGGCACTGTGTTCCAGTTTGGTGGGCACAGAACGGGGTAAAACGACCGTGATCACGGCTCAAACCGGGACGGAGTCGGGGCCCGGCCCCACCTACCCCCAGTTTCATTGGCGCAAAACGGGGCAAGCCCGGCGCTGAACCGCACGAAAGTGCTGGTAAGTGAGCCGATGTACCGGGCGGCGACCTAGCCGAAAGGCGCGAATCGGGCATGTGGCCCAGCGGCCGCGGCTTCCCAGGCTTACCGGGCCGCCAGGCGATCGCCGTTCGGGTGGCACCGGCGTTCTCGCGGGCACAAGCGAGCGATGTAGATCCGCCCGCAAGGGATGAAACCCGACTTTTCGCTTATTCATCGCGCAAAGCGCTGATTGGATGTTGCCCGCGGAGCTCCTGCCTGCAGGAATGCGCCCGCTCATCCTGTTTCAACGGCCAATCCGCCAATTGGATGTTACGCTCCGATATCGCCTGGCGTAGATCGTGCTCGCCGGGAGCTGCGGCGTCCCTTCTCACACCGAGGCACCTCTTATGGGTTTGCGTCACAGGTCGATCCGGCTGAGGGTTGGCATCCTCATCCTCGTCCCGGTGCTCTGCCTGATCGCCTTGTACGGCTTCGCCGCGAGCATCACGCTTGGCAATGCTCTTACTCAGGCGCACGCCAAGTCCCTGCGGGACCAGCTGCTCACGCCGCTCACGGCATTCCAGGCGCAGCTCGATCGAGAGCGGCATCTCGCCGTGCTCACGCTGGCCATTCCGAACAGCACCAAGCTCGCGGCCGAGCTGAGCATGCAGGAGAACGCCACGCAGCAGGCCCTGTCCGCCTTCGAGTCGACCACCGCGTCGCCGGGCGTGCTCGACAACTCCACGCCGGCCGAGCATCAGGCGATCACCACGCTCACCAGTGACGCCAGAAGCCTGAGTGCGATCCGCACCGACGTCGACGCGGGCGCGATCACGATCCCTGAGGCCATCAACGACTACAGCGGGATGATCAGCCAGGGTTACACGATCCTGGACGGCGCGATGGCGGAGCAGACCAACGTCCCGATCGTCACGCAGGCGCTGAACGTCATCACGCTCGATGAGGTCGCGCAGACGGCCCTGGAGGAAGGCGACCTGCTCGCCGGCGACGTGGCCCGCAATGCCTTCCCGGGCGCCGACCGGACCCTGTTCGCGCAGCTCGTGGCCCAGCGGCGCACCGAACTCGGCGGCGTCGTCCCGCTGCTGGACCCGTACTACCTGGGCCTGCTCGACAAGTACGTCACCCCGGCCGACAACGCGGCCATGACGAATATCGAGAATGCTGTCATCGCCACGTCGTGGCGGGGCGGCCCGCCGCCCGCGATCGTCGCGGGCCAGGGGGCACTGCAGACGTACTCGACCGCGATCGACGGCGCGATCGCGCCTGCGGCCGTGACGCTGGAGAACCAGGCCCAGCACAACGCCAACGTCGTGTTCGCCCAGCTGCTCTTCGCGGCCGGGTTCGGCCTGCTGGGCACCATCGCCTCGATCCTGCTGTCGTTCTTCATCGGCCGCAGCCTGGTCCGCCAGCTGCGCAGTCTGCGGGAGTCGGCCCTCGAACTCGCGAACGAGCGACTGCCGGACGTCATCAGGCAGCTGCGCGACGGCCAGGCCGTCGACGTCTCCGACTACGAGGCGCCCGAGACAGAAACCAAGGACGAGATCGAGCAGGTCCAGCAGGCGTTCAACAACGTGCAGCGGACGGCACTGCAGTCCGCGGTCGACGAGGCGCGGCTGCGCCGGGGCATCAGCGACGTGTTCAGGAACCTGGCGGGCCGCAGCCAGTCCCTTCTGCACCGGCAGCTGACCCTGCTCGATGGCATGGAACGACGGGCGACGGAGCCGGACGAGCTCGAGGACCTGTTCCGCATCGACCACCTGACGACCCGCATGCGCCGCCACGCTGAAGGTCTCATCATCCTGTCCGGCGATGCTCCGGCCCGCGGCTGGCGCCAGCCCGTTCCGCTCATCGACGTGCTTCGTGCCGCCGTCGCCGAGGTCGAGGACTACACCAGGATCAGGGTGCTCTCGCGGACCCGGTCGGCCGTCGCCGGCCACGCGGTCGCGGACGTCATCCACCTGATCGCCGAGCTGGCCGAGAACGCCACGGTCTTCTCGCCGCCGAACACCCCCGTCCGCATCCAGGGTGACGTCGTCGGCAAGGGCTTCGCCATCGAGATCGAGGACCGCGGGCTCGGCATCTCTCCCGAGCGGCTGCTGGAGGTCAACAACAACCTGGCCAACCCGCCGCAGTTCGACCTGTCCGACAGCGACCGGCTTGGCCTGTTCATCACTGGCCAGCTCGCGCACCGGCACGGCATCTCGGTCACGCTGCAGCCGTCGGTCTACGGCGGCACGACCGCGATCGTGCTCATCCCGCTCGCGCTGGTCGTCGACGAGGGCACCTATCTGCCCGACCCGGCACTGCCCGCCGGCGCGCGGGCCGAAGATGCCGGCCAGGTGACCGGACGGCACGCCGCCCTGGCCGCCGTCCAGCGCGACCGCCTTCCCGCCGGCAACGGGCAGACCAGCCTGCTCGGCGATCCTGAGCCGCTCGGGCTGCCCGCAGCCGGCTGGTCCCCGGTTGGCCTGTCGCCGGTGGGCTTGCTTCCCGCCGGCCCGGACCTCCGGCCGGCCGACCTGCCGCCGGCGGACCTGCGACCGACCGGGCTCCGGCCCGTCGACTTGCCGCCGGGCGAGCTGCCGCCAGAGGACCTGCCGCCAGCCGAGCTGCGGCCGGCCGGACTCCGGCCCGTCGCGTTCGACGCGTCGGCGCTGGACTCAACGGCTCTCACCCCGTCCGCCGTGAGCCCGTCCGGCCGTGGCCCCGGTCCGTTCCGGAGCCCGTCCGACTTCGGCTCAGCCGACCTGCGCGCTGCCGACGTGCGCGCTGCCGACGTGCGCACGGCTCCCGCGTCCGACCTGCCGACGCGCATCCGGCCGGTTACCCCGATCGACCGTCAGGCCGGAGACGCCCCGGCCTGGCATCTCACCTCAGACGACCCGGCCGACCCAGCGCGGGAGGAGCCGGTCCAGCTCCGGCGGGACGAGCCCGGCCCGTTCCGCCGCGACGAGTCGCCATTGCCCCGGCGCGCACCAGCCGAACCCCAGCGCGACGAGCAGCGAGCCGAGGTCAACGCGGCCGAACTCGCCGAGCTTGGCCTGCCGGTGCGCGTCCGCCAGGCAAGCCTGGCACCGCAGCTGCGCGACAGCGGGCCCGCGCCAGCCGAGCCAACCACGCCGACCCCGGCCGCACGGCCCGTGGCCGGGCCCGACCCCGCTGGCACACCCGAGGCCGCCCGCAGCACCGTGAGCGCGCTGCAGCGTGGCTGGCAGCTCGGCCGGGCCGAGGCTGGCTCCCCGGGCCAGCCAAACCCGTCCGACCCGCCGAGCCAGGCTAGCCCCGGGGGCCCGGCCAACGAGTCCACGCGCCCCATTCCCGCTGCCGTGGTCCCGCCGAGCGACCCGGCGCCTGCGACAGCAGGCGAGAACAGCACCGAACAGAGCGAAGCGGACCAGAGCGAGACAGACTAGAGCCGGCAACTAGGCATCGGGCAGGGGAGACTATATGAGCCGGAGTGGGGCGCTGGACTGGCTGCTCGACGATCTCGTGGCACGAGTCGCGCAGATCGACAAGGCAGTGATCCTTTCGAGGGACGGGCTTGCCATCGGCGCGTCCGCCGGGCTGAGTCGCGAGGACTCCGAGCATCTGTCGGCCGTCGCAGCGGGCTTCCAGAGCCTGGCCCGAGGCGTCGGCCAGCACTTCGGCGGCGGCGCGCCCCGGCAGACGATCGTCGAGATGGAGACCGCATTCCTCTTCGTCACGGCAGCCGGGGAAGGCAGTTGCCTGGCCGTCCTCGCGAGCGCTGACGCAGACGCAGCCGGCCAGATTGCCTACGAGATGGCGGTGCTGGTCCGGCGAGTCGGTGAGCACATGGCGGTGAACACCCGACCGTCCATGACCGAGGCCGAGGCAGTGTGAGCTGAGTGCCTGACGATCGCTGGCGCGATCGGGACGTAGGTCCCGTCGTACGGCCATATGCCCTCACGGGCGGCCGCACTCGCCCGGTAGGTGAGACCGTCGACCTGCTATCGACGGTCGGCGCCGCGGTGGACGTCAGGTCGATTGCTCGCATGATCCTAGAGCCCGAGCACGCGCAGGTGCTCAGGCTCTGCCGCCGCCCGGTCCCGGTCGCCGACCTGGCGTCCGATCTGGATCTACCGCTTGGCGTGGTCCGAATCCTGCTCTCGGACATGCGCGAACGCGGCCTCATTACCATTGGCAAGCCGGCCCGGACTGGCCTGACTGACCCGCGAATACTCAAGGATGTCGCAGATGCCCTCCGTAGGCTTTGAGCAGGAGACGGCCGGTGTCACGCCGGTCTCGATCAAGATTCTGATCGCCGGCGGCTTCGGCGCCGGCAAGACCACGATGGTCAGTGCCGTCAGTGAGATCAGACCGTTGCGGACCGAGGAAGTGCTGAGCGAGCCCAGCATCATGGTCGATGACCTGGACGGAGTCGAGGCCAAGTCCACGACGACCGTGGCGATGGACTTCGGCCGCATCACGGTGCGCGACGACCTCGTCGTGTATCTGTTCGGCACGCCCGGCCAGCACCGATTCTGGTTCATGTGGGACGAACTCGCGCTCGGCGCCCTCGGCGCCGTGGTGATGGCCGATACGCGCAGGCTCGCGGATAGCTTTCCGTCGGTCGACTATTTCGAGCGGAACGGCATGCCCTTCGTGGTTGCCGTGAATTGCTTCGACGGAGCCAAGAGATTCCGGCCGGACTCCGTCCGGGCTGCTCTCGACCTGGATGCCGGTGTCCCGGTGGTCCTCTGCGACGCCCGGCAGCGGACGTCGTGCCGGGACGTGCTGGTGACCCTGGTCGAGTACGCCATCAGGCTGCTCAACAGCGCCGACGCGATGAGCGCCGGATAGGGCGGTCAGGAGCGCCAGATCAGCGCCAGCGCGCAGTCGTCGGAGGTCCGCCTGGCGCTCTGCATCTTCTGCACGAGCTTGCTCGCCCCCGTGCCGAACCCGGTAGCGATGAGCCGGTCGGCCTCGCCGAGCAGCCGGTCGATCCCGGCGTCGATGTCCCGGCCCGGGGCTTCGACGAGGCCATCGGTGTACAGCATCAGCGCATCGCCTGCCCGCAGCAGCCCGCGCTCCGGCCTGCTGCGCAGGTCGGGCACGACGCCGAGGACGATCCCCCGCGCCTGGGTGAGCCGCCACCGCCCGCTGCCGGCCTCGAACTGCGCCGCCGGGGGGTGCCCGGCCGAGGCGATGATGAACTCGCCAGTCGCCAGGTCGAGCGCCAGATGCACCGCGGTCACAAAGCCCTCGGCTATCCCGCCGCGCTGCAGGTACGCGTTGCAGGCCGGCAGAAAGTCGGCCGGCGGCACCGACCCCAGGAGGCCGCCGAAAGCACCGGACAGCAGCAGCGCCCTCGTCCCGGCATCGATGCCCTTGCCGGCCACATCGACCAGGGCCAGCTCGAGCGTCTTCCCGTCACAGGCTGAGACCAGGAAGTCGCCGCCGAAGGACGAGCCCCCGGCCGGCCTGAGCACCGCCGTGGAATGCCACCCGTCAGGAAGGTCAGGTATCCGGCTCTGGGCCCGGATCCGGTCCCGCAGCTCGATCAGCATCTGATCGCCGCGCAGGCCCTGCACGCCGAGCTTGGCCCGGGTGCGTGCGAGCACGTCGGCGAAGATCGCGGTGATGATGATGGTCGCGCCGATGCCAGGACCGGCCTCGCCCTCGAACCAGTCGTAGGCCAGCATGATCGCGGCGATCACGAACAGCAGCCGCAGCGCCCGGGGAGACAGCAGCAGGCCGCCGGCCAGGATCGGCAGGATCACGACACCCGGCGAGATCCAGTCGCTGCTGACCGTTACCGCGGCGACGCCGATGCCGATGACGACCAGCGCCAGCCCGATCGCCAGCCTGCGGTTGCGGGTGATGACCTCACGCCGGATCCGCCCCCGCTGCCGCGCCGCGGCGGACTTGGCCGCGGACCAGAACCGGCGGAGAAATCTGGCAACCATCTTGCCGGAACTTTATCGGTCCGCAGCGGCAGCCGGAAATGCGCTGGCCTGGTGCCGCTAGCGACCGGTAGGAATACCACCATGACCACGACGTATCCGATCCGGACGATCACGGCCGACGAATATCCCGCCTTCATCGAGTTGGACAGCCAGGCGTTCCTGGACACATGGCAGCCGGAGCAAATCGAACTTAGCCGCGAGGTCGTTGAGTTCGACCGGACTATCGCCGCGCTGGACGGCGAGCAGATGGTCGGCTCGGCGGGCGCCTACAGCTTCCGGATGACCGTGCCGGGTGGCGTGGTGCCCGCCGCGGGCATCACCTTCGTGGCCGTCCTGCCCTCGCACCGGCGGCGCGGCATCCTGACTGGGCTGATGACCCGCCTGCTGGACGAGGCCGCCGCCCGGAGAGAGCCGGTGGCGATCCTGTTCGCGTCGGAAGCCGTGATCTACGGCCGGTTCGGCTTCGGCCTCGCGTCGCTGCATCAGCGGTTCACAATCGGTCGCGGCGAGGGACGGCTGGCCGTCGGCGCCGCCAGCGGCTCGGCCGCAGACAGCCAGGCGGAGCCCCGGATCCGGGCGGTATCCCCGCAGGCGGCCCAGCCAGAGCTCGCGCGCGTCTTCGACACCGCCCTGGCCCGCCGGCCAGGGATGCTGGCCAGGAACAGCAGATGGTGGGGTTACCTGCTCAGGGATCCGAAGGCACTGCGTCCTCCGGGCATGACGGAGCTGCGCTGCGTGCTGGCCGAGGATGACAACGGGCCGCGCGGCTACGCCCTGTACCGCGCGAAGCAGGGCTGGGGCGAGGACCACATGCCGGCCGGCACACTGCACGTCAGGGAGCTGTACGCGAACGACCCCGCCGCCACCGCGGCGCTCTGGACCGACCTGCTCTCCAGGGACCTGGTCGGTGAGGTCATCGCGCCGATGCGCCCGATCGACGACCCGCTGCTGGCCATGCTCGCCGACCGCCGGCGGGCCCGGCCCTCGCCAGCGGACGGGCTGTGGGTCCGCCTGGTTGACCTGCCCGCCGCTCTCAGCCAGCGGGCCTACGCCGCCAGCACCGACCTGGTCCTCGAGGTCACGGACTCGGTGATCCCCGCGAACGCCGGGCGCTGGCGCCTGCGGACGTCCGGCCCGCGGGCAGCGGATCCGGCCCGCTGCGAGCGCACGACCGACCCGGCCGATCTGCGACTGACGGTCGGCGCACTCGGGGCGGCCTATCTCGGCGGTGCCAGCCTCGGCCAGCTGGCCGGCGCCGGTCATGTTGCCGAGCTCACGCCGGGCGCGCTGACCGCCCTGGCGGCCGCCACGTGCTGGGATATCGCGCCGTACAGCGGCATGATGTTCTGATGGACGACATATGACGGGCATGAAGATCTCGGTCGTCGCGGCCATGCGAGCCAGGGATGTCTCGCGACCGAGTCCGGCAGACGAAGAGCAGGCCGCGCTCAGCGCGTCGGCCGCGCCCGGCCCGAGGCGACCGCAGGACGGCCAGGCTGCGCGCCCGCGCCCGTGGCCGGCCGACGGATCAGGCCCGGTGCCTGGCCGCCGCGGCGGACGGCGAAACGGCCGCAGGCCCGACCCGCCAGCCGGGCCGGCCGAAGCCGCTGCCATCGTCGACGCGGGCACCTCGTCCGAAACAGCCGCAGTCGCCCAGACCGGCGGCCGGGCAGAGACCAGCATCACCGCCGAGACCGGCACCGGCCAGCCGGTCGCAGGCCAGGATCGTGCTCCGCGCCCGACCCGGCCGAGGGTCCGCCGCCGTGTCCGGTTAGGCAGGCCGGCCAGGAGACCCGGTCAGGACAGCGGCGGAAGCTCTCCTGAGGCCTCGTAGGCGGCAATCTCGTCCAGCCGTCGCTGGTGCCGGGGCGCCTCGGAGAACGCCGTCTCCACGAACACCTTGGCGAAGCCCACGGCATCTTCGACCGGATACTCGCGGGCGCCGAGGCTCAGCACGTTCGCGTCGTTGTGCAGCCGCGCCAGCCGCGCCGTCTCATCGCTCCACACGAGCGCGGCCCGGACGCCGCGGATCTTGTTAGAGGCCATCTGCTCGCCGTTGCCCGACCCGCCGATCACGATGCCGAGGCTGCCCGGATCGTTGACCGCGGAGTTGGCGGCTCGCATGACGTAAGGCGGGTAGTCGTCGTCAGGGTTATAACTCGACGGCCCGCAGTCGACGGCCTCATGGCCAGCCTGGTTAAGCCAGGCGATGAGGGCGGTCTTGAGCTCGAATCCGGCGTGATCAGATCCCAGGTATACGCGCACCGGGCCAGTCTGGCACGAGCGGCGACGCCGCCGGCGGAGGACCGGCGCGCCGGGCCGGGCCGTGCCCGCCTAACTGGCATAAACCTTTTTAACGCCGGGGCCCGACTGCATTTCGTGATACAACGCTCCCTGTCAGTAACAGCGACGATGCCTGCCCACGGACCGAGGCTATGTGGACGACCTATCATGATCACGATGCAGAGGCCCGCCCATTTCGCGTCGCACAGCACGCGGCGCCCACCTTCGGGCTCTCCTCACCCGCTCGCGCGGGGGCGCACCGGGCGCTGCGGTTATTCGTGACCGTCGGCACCTGGGCCGCCGGGTTATGCCTGGTGATCGGGTCGATTGTCCTGGTCTCCTCGACGAGCCCGAGGACGCTGGCGCGGATAGCGCAGGCCGGAAGCCGGTCGTCCGGGGCGACCGGCGAGCGGCTCGCCGGCCACCGCAGCCGCTTACCGAGCCCGCTTCCGGCCGGCGAGATAGCCGCGTTCGCTGGCCGCGGGGACGAGACGACCAGCCAGTTTGCCCTTAAGAGCCGGGCACCCTGGCAGATCTGGTGGTCCTACAGCTGCGCGGCCGGAGTGCCCGTAGGACAGCTGATCGTCGAGGACGCCGCGCCCGGTGCGGTTGGCGCGAGCATCGACCAGGCCGGGGATGCCGGCCACGGCGAAACCTCGCTCACGGCCGGCGTCGGCACCCACCATCTGGTGGTCATCTCCAACTGCTCCTGGCAGCTGAAAGTGATGCAGCCACGATGAGTGCGCTGACCTCCGCCGGAAATATCACCGGCCTGATCCTGCTCGCCGCTGCGCTGATCACCGCCGTGGCGCGGGCCGCCGCCGGCCGCCGTTCGGCGCGACCGCTAGTCGAAGATCGGGTCGCGAGTGCGGCTGCGCTTCAGCTCGAAGAAGCCGTCGGTGCCGGCCACCAGCAGCACGCCGTCCCAGAGCCTCGCCGCGGCCTCGCCACGCGGGATCGGTGATACGACGGGCCCGAAGAACGACGCGCCATCAACCGAGATCACCGGCGTTCCGACCTCGTAGCCGACCCGGTCCAGGCCGTCGCGATGGGACGCGCGCAGGGCCTCGTCGTACTGGGTGGAGTCCATCGCGTCGGCCAGGTCGGCCGGCAGGCCCGCGTCGGCAAGGGCGGCCTCGATCGTCGCCCGGTTGCGCTCCGCCTTCTCGTCGTGGAACCGGGTGCCGATCGCGGTGTAGAGAGGGCCGAGCACCTCGGGGCCGAACTTCTCCTCCGCGGCCGTGCAGACCCGCACCGGACCCCAGGCGTCCTTCAGCCGCTCCTTGTACTCGGGCGAGATGTTGTCCTTGGTCGAGTTGAGCTCAGCCAGGCTCATAACGTGCCAGCGCGTGTGCACCGGGCGGACCTTCTCCACCTCAAGCATCCACCTGCTGGTGATCCACGCCCACGGACATAGCGGGTCGAACCAAAAATCGACCTGGGTAGGCTCCTGCTCGGGCATGCGTACTCCTCGGGGCGATGTCATGTCTTCGCGGCAACCTACGAACCGCCCCGCGCATTCCGCAACGGGCGGCGGCTTCCGACAGAAGGGTGAGCGACGTGGCGAGCAATCTCACGCGCGATGAGGCACGTGACCGGGCCAGCCTGATCAGCGTGGAGGCCTACCAGGTCGAGCTGGACCTGACGGGCTCGGCCGAGACGTTCACCTCAGCCAGTACCGTCGCGTTCGACTGCAGGCGGCCGGGTGCGGGCACATTCATCGAGCTCACCGCCCCGGCTGTGACCGAGATCACGCTGAACGGCCAGGTGGTGGCCGCCGATGCCTTCGACGGCGACCGCATCGTGCTGACCGGCCTCGCCGCGCGCAACGAGCTGCGCGTGGTCGCCACGTGTGCGTACTCGCGCACGGGTGAGGGCCTGCACCGGTTCACCGACCCGGCGGACGGCCGGGTCTACCTGTACAGCGACTTGGAGACCTTCGACGCCCACCGCATCTATGCCTGCTTCGACCAGCCCGACCTCAAGGCGACGTTCGAGCTGACCGTCACCGCTCCCGGTGACTGGGTAGTCGTGTCCAACACGGCCCCGGACGTCGCCGGCGAGCCGGCAACGGACGTCAAGGCTCGCTGGCACTTCCCGCCCACCCCGGTGCTGTCCACCTACATCACCGCGGTCTGTGCCGGCCACTACTACAGCGTGCAGCGCGTCCACGACGGGATCCCCCTTGGCATCTACTGCCGGCAGTCGCTCGCGCAGTACCTCGACCCCGAGGAGATTTTCGAAATCACCCGGCAGGGGTTCGACTTCTATCACCGGGCGTTTGCGGTGAGGTACCCGTTCGGCAAGTACGACCAGCTCTTCGCGCCCGAGTACAAGGCCGGGGCCATGGAGAATGCCGGCTGCGTCACGTTCCTGGAGGACTACATCTTCCGGTCCAGGGTGACCGACGGCGAGCACGAGAACCGCGCCGAGACGATCCTGCACGAGATGGCGCACATGTGGTTCGGCGACATGGTCACCATGAAGTGGTGGGACGACCTGTGGCTGAACGAGTCGTTCGCCACCTGGGCCAGCCTCGTCGCGATGACCGAGGCCACCCGCTGGCCGACGGCGTGGACGTCCTTCGCGCAGGGCGCCAAGGCCTACGCCTACCGCCAGGACCAGCTGCCGTCCACCCACCCGATCGCGGCCGACATCCCCGACATCGAGGCCGTGGAGGTGAACTTCGACGGGATCACCTACGAGAAGGGCGCCTCGGTGCTGAAGCAACTCGTCGCCTACGTGGGCCAGGACAACTTCCTGGCGGGCGTGCGTGACTACTTCGGCAAGCACGCCTGGGGTAACGCCACCCTCGCCGATCTGCTGAGCTCGCTGGAGCAGGCATCCGGACGGGACCTGGCCGCCTGGTCGAAGTCCTGGCTGGAAACGGCCGGGGTGAACACGCTGCGGGCCAGGTACGAGGTCGGCCCGGACGGCACGTTCACCGACTTCGCGGTGCACCAGGAGGCCGCGGCGAGCCATCCCGAGCTGCGTCCGCACCGGATCGCGATCGGCCTGTACAACGTGCTGACCCGGGGGGACGACCCCCCGGAGCCCCCCGCGCCGACGAAAAGACGGCTAACCCGCACTCGCCGCGTCGAGCTGGACATCGCCGGCCCCGTTACGCCGGTCCCTGAGCTGATCGGGGCGGCCAGGCCGGACGTGGTGCTGGTCAACGACGACGACCTCACCTACGCCAAGATCCGGCTGGACGAGCACTCGCTGGCCACGGTGATCACCAGCATCGGCGAGTTCGACGAGTCGCTGCCGGCCACGCTGTGCTGGGCCGCGGCGTGGGACATGACCCGCGATGCCGAGATGAGCACCCAGGAGTTCCTCGCGCTCGTCACCGCCGGCGCGCCGTCGATCGGCGAGATCACGGTGCTCGAACGAGTCCTCGCGATGACCGGCACCGCCGTCCGCCGGTACGCCGACCCGGCCTGGCGGCCGGACGCGATGGCGCAGTTCGACCAGACGCTGCGCGGCTGGCTCCTGGCCGCCGAGCCGGGCTCGGACCAGCAGCTCGCGTACACCGAGGCCCTGGCCCGCACCGCGATCACGCCGGAAAGCCTCGACCTGCTGGCAGGGCTGCTGGCAGGCTCGGCCGTAGTCGGCGGCCTCGCGGTCGACACCGACCTGCGCTGGCAGCTCGTGCACCGGCTGGCCAGCCGCGGCGTCATCGGGCCGGACGCCGTCGAGGCGGAGCTGGTGCGGGACAAGACCGACGCCGGCGAGCGGCACGTGCAGACCTGCCTGGCCTCGATCCCCGCGGAGCAGTCCAAGGCCGCGGCGTGGTCGGCGATCACGGGCGGCACGCAGCCGAACGCCACCTTCCGCGCCGTGCTGCGCGGATTCGCCGACCCGGATCAGGACGAGCTGCTCGCGCCGTACGCCGGGAAGTTCTACGCGGCGCTGCCCGCCATGTGGAGTGACGGGGCCTCGGACATGGCGCAGTTCTTCACCAAGAACGCCTACCCGGTCACCGTGATCACCCCGGCGGCGCTTGACGCGACCGACGCCTACATCGCCAGCGCGCAGCCCGCCCCGGCGCTGGCCCGGCTGCTCGCCGAGGGTCGCGACGACGTGGCCAGGGCGCTGCGCTGCCGGGACATCTCGGCGCGCGCCAGCCGGGGATAACTACAGGCCCGCGGCGGCGGCGACGGCCTGGCGCAGGAGGCAGCTCTCCCCCAGCTGCTCGAGCAGCACCGACCGGCCGTCGGCGTCGCATAGCGGGATCTGCCAGTTCGGGTACTCGGTGCTCGTGCCCGGGATGTTCTGCGTGCGGACGTCGCCCACCGCGTCGGCCAGCGAGACGCCGGCCAGCAGCGACGGCGTCCGGCCGAGATAGCCGTACAGCGCCACGGTGAACTCGGCCGGGGTGGGCGTGGTCCCGGCCGGTAGCAGTCCTTCCGCCGTGAGCGCCGCCTGCCAGCGGCCGACAGTGCGGGCGGACTCCGCGCGTTCCTGTTCTAGTGGCCGGCTCAGCAGCCCGAGCTTGGCGCGGACGGTCACCTGGTCGCCGGTCACGAAGCCGGCGATCGGCGGCACGTCGTGGGTGCCGACCGTCGCCATGCACTCGCGGCGCCACAGCGCCGGCGGCAGCGGCGCGCCGTCGGGCGTGTAGGCGAACCACAGCATCATCGTGCCGAGGATGTGGTGGCTGGCCAGGTGGCCGCGGACCCAGCGGTCGACGGTGCCGAGGTCCTCGCCGATCGCGATACCGCCTACGCGCGCGGCCGCGCCCGCAAGCGCCGCCACGGACGCGTCGTGGTCGTAGCTGACGTAGGCGCCGCGGTCGGGGGGCTGGCCGGCGGGCACCCACCACAGCCGCGTGAGGCCCATGACGTGGTCGACGCGCAGGCCGCCCGCGTGCCGCAGCGAGGCCCCGAACAACTCGGCCAGCGGCCGGTAGCCGGCCGCCGCCAGCCGCTGCGGGTGCCAGGGCGGCTGGCCCCAGTCCTGGCCGAGCTGGTTGAAGCTGTCCGGCGGCGCGCCCACGGTGACGCCGGCGACCAGCAGCCCCGGATGCGCCCAGGCGTCGGCGCCGCCGGGGTTCACGCCCACGGCGAGGTCATGGATGATGCCGTGCGCCATCCCGGCGGCCGTCGCCGCCCGCTGCGCGCCGGCCAGCTGCTGATCGCAATGCCACTGCAGCCAGGAATGGAACGACGCGGCGCGGCGCAGCCCGGCATCGCCCGCCACGGTCGCCTGACCCGCTGAGGCGCTCGAGCAGCCCGGCGGCCACGTCCGCCAGTCGGGCCCGTGCCGTTCGGCCAGGGCGCACCAGGCCGACCAGGACTCCAGCTCCGCCCCGCGCTCGGCGCGGAAGGCCTCGAACTGCCCCCGCCGCTCAGGCGTCAGCTCGATCTGGCTGATCAGCTCCAGGGCGGCTCGCTTGGCCAGCCAGACCGCGTCCCTGTCGATCAGGTCGGGGGTGCAGTTCCGCGCGCGCAGCGGCGCCGCCAGCTGCCTGACCGCGGCCCGGTCGACGTCCGCGAGCTGGTGGTACTCGGGGATGTCCTCGACCCGCAGGTACAGCGGGCTGGTGAACATCCTGGTCATCGGCAGGTACGGCGACGGGCTGATCGGCGGGAGCGGCTCGGCCGCGTGCAGCGGGTTCACCTGAATGAAGCCCGCGCCCAGCTCGCGCGCGCTCCAGGCCGCGAGCTCGGCCAGGTCGTGCAGGTCGCCGTGGCCCCAGGAACCCATCGACCGGAGCGAGTAGAGCTGCACGGTGAAGCCCCAGGTCCGCTGGGCCGGCAGCGCCGGCAGCGCCGGAAGGGGCCCCGGAGCCGACCCCGGAGCCGACTCGGCGGCCGGCCCTGTCTCGGCTAGCGCTGGGCCGGCCGCTGGTCCGCCGGGCGCCTGGTCCAGGGCTGCCAGCAGAGCCACGAGCGTCTCCTGCGGGACGTGGACCGGCTGCCGCCGCCAGTTCTCGTAGACCGGGGCGATCCCGGCCGCCTCCGCCCGCCGGGCGATCTCTGGGTCAGCCACCCCACCATGATCGGCCCGGCCGATGGATCGCAAACATCGGGCCTGCCGACTTCCTGTTACCGAGCGGGGCGGGCGGCCGGCCGGCGATGGCGCGACCTGGCCATCCCGGCTACCTCCTGGGCGACCGCACGCGCCGCCCGGTGCACGTCCCGGCCTTCGGCCACGCCGCGGCCGGCCGCATCCGCCGCCGGGATGAGCTGCACGCACGCGGCGACCAGCCCGTCGGCGAGATGGCTGTCGTCGGGGAGCACGACGCAGGGGTGCGACGCCGCGAACGTGTCGGCGTTCACGATCTGGTCGCCGCGGCTGACCGACAGCGGGAGCGGGATCAGGACCGCCGGCTTCCCCAGCGCGTCGAGCTCGGCCAGCGTCGTCGCCCCGGCCCGGCCGATGACGACATCGGCGAGCCAGAGCGCGTCCGCCATGTCCTCGTTGAGGTACTCGAACTGGAAGTAGCCCGGCGTGCCGTTCAGCTGCTCGTCCACGTTGCTCGGCCCGCAGACGTGCACGACCAGGAAGTCCTTCAGCAGCGCGTCCAGCTCGGACCGCACCGCGTCGTTGATCCGGACTGAGCCGCTGCTGCCGCAGAACACCAGCAGCACCCGGCCCTCCGGGGGCAGGCCGTGCTTCACGCGGAACCGGCCAGGGTCGGCGGTCTCCAGGTCCGGCCGCACCGGCAGGCCCGTGCAGATGCCGGTGATCTTGCGACCCCTGACCGAGACCTGCGTGCTTGGGCTCGAGGTCAGCACCTTCGTCGCAAAGCGGGCGAGGATCCGGTTGGCCAGCCCGAGCGAGTGGTCCGACTCGTGAATGGCGAACGGCACCCGGTTGGCCCAGGCGCCGATCGCCGCCGGGACCGACACGTACCCGCCCTTGCAGAGCAGGACGCTGATGCGCGACCGGCGCACGGTGATGATCGCGCGGGCGACCCCCCAGAGCACCACGAACGGCAGCGTCAGGTTCTTCCAGGACCGGTAACGGCGGAGCCCGGCCGCGGGCAGGGCCACGAAGCTCAGTCCGGCCTGGGTCGCGAGGCGCTCCTCGATGCTGTCCGCGCGGCCGAAGAAGACCAGGTCGTCCTGCCCGCGACGGCGGAACTCCGCAGCCACCGCGAGCGCCGGCACGACGTGGCCTGCGCTGCCACCGCCGGTCACGCCTACCCTGAGCGACACCGTGGCGATGCTAGCACGGCCGACTTGCTTTGCCCGAAAATGGTAGAAATTCCTTACCATACGAGAACGCCGGTGCCAGATGCCCTATTCACGCCTTTCGGATACGTCGCCGTCCGGTACATCGGCTCACTTACCAGCACTTCCATCTGGCTCGGCGCCGGGCTTGCCCCGGTTTGCGTCAACGAAACTGAGGGTAAGTCCGGGCCGGCCCCAACTCCGTTCCGGTTTGAGTCATGATCACGGCCGTTTTATGCCGCTCTGTGCCCACCAAACCGGAACACAGTTGTGGGCAGCCATCAATTGTGCCCTCGGCCCGCCGCCCGGGCCTGTCGAATTTCGCGCCAGCCGTCCGTCGGAGTGGATGTGGACTCCACACCCCGGCTGCGGACGTCGGCCGGGCTCGCCCGAGGAGGATTCGATGGCAAAGTTCGTATACATCTACGTGGGTGGCCAGATGGCCGAGACTCCCGAGGCCCAGGAGCAGCAGATGCAGGCCTGGATATCCTGGTTCGGCACGCTGGGCGACTCGGTGACCGACATGGGGAACCCGTTCAGCACCTCGGCCACCCTGAGCTCGGCCGGCGTGACCGACGGGGCCGCGGCCAAGGCCGGCGGCTACTCGATCGTCACCGCGGACTCGCTCAGCGAGGCGGCGACGAAGGCGAAGGGCTGCCCAGTGCTCGACGGCGGGGGCACGGTCGAGGTCTACGAGGCCGTCGAGATGTAGGCCCCCTGGCCACCGGCCGCCCCGGAGAGCTAGCGTGATTCCGTACGCTAGCTCTCCGCGCGCACGGAGGTAGCCATGGCAAACGATTCAGGAATCCTCGGCGGTCCCGAGCCCGATGAGCAGGGAACTGACGTGCTCGGCGGCAGCGACACCGGCGAGAACGAGGACGAGCTCGGCGGCCCGGAGCCGGACGAGGAGCGGACCGACCTGCTCGGCGGCACCGACACCGGCGGACCGGAGGATGAGCTCGGCGGCCCCGAGGAGGGCGGGACCGACGTCCTCGGGGAAGAGGGGTAGCTGCCGCCGCGAGAATGCCGATTGCCCGCATCACGGGCGATCCGGCATGCTCTGCCGGTGACCGCAGCCTTTCTGCCCGGCCTGGCCCTGTCCCGGCGCTTTTACGCCGAACGCGTCCGGCCGGTGCTCGACGAGTCCTTCCCTGGCCTGCCCTACTCGGCCAGTCTCATCGGGTGGGGCTCGGAGGTGCTCGGCTTCGACTCGCCTCGGTCGGCCGACCATAACTTCGGACCGCGACTGCAGATCTTCCTCGGCGACGACGAACGCGCTGGCGCCGTGCGCGAGGAGATCGGCGCCAGCCTGCCCGGCGAGTTCCACGGCTATCCGACGGTGTTCGCCGCGTCGGGTGCTTCGCCCGACGACGCGAGCCACTGGGTCGAGGTGGCAGGCCTGGGCGACTGGCTGACGGGGCATCTGGGCTTCGACCCGGCCGCCGGAGTGCGCCTGCTCGACTGGCTGGCGACGCCGACGCAGCTGCTGGCCGAGGTGACCGGCGGCGCGGTCTTCCACGACGGCCTCGCCCTGACTGGCGGCGGACTGGCGGGAGCGCGAGCGGCGCTCGCGTGGTATCCGCGCGACGTCTGGTACTACGTCCTCGCCTGCCAGTGGCAGCGCATCGACCAGGAGGAGCCGTTCCCCGGCCGCTGCGCCGAGGCCGGCGATGAACTCGGGTCCGCGATCGTGGCGGCCCGGCTCGTCCGTGACCTGACCCGGCTGCTGCTGCTCATGCAGCGCCGGTATCCGCCCTACAGCAAGTGGCTCGGAACCGCGCTCGCGCGCAGCGCGGCCGGGCCGGGTCTCATCCCGCTGCTCACCGGCGCGGTCACCGCGGCCACGTGGCCGGACCGGGAGGACCGCCTGTGCGCCAGCTACGAGGCAGCGGCGCGGCTGCACAACGAGCTTGGCCTCACCGCGCGTCTCGATCCGCTGGTCCGGCCGACGTACTACGACCGGCCGTTCCGCGTGCTCGGCGCGGCCCGCTTCGCCGCAGCGCTCAGGGAGGCCATAAGCGACGAGCGCATCCGCGCCCTGCCCCCGATCGGCGCGATCGACCAGTTCGTTGACAGCACCGACGCGATCGGGAACGAGCGGCTGCGCCGGGCGGCGATCATCGCCCAGCTCGGTGACCAGGCCGAGTCCACCTGATTTAGGCGCTCCAGTTGTCGAGCGGACGCGGGGTGAGCGCGCGGCCGAGCCAGTACCCGGCCGTCACCTGCGCCGCGGCGACCAGGAGGGTCACCGTCACCCCGGCGGTCGCCGAGTGCGGGAATCCGTGAACGGCCGCGATGACCCGTTCCACTGCGGCGAACGGCAGCCCGTGCCGCCCGAGCCAGCCAAGCGCGAGGCCCCACCCGATGAGCGCCGCCGCGAGGACGGCCGGAAGCGCGACCCGAGTCCGGCGGCCGGCGATGCGATTGAGCAGGCCGGCGATCAGGCCGATCGCGAACGGCATGAACCACCAGCCCAGCAACGCCGTGCCGGCCAGCGCCGCGGTGCCGGCGACCAGGGCGAGCAGCCACGCCGAGGCCGGCCCGCGCCGGATGTCACGCGCGAACGAGAAGCTGGCGATCGCGGGCGGTGACGCGACCCTGATGCCCTGCGCGCGCAGCTGGCCCAGCCGGTAGGAACCGCGCCGGCCGAGCCGCTCGCGCTCGCGGGTCTTCGTCTTGCCCACCGTGAGCGGCCTCGGCGCGGACCGCTTGACGGCCGTGTTCATCGGGTTCTCCGCGGGTGCACAGCTGTCCTGTGCGCAGCTGTCTGGTGTACAGCCGTCTTGTGCACAGCCCAGCCGCCGTGGCCAGGCACGAGAGCCGGGCCCAGGGCCGGGATGGCGCCGTGACCGGCCCCCAGCACCGCCAGCATTGCTCCCGAGACGGCCGCGGCGGCAGCCACGTTCCCGTACTGGAAGAGCCGGCGCCAGGCATGCCGCGGCATCACCGGCTCGGCATCAAGATCCTCCCCGTCCATGATGGTCCGTTACCCACAGTAGCCATCGCTACACAATTAGTGAGCAAGGACCAGGTCGAGGAACCTGGCGACGAGCGGGCCGTCGGTCGGGCCGCCCTCGCCGCCGTCCACCACCACCATCGCGAACGCGACGTTGCCGTTGAACCCGACCAGCCAGGCGTCCTGCGGCAGCGGCTTGCCCGAGCCGTACTGCGCGGTCCCGGTCTTGGCGTAGGTGCCGGGCGGCAGGCCCTTGCCCGAGGCCGTGCCGGTCTCGACGACCTGCCGCATCATCGCGTGCAGGCTGGCCACGACCGCGCTCGGCAGCGGCTTCGGCGCGACCTGATCGTCCGGGGACCCGGCGACCAGCCGGGGCGCGCGCACCACGCCCGTGTCGACGTCGGCGGCGACCATCGCCATCGCCAGCGGCGACATCAGCACCTGGCCCTGGCCGATCGTCGTCGCGGCCAGGTCCGCTTCGTCGGTCGGCTTCGGCACCGACCCGCCGAAAGCGGGCAGGCCGAGTTCGGGCGATGTCCCGATCCGGTACTGCGCCGCCGTCGCGGGGAAGTCGGCGGCCGTCAGATTCCTGGTCGCGAGGCCGATGAACGCCGTGTTGCACGACTCGGCGAACGCGTGCAGCAGGTCACTGACCGGCGCGGTCCCCTCGGAGTTGCGGAAGACGGCGCCGTCGACCGTGATCCGCGGCGGGCAGGAGGCCGGAGATGACGGCGTGAGACCGTGCTCGAGCAGGGCGGTCGACGTGATGACCTTGAACGACGAGCCGGGCGGGAACGCGCCCTCCAGCGCGTCGTTGAAGCCGGTCCCCGCAGGCTCGCTCACGGCGGCGAGGACCTGGCCGGTCGCGGCGTTGATGGCGACCAGCGCCGCGCGCTTATGCTCCCCGGCCAGCGCCGCTTCCGCGTCGTGCTGGACCCGCGGGTCAATGCTGGTCTGCACGGGCGTTCCTGGGACCGGGGCGATCCTGGCGACCGCGGCGACGGGGGTGCCGCCCGCGGCGTCGGCCGTGACCGTGACTCCGGGCTGGCCGGCCAGCTGGCGCTGGTACTCCTGCTCCAGGCCGGTCTGGCCGACGACGCTCTGCGCACTGTAGGGAGGCCCGAGCTCCTGCAGTTCCTGCGCCGTGATCGGGCCCACCGCGCCGATCACGTAGCCGAGGCCGGGCGTAATCGGCGCGAGCTCGTGCTCGGTCTCGAACACGGTGCCGGGGATCGGGTAGATCGTCGGCTTCAGCAGCTGATACCGGGCCCAGGTGAGCGTGTAGACCGGCTCGAACCAGGTCGGCTCCTTCTTGGCCCCGGCCAGCGCGCCCGCCAGCGCCTGAGCTGGGGCGCCGGCGGACAGGAGCACCGTGCGGACGGACTTGGCGTTCTTGATCCGCTGCCCCTCGAGCCCGACCACCACCATCGGCGCCTGCGTGGTCAGCGGCGCTCCGCCCGCGCCGAGTATCTGCGCCCGCTGCGCCCAGCTCACCTGAGCCGACAGCGTCTCGCCCGGCTTCAGCTCCGGCGCGATGGTCGCCGGTGACCAGTCGACGAGCCAGTTCGACGAGCCCCTGACCAGCTTCAGGGTGGTCGCGATCGTGATCGTGCCAACACCGGCCAGCTGCAGGTGCTCGGTGACCGGCTCGCTGGCGGTGTCGCCGGCAATGCGCATCTTGCCCGCCTGATAGGTGGCGTGCCCGACGCCGAGGTCGCTGAGCGCGGCCCTGTTGACAGCGATGAAGTCCGCCGGCGGCTTCCTGACCAGCGACTGCATGCGGGCCCAGTTCTGGCTGGACCAGCTGGCAAGGAAGCTGTCCGCGGTCGTCTGCGGGACCGGGCCGGCCTGCCCGCACCCGGTCAGCAGCGCTCCGCCCACCGCGAGCGCCGCGAAACCGGGCCACGCCAATCTCATGCGGAAGACACTACGCACTACGGCCCTGACCGCGCCGCCGCCGAAGAATTTCCCCATAGCGGGTTATCAAGGCCGGAGATGTCTCACTCGTGCCGGTTACGGTCCGGCTCTTTGGTGCGGCCCGCCTCGACGCCGCGGCGATAGGCAGCCGTCGCCGAGGCCGGAGCGGGCTCGGGCGTTCCGCCCTCCTCCAGCTGGAGGTGCGGCACTATCGGCTCCATCCACTTCGGCAGCCACCACGCCCGCTTGCCGAGCAGCGTCATGATCGACGGGACCAGCACCATCCGGACCAGCGACGCGTCGATCAGCACGGCGAAGGCCATGCCGAGCGCGAGCATCTTGACCACGGGATCGCTGTCGGCCACGAAGCTCGTGAACACCGCGATCATGATCAGCGCGGCCGTAGTGATCACGCGGGCCGTGCTGCCGATCCCGATCGCGACCGCCCGGTGCGCGTCCCGCGTCTGCAGCCACGCCTCGTGCACCCGGGACAGCAGGAACACCTCGTAGTCCATGGACAGGCCGAAGACGATCGCGAAGACCAGCATCGGCACGTACGCCGGGATCGGCAGCGTCGTGTGCAGGCCGACCAGGCTCTCGCCCCAGCCCCACTGGAAGATGGCCACGATCACGCCGTAGGCCGCGCCGATCGACAGCAGGTTCAGGATCGCCGCCTTGGTCGCGATCACGACCGACCGGAACGCCACGGTCAGCAGGATGAACGCGATCGCGACCACCGCCAGGATCAGCCAGACGAGACGGCTCTTGATCTTGTTGGTGAAGTCGAGGCCGCCGGCGACCGTGCCCGTGACGTACGTGGTCGTATGTGACTTCGGCAGGACGCTGTCGCGCAGCGTGGTGACCAGCCCGGTGGTCTGGCCGGCCTGCGGCCTGGTCGTCGGGATCGCGTTGAACACCGCCGTCGTGCCGGCCGAGTTCACCGAGGCCGGGCTCACGGAGGCCACGCCGGGGGTCGAGGCGACGTTCTTCTGCATGGTGCTCAGCAGCGTGGAGTTGGCCGACGCCGATTGCTTGGGCAGCACCACGACCACGGTCAGCGGCCCGTTGGAACCGACGCCGAAGCCCTGGCTCATGAGGTCGTAGGCGCGCCGGTTGCTCTCCGATGTCGGGTTCGTGCCGTTGTCCGGCTGGCCGAGCGTCATCGAGAACAACGGGATCGCGAGCACAACGAGCACGGCGACGCTGAGGATTCCCCACGGCACCGGGTGACGGCTGATCATGCGGCCCCAGCGCGCGAAGGCGCTCCGCTCGTGCTGCTCGTGCGTGGCGGCGGCGGTCCGCCGGGCCTGCTCCTGGACCGTCTCGTGCGCCCGGTGCGCCCGGACCCGCGACTTGATCGCGCGCACGTTCCCCTTGAACGCGCCGAGGAAGGCCGGGACCAGCGTCAGCGCCGCGGCCATGGTGATCGCGACCACGATCGCCGCCGCGAGGCCGAGCGTGCCGACGAACCCGACGCCGGAGATGTAGAGGCCGAGGATCGAGATCACGACCGTCGTGCCGGCCACGATGACGGCGGCACCCGAGGTCGCCTCGGAGCGGCGGGCCGACTCCAGGACGTCCATCCCGCTGTCCAGCTGCTCGCGGTGCCTGGCCACGAGGAACAGGCCGTAGTCGACGGCGACGCCCAGGCCGAGCAGCGTGGCGATCGTGGGCGCCGTCGTCGGGAACGTCATGACCGCCGCGAGCAGGCCGAGCAGCGAGAGCCCGGCGCCGACGCTGAAGATGGCTGAGATCAGCGGGATGGCCGCCGCGATCACGGCGCCGAACATGAACAGCAGCAGGATCAGCGCGCAGGCAAGGCCGATGAGCTCGGACGTGGTGTCCTTGGTCGTCTGCCCGATGTTGCCGGCGCCGGAACCGTACTCAACCTGCAGCCCGGCCTTCCTGGCCGGCGCCGTGGCGTTGTTCAGCTTGGTCAGGTAGGACGTGTCCAGCGAGTACGGGTTCACGCTCCAGGACACGCTCGTGTACGCGATCGTGCCGTTCTTCGACACCGCGCCTGCTCCGGCGGTGCTGAAGGGGCTGACCGACTTGATCACGTCGGGCAGCTTGGCGACGTTGGCCGAGGCCTGGTTGACCGCCGATTTCTGCGCGGCTACGGTGCCGTGGGCGGCGTGGTAGACGATCTGGCCGCCGTAGCCGCCCTGCGAGCTGAACGTGCTGTTCAGCCGGTTGAGGCCGTCCTCCGAGTTCGAGCCGGAGATGTTGTAGTTGTTGACGTACGTGCCGCCGAAGGCCTGCCGGGCGCCGAGCAGTCCGCCGAGGATGACCACCCAGGCGACGAACATGATCCAGGGCCGCCGCGCGGCGAAGCTGCCCAGCCGCTCCAGCAGTCGGCTCATCGACCGTCCCGTCAGGTACGCAGCGCCGCGCCCGGGCGCGGGGGCGGCATCGTGCTCCTAACCTGCCCAGACGGGATGCGACGGGCCTCACCCGCTGCGAGTGATCCTGATCAGATGGTTGATCACTGACCCCAGATCGCCGGGTGCTTGTCCTTCCACGGCCGGGCGGACTCCAGCTGCGCCGACAGCGAGATCAGCGTGCCCTCGGCACCCATCCGGCCGGCCAGCATGACGCCGATCGGCAGGCCGTCGTCGCTCCAGTGCAGCGGAACGTTCACCGCAGGCTGACCCGAGAGGTTGTACAGCGCCGTCCACGGGGTGAACAGCGTCTGCCGGATGAAGTTCTCCTCCGGCTCGACCTCGTCGAACCACCCGACTGGCCGCGGCGGCATCGCGAGCGTCGGGGTGAGGATGGCGTCGTAGGCGTTCATCGCGGCCATCGCGGGCCGGGTGGCGCCCTGCAGGATGGCCTGGTGGAGCAGCAGGTCGGCGGCCGACAGCTCCATGCCCTTGCCGCGCAGGTACCGGGTCAGCGGCAGCAGCTGGCTCTCCTGCTCGGGCGAGATCGGCGCCAGCGTCGCCATGGCGTACCACAGCGCGAGGAAGGACGGCACCGCCTCCACCGCGAACGGCATGACCAGGTCCTCGACCTCGTGGCCGAGCGACTCAAGCAGCCTGCTCGCGTCCTCGTAGGCCGCGACGCACTCCGGATCCACCCCGGCACCCGGCACCACGGTCTCCACCGACCGTGCGATGCGCAGCTTGCCCGGCTCCCGGCTGGCGTATCCGAGGAACGAATCGCCAGGGGCCAGCGCCGGAAGCGTGTACATGTCGCCCGGGTGATTGCCGGTCATCGCGTCGAGCAGGAGCGCCGCGTCGGCCACGGTCCGGGCGAGCGGGCCGTCGATCGACAGCCCGGTCAGGTCCGGCATCATCGGACCCTGCGAGATCCGGCCCCGCGTCGGCTTGATCCCGAACAGGCCGCAGACGCTCGCCGGGATCCGGATCGAGCCGCCGCCGTCGCTGCCCTGGGCAGCGGGTGCGAGACCGGAGGAGACGGCGGCGGCGGCCCCGCCGCTGGAACCGCCGGCCGACCGGGTCAGGTCCCACGGCGTGCGGGCTGGCGGGCCGATCTTCGTCTCCGTGTAGCAGGGCAGCCCGAATTCGGGCGTGGCGGTCTTCCCGGTGATCACGATCCCCGCGTCGCGCAGGTGCCCGACCATGTAGTCGTCCTGGTCGGCCACGTTGTCGGCGAGGATCGTGCTGCCGAAGGTGAGCCTGACGCCCGCGACCATGTTCAGGTCCTTGATCGGGATCGGCACCCCGGTCAGCGCGGGCAGCTCGGCGGCCGAGCCATCCTTGCGCCAGGCCGACGCCGCCTTGTCGGCGCGGGCCGCCTCCTCGCGTGCGAGCTCGTGGGTCACCGTATAGAAAGCGCCGACCTGCTCGTTGAGCCGGTCGATGCGCCCCAGGTAGTGCTCGGTGATCTCGGCCGACGAGGTCTCCCCCGTCCGGATCGCTGCCGCCAGCTCGGTCACGGTGAGGTCATGAATCTGGGTCACGTTACCGAAGGGTAGCGGCCTTCACGCACATGCGCGAGCCGCAATAGCCCAGACGGTAAGTAGCCGGTTACGCTAGGCATATGGACCGGGAGACCGGGCCTGACCCGACGGCGAGCGCAGACGCGACGGTACGGGACGGTGCTGTGGCCGAGGGGCCGCAGGACTATCCCGCACCTTCGCGCGCCATCATGGCCGGGTTGTCCGCCGACCCCCGGCTGCCCGTGTGGATTCGTCGTGCCTTCATCGCGGCCGTCATCGCGATCATCGTCTCCCTCTGGCAGAACTGGCGCTGGGGCCTGACGGCGGCCGCCGCCGTCGCGATCTTCGACACGATCTATCACTCGAAGACCATGGGGCTGATCCCCGCCGCGGCGCGGGTCACCTCCGCTCAGCGCCGGACCCGGCGGCGGCTCTTCCTGGCCCGGCCCTTCGGCTATCTGTCCGTGCACGCCCGCGCGATCCCCGGCAGCAATTCGGTCATCGACCACCTGGTGGTCGGACCCGGCGGAGTGTTCGCGGTGGACTCCGAGCGCTGGGATCGCCGCCTGCCGATCCGCACCGTCGCGACCAACTCGGCGGCCGGCCCGGTCCTGTATCACGGCCCGTTCAGCCAGAAGGACAGGCTTGCCCACGCGCGCTGGGAGGCCGCCCAGGCCTCCCGGCTGCTGAGCGCCGAGCTGGGCCGGGAGGTCCAGGTACACCCGGCGATGGTGATCTACGGGCCGACCGTTCCGTGGGCGGTCGCCACCATCCGCGGGGTCGACGTCTTCTCCGGCCGGTCGGTGGGCAGCTACTTCCGCAGCCGCAGCCGGATCGCCCGCAGCTCCCGACGGCTCGGCTGGGAAGAGGCCGGGGAGATCCACAACGCCGCCCAGAGCGTCCTTCCGTACAGCTAGCCCGTACCCTTGGGCAACTCACGACACGACCGAAGGCGGGCAGCACAGGTGGCGGACCCCAAGATCGCCAGCCCCGGAGCCGCGGACCCCGGTGCCGC
>DAIOWC010000015.1:0-4990 GCA_036758685.1 Streptosporangiaceae bacterium | reverse complement strand
ACCCCGGTGCCGCAAACCCCGGTGCAGCGGACCCGGCGGCTCCGGGCCGCGCAGGTACCGCCAGCTTCAGGACCTGGGTGGCCGGCGCCCGGCCGCGCACCCTGCCCGCCGCGATCGTGCCCGTAGTCGTCGGCTCCGGCGTGGCCGCCGGCTATCACCACTTCTCCGCCTGGCGGGCGGCGCTGGCCCTGATCGTGGCCCTGGCCCTGCAGATCGGGGTCAACTACGCCAACGACTACAGCGACGGCGTCCGCGGCACCGACGAGGTCCGGGTCGGCCCGGTCCGCCTGGTCGCGGGCAGGCTCGCGACCCCGAGAAAGGTCCTGACGGCGGCCCTGGCCAGCTTCGCGGTCGCCGGGGCGGCCGGATTCGTGCTGGCCGCCGCGACGTCGTGGTGGCTGCTGCTCGTGGGCGCCGCCGCCGTCGCGGCCGCGTGGTACTACACCGGCGGCAAGCGGCCCTATGGCTACCGGGCCCTCGGCGAGGTATCCGTCTTCGCGTTCTTCGGGGTGGTCGCGGTGGCCGGGACCGCCTACGTGCAGATGCGCAGCCTGGCCTGGCTGCCGGTCGCCGCGGCGGTCCCGATCGGGCTGCTGGCGTGCGCGCTCCTGGTCATCAACAACCTGCGCGACATTCCGACCGACAGCGGCGCCGGCAAGCGAACGCTCGCGGTAGTCCTCGGCGACGCAAGGACCAGGGCCCTCTACGTGGGCTGCATGCTGGTGCCGTTCGGCGTGGCCGTCGCGCTGTCTCCCCTCCGGCCGCTGAGCCTGCTCACGCTGGCGGCGCTTCCGGTCGCGATCCCGCCGGTCCGCTCGGTCCGCGGGGGTGCGACCGGCCGGGGCCTGATCACGGCGCTCGGCCAGACCGGCCGCCTCCAGCTCGCCTTCGGCGCCCTGCTGACCATCGGCATGGCCGTCCGGGTGTGACCTGACTTACACGCCCGCCGCCCTGACCAGGCGAGTCGGGTGATCTTCGGAACCACTATCCCAGTGCTGGCCAAGCCGGCAGATTTTCCGCGCTAGGGTGCAACCATCGCGAGATCCGGACAGTCAAGTTAATCAAGGCGCGTACCTATAAGGAAGGCATGGGGACCTCTCCGATGGCTATCAGCAGTGACCAGCAGCGGCCGGCGTCATATGACGAGGGCCCGACCACTGCCATGACGCCCGACCAGCGGGCCCAGTTCGAGAAGGACGGCTACCTCATCATCCGCGGCGCGCTGACGCCGACCGAGGTCGAGTACTACACCGCCGCCCTGGACCGCGTGTACGACGAGCAGGAAGCGGCCGGGGCGGTCAAACCGGGCGGGTCCATGCACCTGCTCAGCGCCGCGGCGAACTGCCCCGAGGCCGTCGGCCTGATCGACCACCCGGCCACGTTCCCGCTCGTGTGGTCGATGCTCGGCTGGAATGTGCACATCTACCACTCCCACCTCGACGTGCACCCGAACATTCCGGTCAAGGCGCCGTTCCGGTTCGAGTGGCATCAGGATGGCGGCCGCCAGAACCGCGAGCTGGAGGGCGAGCCCCGCGAACGGCTGTCGGTCAAGCTGGCGTTCTGGCTCTCCGATGTCTCGCAGACCGGCCGCGGCAACTTCAAGGTCGTGCCGGGCAGCCACCTGACCAACTGGATCGACGGCCCGCCGCGCCGCGACGTCGAGTGGCCCGACCCGCCCGGAGCCATCGAAGTCTGCGCGAACCCCGGCGACGCCGTCTTCTTCGACCGCAGGATCTGGCACTCGCGCTCGAACAACTACTCCGACGTCACCCGCAAGGGGATGTTCTTCGCCTACTGCCCGCGCTGGATCGCCATCCGCGACGAGATCGCGGGCGTCGACGACCCCGAGTGGGTGCAGTCGCTGAGCCCGGTCCGCCAGCAGCTGCTCGGCCACGTCGGCAAGGGCATCCCCGGCGAGCTGGAGGGCGACCACGCCTGGGGCCACTACCCCAGGACCACGCCGCTGTACGGGTGGCTGGACGAGCGGGACATGCTCGTGCACGACATCCCGCCACTGCGCAAGTAGGAACGCAGAGCAACCGAAGAGGCACCGGGCCAGCGCGGCCCGGTGCCTCTTCGCTTTTACGCTGGCTCCGCAGACTCCGAGTCGGCCGGCGCAGCCCCGTTCCCGCCGATCATGAGTTCAGGCGCGGGATCGTCTGCCGGGCGCTGCGCAGGGAGGAGCCCCGCCGTCATCGCCGTGATCGCGTCGGCGGCCCGCGCCCGGGGAGCAGGCGCGGCCTGCGGTGCAGCAGGCGCAGCATCCTGGCCGGAGCCGTCGAACGCCGTGCTCAGGGTGCGCAGCGCGCTGGTCAGCTCGCTCGGGATCATCCACACCGTGCTCCCGGGACCGTTCGCGATCTGCGGCAGCGTCTGCAGGTACTGGTAGGCCAGCAGCTTCGGGTCCGGGTCGTTCTCGTGGATCGACTGGAACACCGTCTCGATCGCCTGCGCCTGCCCCTCGGCGCGCAGGATCGCGCTCTGCTTGTCGCCTTCGGCGCGCAGGATCGTGCCCTGCCGGTCGCCCTCGGCCGTGAGGATCTGCGACGCCCGGACGCCCTCGGCGGTGAGGATCGCGGCCCGCTTCTCCCGCTCGGCCCGCATCTGCTTCTCCATCGCGTCGATAACGCTCTTCGGCGGGTCGATCGCCTTGATCTCGACCCTGGTCACGCGGATGCCCCACTTGCCTGACGCATCGTCGAGCACGCCGCGCAGCATCGTGTTGATCTTGTCGCGCGACGTGAGCGTGACCTCCAGGTCCATCGAGCCGATCACGCTGCGCAGCATCGTGGCGGTCAGCTGCTCGATCGCCTGGATGTAGTTGACGATCTCGTAGTCGGCCGCGCGCGGATCGGTGACCTGGAAGAACAGCACCGTATCGATCTTGACGACGAGGTTGTCCTCGGTGATGACCGGCTGGCCGAGGAAGGAGACCACCTGCTCGCGCAGGTCGATCAGCGGCTTGACCCGGTCGATGAACGGGACGATCCAGTTCATCCCCGGCTCGAGCGTCCTGGTGTACCGGCCGAACCTCTCCACGTTGCGGGCCCGGGCCTGCGGCACGATCCGGACCGTCTTCATGGTCACGATGACCAAGAGCAGCGCGATGGCCCCGATGACGATGGCAAGCGCTTCGACCATGGCTATTCCCTGGGGTAGACGAGCGCCATCGCGCCCTCGATGTGCATCACGTCGACGGTCTTCCCCGGCGCGATCACCAGGGTCTCGTCGTAGGACCGCGCCGACCACACCTCGCCGCCGATCCGTACCTTGCCCGCGTGCTCGCTGACCTCTTCCAGCACATAGGCAGATCGGCCGACCAGCGCGGCGGTTCCGGTGCGCAGCAGCGGCGGCTGCCGGACATGGCGCAGGGCAAACGGGCGGGCTACCCCAAGGCCGAGCCCCGAGGCGACCACGAATGCGCCGAATTGGACCGCCGCGTCCCCGCCGGCTGCGCCCGCGCAGGCGGCCACGATGGCCGCCAGGGCAACCAGCCCGAACGCCAGCGTCGTCGTGACGATCTCGATGGTCCCGAGGACAGCCGCGATGATGACCCAGATGATCCAGGTTCCCATCGTCGCTCCTACTGGTGACCTCGCTTTTGAAGCTACTCCTTCCCGCCGCTGGGCGCATCACCCCGCGCTTCCCCCCATGAACCGGAACGGGGAATATGGGGGGTGCACCCGGATCTGGAGGCCAGCCATGCCCGCAGCTAACGACCTCTCCTACAGCCACGGAGCCAGCCCGGACCCGCTGCTCGGCGAGACGATCGGCGACAGCCTCCGCCGGATCGCGGCGGCGCACGGCGACAGCGAGGCGCTGGTGGACGTGCCCACCGGCAGGCGCTGGACGTACGCGCAGCTGGACGCGGCCACCGACGCGGTGGCCCGCGGGCTCATCGCCTCCGGTGTCGCGACGGGCGACCGGGTCGGGATCTGGGCCCCGAACTGCGCCGAGTGGGTGCTGCTGCAGTACGGCAGCGCGAAGATGGGCGCGATCCTGGTCAACATCAATCCCGCCTACCGCAGCCACGAGCTCGGCTACGTCCTCAAGCAGGCGGGCATCTCGGTGCTGGTCAGCGCGGAGAGCTTCAAGACCAGCGACTACCGCGGGATGATCGAGGAGGTCCGCGACGGGCTGTCCGACCTCCGGCAGGTCATCTACATCGGGACGCCCGAGTGGGACGCGATGGTCGCCGCGGGCGGGACGGTGCCGGCCGACGCGCTGGCGGAGGCGGGCGCGGCGCTGGCCTTCGATGACCCGATCAACATCCAGTACACCAGCGGGACCACGGGGTTCCCGAAGGGCGCGACGCTGTCGCACCACAACATCCTGAACAACGGCTACTTCATCGGCGAGGGCTGCCGCTACACGGCGGCGGACCGGGTGTGCATCCCGGTGCCGTTCTACCACTGCTTCGGGATGGTGCTGGGCAACCTCGCCTGCACCACGCACGGCGCCTGCATCGTGATCCCCGCGCCCGGCTTCGGCCCGGCAGAGACGCTGGCCGCGGTGCAGGCCGAGCGGTGCACGTCACTGTACGGAGTGCCGACCATGTTCATCGCGGAGCTGGCGCTGCCGGACTTCGCCTCCTACGACCTGTCCTCGCTGCGCACCGGCATCATGGCGGGCTCGCCGTGCCCGGTCGAGGTGATGAAGCGCGTGGTCAGCGAGATGCACATGGACGAGGTGACGATCTGCTACGGCATGACCGAGACCTCGCCGGTGTCGACGCAGACCCGCGCGGACGACGACATGGAGCGGCGGGTAGCGACCGTCGGCCGCGTGCACCCGCACGTGGAGATCAAGGTCATCGACCCCGAGACCGGGCTCGTGCTGCCGCGCGGTCAGAATGGCGAGCTCTGCACCCGCGGGTACTGCGTCATGCTCGGCTACTGGGACGAGCCGTCGAAGACCGCCGAGGCCATCGACGCGGGCCGGTGGATGCACACCGGCGACCTCGCGGTGATGGACGAGGCCGGCTACCTCA
>DAIOWC010000014.1:36554-46339 GCA_036758685.1 Streptosporangiaceae bacterium | reverse complement strand
CACGGCAGCGCCACCCGGCCCGGCCAGCGCAGGTCCATATACAGGCAGTTTGTGCCCGATCCCCTTCGAGCCGGCCACGGAAGATTTATAAGTGCGCAGGCTGCGCAATAGCGACCGCTAGCTGGGGCAGCGGGCTCGCAGTCTGGTTTGTACTTACCATGCGTCAGTGACCGATCACGATATGTTTATTGGCATTTACGTAGTACTGCCTCTAGCGTGTCAGGGTCCCCGAGGTCGAGCCCAGCGTCGTTCCATGCCTGCTGGATGTTGGAGGAAGTTCGGCAATGAAGCCCCAGATCCGCATCGGGTCGCATCGCCGCGGCTACGTCGCCGCCGCCGCCGCAGGCTCTCTGCTGCTGCTCGGAGCCGCGGCACCGGCGATCGGCGAGACCCACAGCCAGCCGTCCAAGGTCGCGGTGCCCCAGGGCGTGGGCGCCGGCGCCCTTCAGGGCCTGTCCGTGTTCGGCAACACCGACCCGAACACCCCGGAGACCGTGTCCTTCATCCTCAAGGCACGCAACGTGCGGGAGCTGCAGTCGAGTGTCCTGGCCGGGATGCCGGGCGGCTACCTGTCCGTCGGTCAGTTCTCCCGCCGGTATGGCCAGCCGAGCTCGAACATCGCCGCGCTTGAGCAGTACCTCGGCGGCTATGGCATCGCCACCACCTCCGACGCCGACCACCTGGACGTGACCGCGACCGGCACGGCCGGGCAGTTCGACAAGGCGCTCACCGTGCAGCAGCACGAGTACCGGGTGCCGGCCAAGAAGGGCGTCGCCGGGTCCCCCAGCCGGCCGGCGATGATGATTCACGGCACGCGGCAGGAGCCGCTGCTGCCGCGCGGCATCGCGCGGAACGTCCTGTCGATCCTCGGCCTGGTGAACTACCCCAACTTCGCCAGCCAGGCGGCGCACGTCCCGGCCGTCGCCAAGAGCGTCAAGCCGGCGGCGGAGCAGACCGGCACGCTCACGCCGGCGGCCTTCGCCAAGCGGTACAACCTCAGCCCGCTGTACTCGAAGGGCGCCACGGGCGCCGGCGAGACCATCGGCGTCGTCACGCTGGCGAGCCTGAACCCGGCCGACCCCGAGTACTACTGGAGCAACGTCCTCGGCATCAGCACGCTGCCCGACCGGATCACGCTCGACAACGTCGACGGCGGCGCCGGGCCGGTGTCGCTCAACGCCGGGTCCAACGAGACCACACTGGACGTCGAGCAGTCAGGCGCGCTCGCGCCGCAGGCGCACATCGTGGTCTACCAGGCCCCGAACACCGACTACGGATTCGTGGACGGCTTCTACACGGCCGCCAGCCAGAACATCGCCGACAGCGTGTCCGCGAGCTGGGGCCTGTCCGAGACGGCGGTTGACGCCGCGGTTGCCTCCGGCCAGGAGTCGGCGACCTACGAGGCCGCGTTCAACGACGCCTTCCTGGAACTGGCGGCCCAGGGCCAGTCCGCCTTCGTCTCGTCCGCCGACTACGGGGCGTACACCCCGATCGGAGACATCGGCACCACGAACCTCAGCCCGGAGATTCCCGGCAGCAGCCCGTACGTGACGGTCGCCGGCGCGACGACGCTGCCCGGCACCATCCCGCTGACCTCGACCGACTCGGCCACGATCGCGGCCGAGCGGACCTGGGGCTGGGACTGGTGGTGGCCGCACTACGCCGACTTCGGCCTGTCGAGTGAGCTCGCGGCCGCCGAGGCCAGCCCGCTCGGCAGCGGCGGCGGGTTCAGCAACGAGGAGGCGACCCCGCCGTACCAGCAGGGCGTCCGCGGCGTGCACAACTTCAGTGCCGTCCAGTACCTGACGCCCACCGACTACCAGACCGTCGACGGCCTGAACCTGCCGACCCAGTGGAGCCTCAACCCCGCGCCGTCGGTCACGACGGGCCGCGGCACCGGCCGGGCCACGCCGGACCTGGCGGCCGACGGCGACCCGTACACCGGGTATCTGCTGTACTTCAGCGGCTTCTCCGGAAACCCGCTCGAGGCCGGCTGGGGCGGCACGAGCTTCGTCGCACCGCAGCTCAACGGCTCGGCGGCGCTGATCGACTCGCTGATCGGCCACCGGATCGGGTTCTGGAACCCGGAGATCTACCGGTGGGCAAACGGGCCGCGCGACCCGTTCACGCCGCTCGACACCGCGGGCACCAGCAACGACGACCTCTACTACTCCGGCACGCCGGGCAACGTCTACAACGTGGGCAGCGGGCTCGGCACGCCGGACCTGGCACGCCTGGCGCGCGACTTCGCCCGCCAGGGGTAGCCCTGCGTTAGTCGCTCGAAGGTCCCGCAGCTCGGCTCAGTTTGAGGCCGGGCTGCGGGACCTTCCTGCGTCTGGTCACGGACGTACCGTCTGTCCGGGAGTCCACTAAGTTTGGCGAATGGTCACTACAGCGGGCGGGCAGCTGATGGCCGGGGCACCGCCGTTCCCGGCCGGATCACTGGTCAACCTCGGGAACTGGCAGGACCCGCCGTACAACCGGTGGGCCTTCCAGCATGTGCGCGAGCTGATCCCGACGGCCCGGATCAGGCGCGGCGACGGGGCGGCCCGGCGGCTGCCGCGGGCCGAGCGGGACCTGTCCGGCATCCGGTACCGCTCCGACGGGCGCGAGCTGACGGTCCGCGAGATGCTGGCCGAGAGCTACACCGACGGGTTCCTCGTCCTGCACCGCGGCCGGATCGTGACCGAGCAGTACTTCAACGGCATGCGGCCGGACACCCCGCACCTGCTGATGTCGGTGTCGAAGTCCGTGGTCTCCTCGGTCGCCGGCGTGCTGGCCGGCCAGGGTCGGCTCGACGTGAGCGCGCCGGTCGCGACGATCGTGCCGGAGCTCGGCGGCACCTCGTTCGCGGGCGCCACCGTGCAGCACCTGCTCGACATGCGCGCCGGCACCCGGTTCGACGAGAACTACGACAACCTCGAGGCCGACGTCCGCACCTACGAGCGCGTCTTCCTGTGGCGGCCCGACGACGGCGACCCGCGGCCGGCCGACGCGCTGGCGTACTACGCGACGCTGACGAACGACGGTCCGCACGGCGGGCCGTTCCGGTACCGCTCGATCCTCACCGACGTGCTCGGCTGGGTTATCGAGCGGGCCGGCGGCGCCCGGCTGCATGAGCTGATCTCCGAGCTGATCTGGCAGCCGATGGGGGCCGAGTTCGACGCCGAGATCACCCTCGACGCGCACGGCAATCCGATGGCCGATGGCGGCGTCTGCGCGACGCTGCGTGACCTCGGGCGGTTCGGGCTGCTTTTTGCGGGAACGCGGCGGGCGCCGTCATCCCGGTGGTCCGTCATGCCGGCGTCGTGGGTGCTGGACACGATCGCGGGCGCGGCCGACGGGCCGGAGGCGTTCATCGCGGTCGAGGAGCCGGTGCGCTACACGCCGGGGATGCACTACCGGAACTGCTGGTGGGTGACCGAGCCCGCGGTGCCGTTCTTCTACGCGGCCGGCATCAACGGCCAGCAGGTATTTGTGCACCAGCCGAGCCAGGTCGTGGTCGTGAAGCTGTCGACCTGGCCGTCCGCGCTCAACCCGGTCAGCCGCCTGACAATTGACGCGGTCCTCGCCATCGCCGCCGCCCTGCAGTCCGGCCCGGACGGCTAGTTGTCCGTGGAGTGGATCATGACCGGCGCGACGTCGTTGTTGTCGATGTGGTCGAAGATGCCGGGGAACGTCTGGAACCCCAGGCTCGGGTTGTGGTGCAGGTGCGAGTAGTCCAGCGTCAGCTTGCCCCAGCCGTCGTCGACCACGTTGAAGATGGCGCCGCCGCCTTCGTTGGCCACGTTGTTATTCATCACGGTGCCTGCGACGAACACGTCGTAGTTGCTGCCGTCGGTGTAGATGCCGCCGCCGCTGCCGCCGCCGGGAGTGCCGGGCCGGGCCGGGTTCGCGCCGCGCCCGATGGCCCGGTTGTTGGTGAAGACGCTGTTATACACCTGCCACTGGACATCGATGCTGCTGAGCGCGCCGCCGTTGGCGCAGCGCCCGCCCCGGAACGTGTCGCTCGTGATGTACACCGGCCGGTTCTTGGCCTGGTTCAGGGCGCGGATCGCGGCGCCGCCGAGGTCGGGTCCGTTGGTGTAGCAGCGGTTGTTGATAAACCGCGAGTTGACGGCCTTGAACTCGCCGCCCGACACGTAGATGGCGCCGCCGCCGTCAATGCCGCCCCACGGCGCATTGAGGTTCTCCCGAGCACCGTTGAAGCCGTCCTCGAAGGTGATGTTCTGCACGACGATCTGCGGGTACGGGCTGGTGCAGTCGCCGAGGCACGTGTTGGAGTACAGGATCCGGCGCTTGCCGCCGCCGCTCAGAGTGATCAGGCCGCGGCCGTCCAGGATGACCCGGTGCGTGGCCTGGCGGACGGTCGCCGTCGCTCCCATCACAATCGTGACCGGCTTCGGCCCGCAGCGGAACCTGATGATGCCGCCTTCGGCCACCGCGCGGACGACGGCCGCCGACGTGCAGCTGGCCGGGGTGCCGTGGCCGATCCAGTGGTTCGCGTGGCTGGTGTTGACGGCCCGCCCGGCGGGCGGGACGGCAACGTGCCCGGACGGGTTGCCGAAGTTAGGCAGCGCGCCCGGACTGCTGACCGCTGATGAGCTGACCGAGGTCGTGGACGGCGCGCCTGCCGGCGCGGACGGTGCGCCCGTCGCGGCCGCGCCGATAAGGCCGCCAGCCCCGATCATTGCCGCCAGCAAGCCGCCGATATCGCCCATTGATCGCATGACGCCCCATGCTAATGGCCCCGCGCATGATCACACTGTTAAATCAGAATCGGAACGGGTTGCCCGTGGCCGGTCGCGTATGACTTTCTCGAGGGGCAGGTGGTTCGCCGTGGCGTCGTACGAAACCGTGATCGACATGCTCGAAGCCGAACTGGAGGCAGTTTCGGCCGCTTTCGAAGGGCTCGCCGCCGACGCCTGGGCTCGGCCGACGCGGCTGGTGCCCGTCGACCCGGACCTGCCGAAGTGGACGGTTCTCGAACTGGCCGGGCACTTCGATATCTCGATTGGTCTCACCCGGATGCTCATCTCCGGCAAGGAGGATGCACAGCCCGCGAGGGACAGCACCAGTTTCTTCATTAACCCGCGGTCCGAGACCGGGCCGGTCGTCTACTCCTATGCGTACACGATGGTCGAGGGCAAGACGCCGGACGACATGCCCGGAGTACTCAAGGAGACGTTCGCCCGGACAATTTCCGAAGCCCGCGCGGTCCCGGCTGACCTTGTCGGCCCTGGGTATTTCGCGCCCATGCGGGTTGACGAGTTTGTGTACAGCCGGATTCTCGAGGCCGTCGTTCACGGGATCGACCTGGCCCAGGCGGTGAACGGCCCGATCTTCGCAACCCCCGACGGCATCACGGCGACCGCCGCGATCCTCGATGATCTGCTCGCGCGGCGGACCAGAGGGACCAGGCCGGCCGCGCTCAAAGATGATCTGGCCTGGATCCTGGCGGCCTCCGGGCGCAGCGAGTCGGACGACAACCGGCTGCCGCTGATCGGCTGACGTCAGCACCGGTCTCCCGGCGCGGGGCGAGGCCTGCGGTCGGCTCGCCCTGCGCCGTTCCGGCCGCGGATAGCTAGCCGCCCCAGGGATCAACGGGCGGGTTGGCCATTTCCGGCCATGAGCCGCGGCCTGGATCAGGACGGCGGTCATGATCCGCGCTCGGTCACGGACCCACGCGGACTACTACGGTTGTTTGTTTCCACGTGTCTCTCTTTTCGTTCATTTCGAGGGGAAGCGAGTGCGTGGGGTGCGGGCCGATGGCGGCAACCATCGGCCCGCCGTTATCTGGCGGGCACGCGGTGTTGATTCGAGCGGTGCTGAATTCGCGTGTGGCATAAGCCGGACCGATCGCTGCGCCGATCCGGCTGCCGTTCATGACGCGGCCCCTTGCCGCTCCGCGGTGTCGGCCTTATGGCATCATGATGGGACGCTTGCGAGAATCCCGCTGAGAGTCCCGCTAGAACATTCTCTGCGACTTCACGGCGTGTTCACGTGACTCTGCCGGACCTGGAGGCCCACACTGGCCCCGGCGAGGGCTGAGCAGGTTCCTTCGTTCAGGAGGCGCGGTGGCCGACTACGGAAGCCCTCTCGTGCCCCGTCGGCGCCTCGCGGCCGAGCTGGCCCGGCTGAGGAAGGACTCGGGCCTCACCGGGGCCCAGGTGGCTAAGCAGCTGAACTGGTCCACCTCGAAGGTCAGCCGGTATGAGCTGGCGAGGACCGGGCTGAAGCCGGATGACGTCGACATCCTTCTCGACTTCTACCGGATCGACGGCAAGGCCAAGGAGGAACTGCTGACGCTGGCCACCGAGGCGGCCAAGCGCGGGTGGTGGGAGGCCTATTCCGACGTCCTGCCCGACGAGCTGGCCGAGCTGATCGGCCTGGAGACCGAGGCGCGGCTGGCGCTGACGTGGCAGATCGAGTGCATTCCCGGGCTGCTCCAGACCGAGAACTACGCGAGTCAGGTCAACCGCGGGTTCCAGGAAGTGGTCGCGATGCCGCCGCGGGCGATGGCGCGCCGGGTCAAGGCGAGGCTGCTTCGCCAGCAGGTCCTGACCAGGGACAACCCGCTGTGTCTGTCCGTGGTCATCGACGAATCGGCGCTCCTGCGCGGGCCGGCCGATCCGCGGGTCATGCGGGATCAGATGGAGCACCTGGTCGAGGTCTCGGCATTGCCGAACGTGACCATTCATGTTCTGCCCATCTCCGGGAGCCTGGCCATTATTCAGCCCAGCTTCGTGGTGCTGGAGTTCGGCGACTCTGAGATTGGCAGCGCTGATAACCTGCCCGACGTTGCCTACGCCGAGCATCTGGTGACTAATCTCTATTTCGAGGAAGAAGACGATACCTACCACTACAAAGAGGCTTACGGGCACCTCGCTGCCGCAGCGCTGAGTGAGGCCGATTCCACGGCGATGTTCGCGGAGCTGGCAAAACGCATTTGAATGGCCAGATACGACAACTACTCCGAGTGCTCGGCTGACCACTAAAGGCTGTTAGGCTCCTGGCGATCACCGGGGGTTTGAACATCAGGAGCGAGAGCACATGACGACATCCACGGATGCCCGCTGGCGGAAGAGCTCATTCAGCATGGGGAACGGGAACTGCGTGGAGACAGCGCTCCTCGCCGATCGCTCGGTAGCGGTTCGCGATAGCAAGCAGCCCGACCAGGCCGTGCTCATCTTCACCGAGTCCGAATGGGCCGCCTTCGTAGCCGGGGCGAAGAACGAGGAGTTCGATTTCTGAGGCCCCTCAGGGCTCTCGCACCACATCGGCGGGATCCTTGTCGTCACGCAGGCCCTTGTAGGACGGCGCCCGCAGGCGGCCGGATTTCGTCCACGATCCGAACGCGATCTCGGCCACAAGCTCCGGTTCTACCCAGCGGGCGGAGCGCGCGTCCTCAACCGGAACCGTGGCGGCGAACGGCGACGCGGCGCGCCGGAGCGGCTCCAGCCGACGGGCCAGCATGCCCAGCGTCTGCTGAGAGAACCCGGTGCCGACGTGGCCGCAGTAGATCAGGCCGTCCGCATTGTGCACACCCACGAGCAGGGAGCCGATGCCGCCGGCGCGGCCGCCTTCACCTGGCTTCCACCCGCCGATCACGACCTCCTGGCGGCGGACGTTCTTGATCTTCAGCCAGGACTGAGAGCGCCTGCCCGGCTCGTAGCGGGACTGCAGTCGCTTGGCCATGATCCCTTCGAGCTCATGCTGCTTCGAAACCGCCTGGACGTCGGCCCCGTGCTCGCCGATGAATGCGGGCGGCGCCTGCCAGCTGCCGCCTCCGATGTGCAGGGCGTCCAGCTGTTCGCGCCGCTGCAGGTACGGCAGGTCGAGCAACGGCTTCCCGTCGAGCCACAGCAGGTCGAAGGCCAGATAGCTGACCGGAACCTGGCCCATGAGCATCCGCGCCTGCGCAGCGGAGCTAATGTTCATCCGCTGCTGCAGAGCCTCGAAGTCAGGCCACTCGCCGTCGCCGAACGCGACGATCTCACCATCTAGGACCGCCTGCGATGCGCCGACCGCCGAGGCCATGCGGCCAAGCTCGGGATAGGCATGGCTGATGTCACGGCCGGTCCGCGACACGAGCCGGACCACGTCGCCATCCAGGAACGCCATGGCCCGCAGGCCGTCCCATTTCATCTCGAAGGCCCAGCCGGCATCACGCGCGGGAAGCGTGCCCGTCGTGGCCAGCATCGGGCGCAGGCCCTCGGGCCCGGCCTGCTCCCATTTGCTGATCACAACCCGGTCCTTACCCCTCGCCTGCGCCGGCTAGCCGATCATGGCAGACGCGGGGGCAGCTCACGGCGCGAGCCGGCCGACGGCGCCTCAGCCCATTGTCTTGGCGCCGTCGATTGCCTCCCTGACGATGTCAGCGTGCCCGGCGTGCTGGGCGGTCTCGGCCAGGATGTGCAGGAAGACCCGCCGGGCCGACCAGGCTGCGCCCTTCTCATACCAGGGCGCCTCGGGCAGCGGGTGCTCCGCGTCGAGGTCGGGGAGCGTGGTCACCAACTCGTCGGTCCGGCTCGCGACGGCCTCGTATTCGCCGAGTAGCCCGGCCAGGGTCTCGCCAGGCAGCATTTTGAAGCCGTCCAGGTGCTCCTGAAGGAACGCCGGGTCCTCCCAGTCTTCCGCCGCCGACGGGCCTTCGACGATGAACTTGGCCCAGCTCCGCTCCACCGCGGTCACGTGCTTGATGATCCCGCCCAGGCACAGCTCGCTCACGGTTGCGCGCGCCGCGGCCTGCTCGTCGGTCATGCCCCTCGTCGTGTGCCGCAGGAACTCGCGGTGCTTGGCCAGCGTCTCGAGAATGTCGGCTCGCTCTCTGGTGGTCATGGCGGCACGCTACTCGCAGGCTCTGACAGTCGCGCCTGTCCTTTCCGGTGAACGCTTCATCAAATTCGGATATCGATTATCAGCACAGTTCGATTCCTGCGCCGTTGCGTCTCGCTCTCGGCGCACAGTTCGCGATAGATTGCGACTGCTGCTTTGGTCGTCCGAACGCACCGGGGGTTGGGCGTAGTGGATGCGCTACAGCCTGAGGACCCTCAGCAGGTGGGGACGTACCGCCTGCTGAATCGCCTTGGCGTTGGCGGAATGGGCCGCGTCTACCTGGGCGAGTCGCCGTCCGGGCGAATGGTCGCCGTGAAGCTGATCCGGCCTGAGCTCGCCGACAATCCGGATTTCCGCCGCCGTTTCGCGCATGAAGTCGCGGCGGCGCGCCAGGTAAGCGGAGTTTTCACCGCGCCGGTCGTGGACGCCGATCCCGACGGATCGCGGCCTTGGCTTGTTACCGCATATGTCGCGGGGCCGTCGCTAGCCGATGCGATCGGTGATTTCGGTCCCCTGCCAGTGCCGTCCGTGCTTGCCCTGGCGGCCGGACTGGCCGCCGGCCTTCGCACCGTGCACGCCGCCGGGATCGTGCACCGCGACCTCAAGCCATCGAACGTGCTGCTGGCCAGCGATGGCCCGCGGATCATCGATTTCGGTATCTCCCGTGCGGCGGACTCGACTTTCCGGACCATCACCGGCAACGTCATCGGATCGCCCGGATTTATGTCCCCGGAGCAAGCCGAGGGCCGGGAGGTGGGCCCGGCCACGGACATCTTCAGCCTCGGCGGAGTACTCGCGTTCGCCGCCTCGGGCCGCCCTCCGTTCGGCGCCGGGTCTCCCTCGGCGCTGCTGTACCGCGTGGTGTACAGCACCGCGGCGCTCGGCCACGTGCCGACCGAGCTGCGCCCGCTAATCGAGCGATGCCTCGCCAAGGACCCGGCGGCCCG
>DAIOWC010000014.1:16275-36454 GCA_036758685.1 Streptosporangiaceae bacterium | reverse complement strand
CGGCCGACTGGCTGTCGCGGCACGCGTCGTTCCTCCGTCCGGTGAGCAGTCTGCGGGCAACCGTCGCCGAGGCCGTGGCCAAGGCCGCTCCCGCCCACCGCGACTACGACACGCCGGCCGATAGCACCAGGCCAGCCCGGCCGGTCAGGTACGCCCGGTACGCGCAGCCGTGGCACACCAAGGCGGGCGTGGCCGGCATGGCCGTGGCGCTGGCAGTGCTCGCGGCCGCGTCCACCGCAGCCATCACCGCGGCGCTCGACCATCACTCGACCGGGCATCCGGCGGCCGACACCCTCCCGGTGCCGCGATCGGACCAGGAGAAGCACGTCGTGGTCACCCGTGAGCCCGCGCCCCGGACGGTGGTGAAGGCCTATATCCAGGCGATCAACCGGCACGACTGGGCGAAGGTCTGGCGCCTTGGCGGCGATCACATGAGCCCGAGCTTTGACTCCATGGTCTCCGGCTACGCCCGGACCGTCAGCGACGACATCCGCTCGATCTGGGTCCGCGGCGACCACGTCCTGGTCAGACTGGCCGCGCATGAGAGCAGCGGCGTCGTGGAGGTGTACCGGCTCGTGTACCTCGTGCGGAACGGGGTCATCGCCTCGGGGACCGTGCTGGCCAGCTAGATCCGGGCTCAGTCGCGCCACGGGCTCCCGGTGATGCGCTCGTACACCTCCGCGTAGCGCGCTCGGGTCGCGTCGACGATGTCGGCCGGGATCTCCGGGCCGGGCGGCTCGTGGTCCCAGCCGGTGATGCCCGCTGACCAGTCGCGAAGGAACTGCTTGTCCAGGTACCGCTGCGGCCCGCCCGGCTTCCACTCCGCGGCGGCCCAGAAGCGCGACGAGTCCGGCGTGAGCACCTCGTCGGCCAGTACGATCGAGCCATCCGGGGCCCGGCCGAACTCCACCTTGGTGTCGGCAATGATGATGCCGCGCTCGGCAGCGATCTCGGCGCCCCGGCGGTAGATATCCAGCGTGAGCCGGCGCAGTTCCCCGGCCGTGTCGGCACCGACCTCGGCCACCACGTCGTCGAACGTCATGAACTCGTCGTGGCCGGCCGTCGCCTTGGTCGTCGGCGTGAACACCGGCTCGGGCAGCCTCGACCCCTCGGACAGGCCGGCTGGCATCGGCACGCCCGATACCTCGCCCGACTCCCGGTAGCTGGCCAGGCCGAGGCCGGCAAGGTATCCGCGGGCGATGCACTCGACCGGCACCATGCTCAGGGGCCGGCAGCGGATCGCGCGGCCAGCCCACTCGGGCGGGACGTCGGTCGCCGAGATCACGTGGTTCGGTACCAGGTCGGCGAGCTGCTCGAACCACCACAGCGAGAGCTGGGTCAAGATCTTGCCCTTGCCGGGGATCGGCGTCGGCAGGACCACGTCGTAGACGGAGACCTTGTCCGAGGCGACCAGCAGCAGGTCAGCCCCGTCCGCGTACAGGTCGCGGATCTTGCCCGAGTGCACCAGCTCCAACGCTTCTCCCATGCTTGGCGGCCGCAGCCGATGGTATCGGCGCGGGCCGGGCCTGGACTCCCGGAGGGGCTCCGCTGACGCGGCCCGGCCGACACAAAGTCGCGAGACGGCCACTATGCACGCTCTATGAGCAGTACTGGCCGTCTCGCGACTTTCGGGAGGGCCGCGGCGGGGCCTCCGCTTCCGGCGCTACCCGACCTGGGCGGTCCGGCCCGCCCAGTACGGCGCCCGGAGCTGCCGCTTCAGGATCTTGCCCGAGCCGGTGCGGGGCAGCTCGTCAGTGAACTCGACCGACCTCGGCACCTTGTAGCTGGCCAGGTGCTCGCGCGCGAACGCCGCGATCTGCTCCGACGACAGCGCCGAGCCTGGCGACAGCACGATGGTCGCGTGCACGATCTCGCCCCATTCCTCGGACGGGATGCCGAACACCGCGACGTCGTAGATCTCCGGATGCTGCTCGAGCGCGGCCTCGATCTCGGCCGGGTAGATGTTCATGCCGCCCGAAATGATCATGTCGGTCTTGCGGTCGCAGATGTACAGGTAGCCCTCGTCGTCCCAGTAGGCGATGTCACCGACGGTGTGGAAGTCGCCCCGGCTGCTGTTGGCGTAGCTGGTGTCGTTCTTGTAGTAGGTGTCGAATACGCCCTTGGACCGCACGTACACCTCACCGGGGTGACCGGGACCGGTCCCGGTCACCCTGCTGCCGTCCTCGTCGAACAGGACGATCTCGATGCCCGGCGCGGGCTGGCCGCAGGATCCGGGCTTGCGCATCTGGTCCTTCGGCAGCAGCACCGTGTCCACGCCCAGCTCGGTGGAACCGTAGATCTCGAACAGCGACTCCGGCGGGAAGTCCGCCACGTACTGCTGCTTGAGCGCGAAGCTCCACGGCGCCGCGTTGGCCAGCATGATCCGCATCGAAGACCGGTCGTAGCGGTCCTTGACCTCCGCGGGCAGCGCGCAGATCATCCGGACGAGCGCCGGCGCAGAGAACGTCGACGTGATCTTGTACTTGTCGACCAGGCGCAGCCAGTCCTCAGCGTCGAACTTCCGCTGCACGACGATCGTCTGGCCGAAGGCGAGGCTAGCGGCCATGAAGGCGCCAGGACCGCTGTGATACAGCGGCCCCGAGGTGATGTAGATGTCGGTCGGCGTGTAGCCGAACAGGCCCAGCAGGGCGCCGATCACCTCGGGATCGGGCGTGCCGGTCCTGACCGCGCCCTTCGGCTTGCCGGTGGTGCCGGAGGTGTAGATCATCGTCCCGGCGCTGCCGGTGACCTCGCCCAGCTCGGGCGCATCCGGCGACGCGGCGGCGATGTCCGCGTCGGAGAGCATGCCCTCGGGCGCCGGCCCGCCGACGGCCACGATGTGGCGCACCTTATCGAACTGGTCACGCAGCGTGGCGAACATCGGGGCGTACTCCGCGTCCACGTAGGCAATGTCGGCGTCGCTGTGGTTGACGACGTAGAGCGCCTCCTCGGGCGTCAGACGGTAGTTCAGCGGCACGGCCACCGCGCCGATCTTCCTGGCCGCGTTGATGACGGCGACGACCTCCGGCGAGTTCGGCCCGCACCAGATGATCTTCTTGGCCGGTCCGGCACCCACGGAGAGCAGCAGGTTCGCGACCCGGTTCGACTGAGCCTCGAGCTCGGCGTACGTCCAGACGACAGTCGCCCCGCCGGGCTTGTCGTCGATCACGCCTGGCTTGTCTGGCTGGGCCTCGGCGTACGCCGAAAGGATGTCCTGCATTGCACCTGCCCTCATCACACGGTCCTGGAAGTTCCCTAACACCCTGTCCTGTTTGACGCTGGTTGTCACCCTCTGACAGCAGATTTTCGCTCGTCAGTGCTGCCCTGGGGGACGACCCCCGGACCCCCGCGGGTGGTGCTGGCAATCTGCAGCGCGGTCGCGACGATGCGATCGGCGCGCCCGGCCGCCCGCGGCTCCTCCTGCGCGCACCGGGCCAGGAGCGCAGCCGGGTCCTGCCCCTCGGCCTCGGCCTCGGCCCGCCCCCCGGCCTCCAGCCAACGCTCCAGCTGGGCGGCGTCTACCTCGGGGTGGAACTGGACGGCGAGATGCTTGCCGACGGCATAGGCCTGTGGGCACACGTCGTTCCTGGCCAGAAGCCGGGCACCGGGCGGGAGCACGCACTGATCGCTGTGAAACACCAGCCACGGGCCGGCATCGATGAGATCGGCGTCGAGCGAGTCGATCATCGTCCAGCCGATCTCCTTGAGCGGCGCCGGCCGGACATCGCCGCCGAGGGCCGCCGCCAGCGCCTGGGCGCCGAAGCAGATGCCGAGCACCGGGACGCCGGCGTCATCGGCGTCGCGCAGCCAGGCGAGCTCATCGCCGATCCAGTGCCCGATCGCGTCCTGGTCATAGACCGACCAGGTGGCTCCCAGCACGATGACGTGGTCGATTGCGTCCAGGGCGGGCAGCGGCCCGTCGGCCGGGAACAGGTGCTCGCTGACCTCGGCTCCCCTGGCCGCGAAGGCCGCGGCGATGAAGCCGGCATCATCGATCTCATGATGCTTGATCACGACAACGCGCATGGGGTGCCGCCTCCCGCCCGGTCGGAGTTTGCCCACGACGATAACCGGGCCGGGCCCGCTACTGCTCAGGCGCTTCGGGGCGGCCTGCCCGGCTTGCGCATCTCGCTTGCCTGGCTCGGCAGCCGGCCGACGTCGGACAGCGCCCGCCGGAGCAGGAACTCTATCTGGGCGTTGGTGCTTCGCAGCTCGTCGGACGCCCACCGCGCCAGCGCGTCATGCACGGCCGGGTCCAGCCGCAGAAGAATGCCTTTACGCTCGCTCACGCTGCTACCCGTGTCCACCCGTCACTGGTACAGAGTTCCGGTGTTGACGATCGGCTGAGTCGCCTGCTCACTGCACAGGACCACCAGCAGATTCGAGACCATCGCGGCCTTGCGCTCCTCGTCCAGCTCGACCACGCCCTCGTTCTCAAGTCGGTCCAGCGCGAGACGCACCATGCCGACCGCGCCCTCGACAATCCGCTGCCTGGCCCCCACCACCGCATCCGCCTGCTGCTGGCGCAGCATTGCCTGGGCGATCTCCGGAGCGTACGACAGCCGGGTCAGGCGCGTCTCGATGACATACACGCCGGCCGATATAACCCGGGCGGTGATCTCGGCCGACAGCCGCTGCGTGATCTCATCAGCGTTGTCGCGCAGGGAGAGCTTCCCGGTACCGCGGCTGTCGTACGGGTAGCTGGACGCGACGTGCCGGACGGCGGTCTCGCTCTGGATGGTCACGAACTTGACGTAATCGTCCACGGCGTAAACCGCCTTGGCCGTGTCCTGGACCTGCCAGACGACGACGGCTGCGATCTCGATCGGGTTGCCGTCCGCGTCGTTGACCTTGAGCTGCGCGGTCTCCTGGTTGCGGATCCGGGTGGAGACCGAGATGCGCTTGGTGAATGGGTTCACCCATTGCAGGCCGGAGTTACTGACGGTGCCCTTGTACCGGCCGAACAGCTGGATCACGCGGGCATGACCAGGGGATATCGGCGTCAGGCCGCCAAGAATTCCAGGGGAGAGGATGGTCAGGACGACACCAATCCATACCAAGATGGTCTTATCAGCACCGCTATGCTTGGACGCGAGCACGAACGCCACGACCGCGCCGACCGCCAGCACGAAGCCGACCACCGCGATAAGAGTCCCGTTCGCCGACCGGCCGGGCTGTTCGATGATCGGCTGGCCTGCGGGTGCGCTGCTCTCCGCGACGGGAACGTCTGCTGCCATCTCGCTAACCTCCACTTGACGTGGCTGATACCACGTACCTAGCATAGTGATATCAGATTAGTAAAGCAAGCAGCCACGCCGTCTTTAGCGACAGCACGCTCATAGCGTGACAACCGCGGACGGACGCGGGCGGGACAGCCGCAGGAGGGCGACACTAAGTGAGCAGCCAGGATGGGGTGCTGGAGCTAACTGACCTGCGGCGCCGGTACGGCGACGTGGTTGCCCTGGACGGGCTGACCTTTGCCGTTCCGCCCGGTGAGGTCTTCGGATTCCTCGGGCCGAACGGCGCCGGCAAGACGACGGCTATGCGCGCGATCGTCGGGGTCGCCTCGCTCGACAGCGGCACCGTGCGGTGGAACGGCGAGCCTATCGGCGAGGAAGCCCGGCGCCGGATCGGATACATGCCAGAGGAACGCGGGCTGTATCCGGGGATGCGGGTCTATGAGCAGCTGGAGTATCTCGCCCGGCTGCACGGGCTGACCGCGGACGAGGCCGGCAAGGCGGCCCGGTACTGGTCCGAGCGGCTGGGCCTCGGCGGCCGGGGCCAGGACAAGGTCGAGGCCCTGTCACTCGGCAACCAGCAGCGAGTGCAGCTCGCGGCCGCGCTCGTGCACGGCCCGGACCTGCTCGTGCTGGACGAGCCGTTCTCCGGCCTGGATCCGGTCGGCGTCGACGCCATGAGCGGCGTGCTCGCCGAGCGGGCCGCGGCCGGGGTCACCATGCTGTTCTCAAGCCACCAGCTTGACCTGGTCGAGCACTTGTGCAGCTCGGTTGCGATCATCCACCGCGGCGCGCTGGTCGCCTACGGCACGGTCGCCGAGCTGAGTCAGGGCGGTCAGCTGAGGGTCGCCGTGAAGGTCGCCGGGGACGACCAGGCCCGGTGGACCAGCGGCCTGGTCGGCATCGCGACCGTCCAGGGCGTCAAGGCGGGGACGGCGACGGTCGCCCTCCGGAGCCGCGTCGACGCGCAGGAGGTGCTCGACGTCGCCCGGCGCGCCGGGCCGGTCGAGCAGTTCGGGTTCGAGCGGCGCCGGCTCTCGGAGGTGTTCAGGGACGCGGTCGGAGCCGACCTCGAGGACGTCAGCAAGACCGAGCAGACGAGCCAGGGCACGACGAAGCTGACGGAGGCGGCCCGGTGAGCAGGGAATGGTGGAAGCTGACCTGGCTCGTGACCAGGCGGGAGATCAACGACCGGGCCAGGGCCAAGTCGTTCTGGATCGCCTCGGTACTGCTTCTGGTCGCGGTCGCGCTGGGCGCGATCATCCCGGCGCTGCTGCAGGGCGGCAAGAGCACCGCGACCATCGGCATTATCGGCGGTCCCAGCGCGACGCTGGACGAGGTGGCCCAGGTGGCCGGCCGGCTCACGGGCGACACCGTGATCACGGTGCCCGTCCGGAGCGTCGCCGCGGCCAAGGCGGAGCTGCTGTCGGGCCGCCTGTCGGCGGTGCTCGTCGGCGACTCCGAGGTGCTCGTCAAGAAGCAGCCGCTCTTCAACACCTCATCGCCGGGCAGCTCCATCGGCGGCGCGCTGGCGGTGATCGGCGGCTTGCAGAAGCTCATCGTCCAGCTCCCGCCGTCCGCCCTGCCGGGCATCGCGGCCCACGGCATCGCGCTCCCAGTCCACGGGCTGACCACGTCGCCGGGCAACCTGTCGGCGCGCTTCACCGGCCTCGCGGTGGCCATCATCATGTTCGTGGTCATCTCGACCTACGGCATCAGGATCACGATCAGCGTGGGCGAGGAAAAGGCGTCCAGGGTGGTCGAGGTCCTGCTGACCACGCTGCGGCCGGTCCAGCTGCTGGCGGGCAAGGTCATCGGGATGGGACTGCTCGCGCTCGGGCAGATTACGGCGATGGCCGCGACGTACCTGATCCTCGGCTACGCCCTCGGGTCCAATACCGTGCGCGGAGCGTCGACCGGCGTCGTCATCGCTGGCGCGCTGTGGCTGATACTCGGCTACGCCTTCTACTGCACCGCGTACGCCGCCGCGGGGTCGCTGATCAGCCGTCAGTCGGATGCCTACAACGCCGCGCTGCCACTGCAGATACCGCTGATCTTTGCCTATGTCATGGTCTACACGGTCATCTACGTCAGCACCGTCAACCCGTTCTTCCACGTGCTCGGGTTCATCCCGTTCACCGCGCCGGTCACGATGCCGGTCCTGATCGCCGTGGGCGCGGCGCCGGCGTGGCAGGTGGCGGTATCGGCTCTCATCACGCTGGCCTCGGTGGTCGTCATGGTGCGGCTGGCCGGGACGATCTACGGGCGCGCGATCCTGCGGACGGGCGGCAGGCTGAAGGTGCGGCAGGTGCTGGGCAGCCCGGCCTGAAAACCCGTGGCGGGCCCGCCGCCCGGACCGACAGGATGAGGCATGCCCTGGCATCTGACCGAGAGCCTGGATGAATTCACCGCTGCGGCCGACGACTGGCTACGGGCCGATCCGGTGCGCCGCACGGTGCCGCTGACGGTGCTTGAGTCGCTCCGCCAGCGCGGCCCCTCCGTCTACGGCGAGGACCCGCCCATCTTCGGCTGGCACGAGCGAGCGCCGGGCGCCGTGGACGGCGCGTTCCTGCGGACGCCGCCTTTTCCCCTGCTCGTAGCCGGGCTGCCGGCTGAGTCTGCGGGCGCACTGCTCGAGCTGCTGAGGGCCCGCGGTGCCGCGCAGACCGCGGCCAACCTGCCCGAGCCGGACGCGGCCGGATTCGCCGCGGCGTGGCTGTCGGCCACCGGCGGTGACGCCGAGATCAGCGACCGCAGCCGCCTGTTCCGGCTAGCCGATCTGATCGCACCGGACCCGGTTCCGCCGGGCACCGCCCGTATCGCCACCGAGGCCGACCGGGATCTCCTGGTGCGCTGGCACCAGGAGTTCACCGCGGAGGCGACGCCGAGAGAGGGCGAGAACCAGGAGGCTCTCGTTGACGACCGGCTCAGCCATCGCGGTCTGACGCTGTGGGAGGCCGACGGCCGGCCGGTCGCCATGGCCGGCCTCACCCGGACCGTGGCCGGCGTCGCCAGGGTCAGCGGCGTCTACACCCCGCCCGCACATCGCCGGCATGGCTTCGGCGGCGGGGTCACCGCCGCCGTCAGCCGGCAGGCACTGGATGCGGGCGCGGGCGCGGTCGTGCTCTACACCGACCTGGCCAACCCGACCAGTAACGCGCTCTATCCGCGGCTCGGCTACCGGCGGGTCGAGGACAGAGTCCTTCTGCAACTGCGATAGTGCTGTCACGCGTCGGCGGGGTACTACGTCTGCATGGTCATGAGAATCGCAATTGTCGGCGGCACCGGCACCCTCGGCCGGCACGTCGCCGCCGAGCTAGCCAGGCGCGGACATGATGCCAGGGTCCTCAGCCGGAGCGGCGCGTACCCAGTGGACCTGACCACGGGCGACGGCCTGAGCAAGGCGCTGGACGGGTGCGCCGTCGTGGTGGACGCCAGCAACGCGACGTCGTCCAAGCGAGCCCGCCAGGTCCTCGTCGAGGGCTCAGGCCGGCTCCTGGCCGCCGAGCAGGAGGCAGGCGTCGGTCATCACGTCTGCGTTTCCATCGTCGGCTGCGACCAGGTGCCGATGGGCTATTACCGGATCAAGACCGACCAGGAGCACGTGGTGGAGCACGGCCCGGTGCCGTGGACCATTGTGCGGGCGACGCAGTTCCACGAACTGGCCGCGACTGCTCTCGCTGCGGCGGCGAAGTACCGCGTCCTGCCGATCCCGTCGATGCGGCTGCAGACAATCGCGGCCGCCGAGGTGGCCGAGGCGGTGGCCACGACCGCCGAGGCCGAGCCGGCGCTCGGGCGCGTCCAGGTCGCCGGGCCGGAGATCCGCAGTGCTCGCGAACTCGCCCGCACCTGGCTGACCCTGACCGGCCACAAGGCCATTCAGCTGCCGGTCCCCGTGCCGGGCAAGATGGGGCGAGCGCTGCGCAGCGGCGGCCTAACCGCCTCGAGCCCTGACTTTTCCGGCACGCTGACGTTCGCCGACTGGCTGAAGGCTCAGCAGACGCCCAAACGCGGGTAAACGGTTAGCACCGGGCCGCGCAGGGGGAGGATCCCGTCATGACGGCACCCTTCAACGTCCTGGCCAGCGACTTCTCGCCGTACCCGCCCATCGCGGACTACGCCTTCCTGTCGGACTGCGAGGTGACCGCGCTCGTGGCGCCGAGCAGCGCAATCGAGTGGCTGTGCCTGCCCAAGATGGACGCCCCGAGTGTCTTCGGCGCCATCCTCGACCGCGACGCGGGCCGGTTCATCTTCGGGCCGGAGAACATGTCCGTGCCGGCCGACCGGCGCTACCTGCCGGGCACCCTGGTCGTGGAGACAAGCTGGGACTGCCGCGACGGCTGGATCATCGTCCGCGACTCGCTGATCATGGGCCCCTGGCGGCACTCGCATCCGGAGACCAGCTCGCACACCAGGTCGCCGACGGACTACGACGCCGAGCACATCCTGCTGCGCACGGTCCGCTGCGTGAACGGCTCGGTCCAGCTGATCATGAACTGCGAGCCGGTCTTCGATTACGGCCGGGTGCGGGAGAACTGGCAGCGCACCGACCGCGAGTTCTACCAGACCGCGGTGACGCACGATGACCTCACGCTGACCCTGACCTCCGACATCCGGATCGGGATTGAGGGCCCGAGCGCGCGGGCCCGCACGCTGCTCCGCGAGGGGGATACCAGGTTCTGCGCGCTGTCCTGGGGCAGCATGCCACCGCCGCACAGTCATGAGGAGGCCTACCGGCGCCAGGTCTGGACGGCGCACCACTGGCAGCACTGGCTGGCTCGCGGCAACTTTCCCGACCATCGCTGGCGCAGCTACCTGACTCGCAGCGCGCTGACGCTGAAAGGCCTGAGCTTCGCGCCGACGGGCGCGATCGCAGCGGCCGCGACGACCTCGCTGCCGGAGACGCCCGGCGGCGAGCGTAACTGGGACTATCGCTACAGCTGGATCAGGGACGCCACGTTCGCGCTGTGGGGACTCTTCACGCTCGGCTTCGAGTGGGAGGCCAACGACTACTTCGCCTTCCTCACCGAGGTAGTCGAGCGCAACGGCGGCGAGATGCAGATCGTCTACGGGCTCGACGGCCGGTGTGACCTGGCCGAGGAGACGCTCAAGCACCTGCACGGCTACCAGGCGGCCCGGCCGGTGCGCATCGGCAACGATGCCTACGCCCAGCAGCAGAACGACGTGTGGGGAGTCGTGCTCGACTCGCTTTACCTGCACACCAAGTCCAGAGACCGGCTGGACGACCGGGTCTGGCAGATGGCGCGCAGCCAGGTCGAGCACGCACTGCAGCACTGGCGCGAGCGCGACCGCGGTATCTGGGAGGTGCGGGGCGAGCCCCAGCACTTCACCTCCTCGAAGCTCATGTGCTGGGTCGCGGCGGACCGCGGGGCCCGGCTCGCCCGCATCCGGGACGACATCGACACCGCCCGACGCTGGCAGGATGCCGCCGACGAGATCCACGCCGACATCTGCGCCAACGCGATCGACGACCGCGGCGTCTTCTGCCAGCACTACGACACGACCGCTCTGGATGCGTCGCTGCTGCTCATGCCGCTGCTGCGCTTCCTCCCGCCGTCAGACCCGAGGATCCGGGCAACGGTCCGCGCTATCGCCGACGAGCTCACCGAGGACGGGCTGGTGCTGCGCTACCTCGTGGAGAACACCGATGACGGGCTGTCGGGCGAGGAAGGCACGTTCACGATCTGCTCGTTCTGGCTGGTCTCGGCGCTGGCCGAGATCGGCGAGCACAAGCGCGCCAGGGACCTGTGCGAGAAGGTCCTCTCGTACGCCAGCCCGCTCCTCCTGTACGCGGAGGAGATCGACGCGAGGTCCGGCCGCCATCTGGGCAACTTCCCGCAGGCGTTCACGCACCTGGCGCTGATCAACGCCGTCATGCACGTCGTCGAGTACGAGCAGACGTCCGCGCGCCAGGCCCTTGAGGGCACCTCGGGCGTCATGCCATTCCACTAGCGGCGCGGCCCTCGGCCAGACTCAGCGCCGGCAGCTAACACCTTCGCCCTGGGGATGCTGGCATCCCACGAATCTGCTGGTCAGCGCCCTCGAAGGCGCCGCACCGGCATGCCTAGCGTGAGTTATCAACCGAAGGGCACAGCAGCTCATCGCCCGAACTCTTGGAGTAGCTCATGGCTAAGCAACCCGACACAACGACCGGCCGCCAGTGGCTGGCTGGGCTAGGCCTCGTCTACGGGATCCTCTTCGCGGTAGCGGCCCTGGCCACCGAGCAAGGTCCCGGAATCAACGCCAGCGCGACCGCGGTCTCGCAGTATTACAACTCCCATCACGGGAGCTCAGACGCCGGGATATTCCTCGTCCTGGCTTCATGCGTAGCGCTCGCGTTCTTCTCTGGTGTCCTCCGCAGCGCCGTCTTCCCGTCCCCAGCCAGGGATCGCGGTCTGATGAGCGTGTCCGCAATCGGGACCGCCGTGTGGGTCAGCGGCTTGCTGCTGACTGCCGCCTTGCAGACGACATTGCTCGACGCGAGCCACTATGGTCATGCCGCGGTTATCCAGAGTGTCAACTTCCTGGCGGCAGACGACTTCTTCCCGGTCGTCATCGGACTGAGTATCTTCGCGCTCGCCACCGGCATCGGTATGCTCCGCAGCGGTGCCCTGCCCGGCTGGCTGGGCTGGGTCACCGTCGCCCTCGGCGTCCTGGCGGCAGCAGGTCCGCTGGGCGGGATCGCCTTCCTGGTCGCGCCGGTCTGGGCGCTCGTGACCGGAGTCGTGCTGCTGCTCAGGCGGCCCAGTGTTAGCACTCCCACTCCCCTGGAAGTTCCGCTGACCGTGTAGCTCTCGGCGAAGCGCGCATGAAGAAGGCCCGGTCCGGGGCACCGCAGCCGGCAGTGCCCGGGGACCGGGTCACGCGGGCGCTGGCCGAATTGGCGGTCAGTCCCCCTTGACGTTCACGATCTGGCGCAGCGTGTGCCGGACCTCGACCAGGTCCGCAGCGTCCGCCATCACCTGGTCGACGTCCTTGTAGGCCGCCGGGATCTCGTCAAGGAACGCGTCGGTCTGCCGCCACTCGATGCCCTTCATGGCGGCCTCGAGCTCCGCCCGGCTGAAGGTCTTGCGCGCAGCGGAGCGGCTGTACCTGCGACCGGCTCCGTGCGGCGCGGAATTCAGAGCGACCTTGCTGCCCTTGCCCGTCACCACGTAGGAGCGCGTTCCCATCGAGCCAGGGATCAGGCCGGGCCGCCCGGCGGAAGCGTCGATGGCGCCCTTGCGCGACAGCCAGACCCGCTGGCCGAAGTGCTCCTCCTGCTCGGTGTAGTTGTGGTGAGTGTTGACGGTCTCGCTGGCCTCCGCCGGCTCGCCGATCCAGTCCTGCAGGCAGCCGACGACGCGCGCCATCATCTCCTCGCGGTTGAGCAGCGCGAAGTGCTGCGCCCAGCGCAGGTCGCGGATGTAGTCCCAGAACTCCCCCGTCTCCTCGGGCAGATAGGCCAGATCGGCGTCGGGCAGCTGGATCCACCATTTCTCGCACTGTGCCCTGGCGATCGCGATGTGCTTGTTCGCAAGCTTGTTGCCGACGCCGCGCGAGCCCGAGTGCAGGAACAGCCAGACCCGGTCCGCCTCGTCGAGGCTCACCTCGATGAAGTGGTTCCCGCTGCCGAGGCTGCCCAGCTGGAGCCGCCAGTTCCCGGCGATCTGGTCGGCGCTGCGGGCCCCGTCCAGCTCCTCCAGCTCCGTGATCCGGCCCTGCGTCCCCGCGTCGCGGACGGAGGAGTTGTGCTTGCCCGCCGACAGCGGGATCGCGCGCTCGATCGCCTGCCGCAGCGGCGTCAGCGCTCCGCGCGCCGTCACCTCCGCCGCGGTGAACTGAGTCCGGACGGCGATCATGCCGCAGCCAATGTCAACCCCGACCGCCGCCGGGATGATCGACTTCAGCGTGGGAATGACGGACCCGACCGTCGCGCCGAGCCCCAGATGCGCGTCCGGCATGAGCGCGACGTGCGGAAAGATGAACGGCATCGACGCCGTGCGCTCGGCCTGCGCCCGCGTTTTGTCGTCCAGGACTGAAGCCCAGTTCATCAGCCGCTTGCTGAGCTGCTCCATCGCCAGCCTCCCGCCATCCCGGCCTAAAACTAGCCACAGGCGGGCCCGATCCGCACCGGGATTATCCCGTTCCCGTTCGAATGTATATTGGAACGCGGGAGGTATGCTCGAACGTATGAACGCAACGCTGCAGTGCTCTCTGCTCGACCTGACCGCGGAGCCGGGCCTCGGGCCGCTCGGCAATGAGGTCGAGCGGGTCGAGCTGACGCAGGGCGCCTGGGTCGACTTCCGGCCGGGCTGGCTGGGCGGGGCGGACGAGCTGTTCGACCGGCTCCAGCAGATCGTGCCGTGGCGGGCCGAGCGGCGGACGATGTATGACCGCGTGGTCGACGTGCCCCGGCTGCTGTGTTTCTACGGCGAGGACGAGCCGCTGCCGGATCCGGTGCTCACCGAGGCGAGGGACGCGCTCGACGCCCATTACGCGACCGAGCTCGGCGAGACGTTCGTGACCGCCGGGCTCTGCCTGTACCGCGACGGCCGGGATAGCGTCGCGTTCCACGGCGACACGATCGGCCGGGGCAGCACTCAGGACACCATGGTCGCGATTCTGTCGCTGGGCACGCCGCGCGCGCTGATGCTGCGGCCCGTCGGCGGCGGCAGCGACACGCTCCGCTATGACGTCGGTCACGGCGATCTGCTGGTCATGGGCGGCAGCTGCCAGCGGACCTGGCAGCACGGGATTCCGAAGACGGCCCGGCCGACCGGCCCGCGGATCAGCGTGCAGTTCCGCCCGCGCGGCGTCCGCTAGCTCACGCCGAGGATCGCAGCAGCGGCTGGGTCAGGCAGGTCGGGCCGCCGTCGCCCTTCAGCGAGATCTCCGAGCCGTCGTAAACGTGCACCTCGCAGCCGGCCCCCTCCAGCGCCTTGCGGGTCTGCGGGTTGCCGTCCAGCATCACCGCAACGCCGGGCCGGACCGGCAGCACGTTGCCCGCCATGGTCTCGTACTCCTCCGGCGGCACGGGCACGATCCGCACGCCGCGCACAGCCAGTTCCTCCATCAGCGGGACCGGCGTCAGCGGCGGGTAGACGACCGCGAGGTCGTCGGCGATGGGCGAGATGACCGACATCAGGTGCAGCACGTGCCCCGGTCCCTGGTCGTGCGGCATGTGGACGGAGTCAACCCACACGTGTTGCGGGGCGAGGATCTCGCGCAGCTGGCGGACGCCCTCGGCGTTCGTCCGGTAGCTGCGCCCGACCAGCACGGTGCGGTGGTCCAGCCAGATGATGTCACCGCCGTCGGCCCGCGCCCCGCCGGTCAGCCTTGCGACGACCGGAACGCCGGCCGCCTCGAACGCCGCCCCGAGCAGCGGCGGCTCGGCCTCCCGCACCGGCTTGGCCATCTGGAACAGCACCGCCCCGCGGCCCGTGACCATCCCCGCGTCCCGGACGTAGGTGGCATCGACCATGTCCGGCGCGGCAGCGGCCACCTCGACCTCGCAGCCGAGGCCGGCCAGCAGTGAGCAAAGCTGCTCGTGCTGGCGGGCCAGCAGCACCGGATCGGGCTGCCGCCAGTTCGCGGCGGCGAAGTCACCCGAGGTTGAGGGGCGGCGCAGCAGCACCCGCCGCAGCGGCGCAACCATCGAGGTGACGCCGAACCGCTCCATGCCCGTCATTCAGCCGGCCGGTTCCGATTGCGCGAGCGTGTCGGCCGAGATGTTGATCCCGAGGACTCCGGCGCGCCGCTTGCGCTCGCCGAGGAGCCAGAACACCAGCCCGAGCAGGATCATCGCGGCCAGCGACCCGAGCGTCGTCCACTCGAAGAACTTCCGGGAGACACCCCAGCTGGCCTCCATCGAGTACGACTGCCCGAACATCGCGTTGATCGCCCCCGGCCAGACCAGGGTGACCACCGTCACAATCACGAACAGCTCGGTGATGATGACCGCCGCCCAGGCCCCGACGGTTCCGCCCGGCACCCGGTAGGGCCGGTCGGCGTTCGGGTACCGCCGCCGCAGGATCGTCAGGGCCGGGAAGATGAACAAGTAGCTGAGCGTCGTGCTGGAGACCGTCAGCGCGAGCATGACCGCGAAGAAGCTCTTGAGACTGCCGTTGGTCGCGAGCAGGACGACCACGCAGATCGCCGAGGCGACCACGCCCGAGGACAGGTTGACCGCGATCGGGGTGCCGAAGCTGGTGAACCGGCCCATCCAGCCGGGCGCGGATCCGTCCAGCGCGGCGATGGCCTGGGTCCGGTCGGCACCCTCGAGCCACACCGATCCGCTGCCGACGAGGGTGATGATGATCAGGATCGCGAACAGCACGTTCAGCGGGTGTGAGTGCAGGACGCCGCTGGCCACCGACGAATAGGCGTCCACGAAGCCGCTGACGTTGGACAGGCTTGCGCTGGGGATGACCAGCACAATGCCGAGGATGACCGCGCCGTATACGACCGCGGCAATGATGCCCGAACGGACGATCATCTTGGGCACATCGCGCTTGGGGTTGCGCATCTCCTCTGAGGCTCCGTTGGACAGCTCGAATCCGACCCACAGAAACACCAGGATCCCGATCGCGGTGAGGAAGCCGTCCAGCGACGGCTTGAGGTCACCGAACGTCGACGCGCCCGCGGGCCGGCCGTGCTTGACCAGGAAGGTGATGAACAGGGCGGTGAAGATGCCCACCACCGCGATCTTCACGAACGTGCCGATGTTCGGGCCCCACTTCCCGATCCGGAATGCGATGATCGCGATCCCGACCGTGACCCAGGTGAACGCCAGCCCGACGACGATTTCCCAGGTCGTGCTCAAGGGCTTGCTGAGCACGAAGCTGTCGAGCGAGGCGATGGTCGCCGCGGTCAGCGTTCCGCCGACCCACAGCGGGTTGGAGAGCCAGTACAGGATCGCGGTGACCGCGCCCGCCGCGCGGCCGAACGCCAGCCGCGCCCACTCGTACGGCCCGCCCTCGACCGGGAACGCCGCCCCGAGCTCGGCGGTCAGCATCCCGTACGGAATGAGGAACAGCACCAGCGAGATCAGCAGCCAGGTGATCGCCTGCGCACCCGCCTCGGCCGCCTGCGCGACGCTGTCGAGGCCGATGATGGCGCAGGCCGTGAACAACACCAGGTCGAGACGGCCGAGCACGCGCCGGAGCTTGGCCTTCTCCTGGATGGCGAGCGATCCATCGGTTGCGAGCACGGCATCGGCAGCGGCCATAGTGCCTTCCCGGGGGGTCACGAGGGATCTCTTCTGTGACTGTAGAACCGTAAAGAGGCGATTGCCAGACCTCAGCCGGCCCGGCCGATCGGCGCGACCTCCGCTCTGGCTGCCTTGACCAGATCGGCGGGCGCGAGCTCGATCTCCACGCCCCGCTGCCCGGCGCTGCAGAACACGGTGTCGTAGTCCAGCGCCGAGGCGTCGATCACGACCGGGAGGCGCTTGCGCAGTCCGAGGGACGTGATGCCGCCCGTCACGTAACCGGTCGCCCGCTCGGCCGCGGCGGGCTCGGCCATGACGGCCCGCTTCCCGCCGACCGCCGCCGCCAGCGCCTTCAGGTCAAGCGTGCCCGCGACCGGCACCACCGCGACCGTCAGCGCCCCGTCGACATCGGCCACCAGGGTCTTGAACACCCGCTCGGCCGGCACTCCGAGGGCCTCGCTGGCCTCCTGCCCGTAGGACGGGTGCCGGGGATCATGGTCGTAGCGATGCACCGTGTGCGCGATCCCGCTGCGCGCGAGCGCCTGGGTCGCGCGCGTGCCGCCCTGAGCTGCCACGGTCCCCGAGCCTAGTGCGGCTTTGCAAGACTGATCCGGTGACCAGCAGTCCCCGTTGGATCCTGCACGTCGACCTCGATCAGTTCATCGCGGCGGTCGAGGTGCTGCGGCATCCGGAGCTGCGGGGCCTCCCGGTGGTCGTCGGCGGAGACGGCGATCCGGCCAAGCGCGGTGTTGTCGCGACGGCCTCCTACGAGGCCAGGGAGTGCGGAGTGCACTCCGGCCTGCCGATGCGCACGGCCGCGCGCCGCTGCCCGGACGCCGTGTTCCTCCCCGTCGACCGGGCCGCCTACGAAGAGGTGTCCGAGCGCGTCATGGCCACGCTCCGCGAGCTCGCTCCGCAGACCGAGGTGATGGGCTGGGACGAGGCGTTCCTCGCGGTGAGCACCGATGATCCGGAGAGCTTCGCGCGCCAGATTCAGGAGCAGGTCCGGGCCCGGACGCAGCTGGAGTGCAGCGTCGGCATTGGCCAGAACCGCCTGCAGGCGAAACTGGCCACCGGCTACGGCAAGCCAGCCGGCATCTTCCGGCTCACCTCCGCCAGCTGGTACGAGGTGCTGGGCAGCCAGCCGACCGGCGCCCTGTGGGGCATCGGCGACAAGACCGCGCGCAAGCTCGCCGAGCTTGGCATTCACACGGTCAGGGATCTCGCGACGGCCGACGTCCCGGCGGTCGCGGCCCGCTTCGGCCCGACCACGGGGCCCTGGCTGGTCCTCACCGCCCGCGGCATCGGCTCCGACGAGGTCAGTGCCGAGCCGTACGTCCCGCGATCGCGCAGCCGCGAGACCACATTCCAGCAGGACCTCACGGACTGGGAACAGGTCCGCGCCGAGGTCGTCAGGATCGCAGGGCAGGTCACCGCCGACGTCATCGCGGAGCAGCGGCCTGCCGTCCGGATTGTGGTCAAAGTTCGGTACCGGCCGTTCTTCACCAGCACCCACGGCGTGCCTCTGCCGGAGCCGTCGAGCGAGCAGGCCGTGATCGAGCTGGCGGCGCTGGCCGCCCTGGAGAAGTTCACCGACCGGCGTCCGGTGCGCCTGCTCGGCGTCCGCGCCGAGTTTCCCGAGGAGCCCGATTAGCGGCTTGAGAGCCGGTGTTTGCAGCACCCAGCGGCCAGGATCCTCGCCGGAGGCAGGATCCTGAGCCGCGCTGTCACGGGCCGCCGGCGTTCCTCGTCTCAGAGTGTGATTGATTCGAGGAACGAGCGGTTAGGAGGCGGACTCACCCATGCGAGTGCTAGTGGTGGGGGCGACCGGAGCGGTCGGGCGGCAACTGATCCCGCAGCTGATCGCGGCGGGGTACCAGGTCAGCGCGACGACGCGGAGCCCCGCGAAGGTCGGCGGCCTGCGGGCCGCCGGGGCCGAGCCGTTCGTCGTCGATGCCCTGGACGGAGCCGCGGTCGGCGAGACGGTCGCCAAGGCCGAGCCGGAGGTCATCATCTACGAGGCGACTGCGATTCCGGCCAGCATCAACCTGCGGAAGTTCGACCAGACGTTCGGGCCGACGAACGAGCTCCGCACCGCTGGGCTCGACCATCTGCTCGCGGCGGCGTCCGCCCAGGGCGTGCGGCGGCTGATCGCCCAGAGCTACACCGGATGGCCGAACATCCGCACCGGCGGGCTGGTCAAGACCGAGGACGACCCGCTCGACCCGGAGCCGCCAGCCGCCCAGCGGGCGGGCATCGACGCGATCCGCCACCTCGAGCGCGCCGTGACGACGGCCCCGATGGACGGGCTCGCGCTGCGCTACGGCAGCCTGTACGGGCCCGGCTCCTCGGAGGTATTCGTGAACATGCTGAAGCGGCGCCAGGTCCCGATCATTGGCGACGGCGGCGGAGTCTGGTCGTGGCTGCACGTAACCGATGCGGCTGCGGCGACGGTCGCTGCCGTGCAGAACGGTGCGCCGGGCGTCTACAACGTCTGCGACGACGAGCCGGCCACCGTGGCCGAGTGGCTGCCGGTGGCCGCCAGGGCGGCGGGCGCGAAGCCGCCGATGCACCTTCCGGCGTGGCTCGGACGGCTTGCCGCCGGGGAGGCCGGGCTGTCGATGATGACGCAGATCCGTGGCAGCTCCAACGCCAGGGCCAAGGCTGAGCTCGGCTGGCAGCCGATCTGGCCGACCTGGCGGGAGGGCTTCGCGACGGGACTGTTCCAGGCCTACCCGGGCGGCCGGGCAGCGGCCTGATCGGGCCGGGAGAAAGGCAGGACGATGGCATCGGGCGAGACGGGGCCGGCCGCGGAGGCGTACCAGAACCTGCGGCCGCTGATGTTCTCGATTGCCTACCGGATGCTCGGCAGCGTGACCGAGGCGGAGGACATCGTGCAGGAGGCGTTCCTGCGTTACCACCGGGTGGTCGCGGACAACGGGGCACCGGACTCGCCGAAGGCCTACCTGTCTGCGGTCACGACGAGGCTGTGCATCGACCACCTGCGCTCGGCCAGGGTGCGGCGCGAGTCCTACGTCGGCGAGTGGCTGCCCGAGCCGCTGCTGACCGGCCCGGCCGAGCTTGGCCGACCCGTTGCCGACCCTGCCGCCCTGGCCGAGCAGGCGGACTCGCTCTCGATGGCGTTCCTGCTTCTGCTGGAGCGGCTTACGCCGGTCGAGCGCGCCGTGTTCCTGCTGCACGACGTGTTCAGCTATGGCTACGACGAGACGGCGGACATCGTCGGCCGCAGCCCGACGACCTGCCGGCAGCTCGCGCACCGGGCCCGGCAGCACATCGAGGACGACCGGCCGCGGTTCGAGGCGTCCGCCGATAAGCGCGCCGAACTCGCGTCGCGGTTCTTTGACGCGGTCGGGCACGGCGACCTGGACGGCCTGGTCAGCCTCCTGGCCGATGACGTCACCGTGTATGGCGACAGCGGCGGCGTCCCGCCGGCCTGGGGGCGGCCCATCATCGGGCGGGACAACGTCAGCCGGCTGCTGGCCGGCCTCGGCGGCCAGCTGCGCGACGTGCACGCCACGATGCGGCTGGTGCAGGTGAACGGGCAGCCAGGCGCGCTGGTCATCGCGCCCGACGGCACTCTCATCAGCGTCTTCACGCTTGACATCGCCGAAGGTCAGGTGCAGAGAGTCCGCTCCGTCATCAACCGGGACAAGCTCCGGCACCTCGGCCCGCTCGCCGACATTCCGAGGCTGCGCGAGCAGTACAGCGA
>DAIOWC010000014.1:0-16175 GCA_036758685.1 Streptosporangiaceae bacterium | reverse complement strand
CAGCAGATCAAGGAGCAGGTGCAGACCGCCATCCAGTCGGGTGACCTAGCCGAAGGCGCCGCTCTGCCGTCGGTCCGTGCGCTCGCGCGTGACCTGCGGATTAGCGTCATCACCACCACTCGCGCCTACGCGGAGCTGGCCGCCGAGGGGTTCATCGCCACGATCCCAGGCAAGGGCGCTTACGTGCAGCGGCTGGACTCGGCGCTCGTGCGGGAGCAGCTGTTGCGCCAGGTGGAAGACGGGCTGCAGACCGCATTGGATGTCGCCAGACGGGCCGGCCTCCAGCGCGACGACCTTATCCAGATCCTGGACGGACTGATCCAGGCCGAGCAGGAGGACATATCGGATGACCGGGTTGCAGCTCAGCAGCGCGCCTGAGATCAGGAAGGATCCACCAGTGAGTACCGACTTGGCGTTTGCCTTGCGTGGCGTGGGCAGCGCCGTAAGTGACAACTTCGCGTTGCGCGATGTGAGTTTCGAGCTGCCGACGGGCTATGTCATGGGCCTGATAGGTGCCAACGGCGCGGGAAAGACAACGACGATCCGCTGTCTGCTGGGCATTCGCCCGATCGACACCGGCGAGATCGAACTGCTCGGCCACCTCGTGCCCGGACCCGTCGCCTTGCGCCAGGAGATTGGCGTGGTCCTCGACCACGCCTTCCTCGTAAGCGACTGGCGGCTGACCGAGGTCGAGCGAACGCTCCGTCCGTTTTACGACCGCTGGGACGGCGCACGCTACCGCCAGTTGCTCGACGAGTTCGGCCTCGATCTGCGGGCCAAGGTCAAAGACCTGTCCCGCGGCATGTCAGTGAAACTCATGATCGCCGTGGCGCTATCGCACCGCGCGCGGCTGCTTGTCTTCGACGAGCCGACCAGCGGCCTGGATCCCGTCACCCGTGACGAGCTCGCCGGCATCATCGGGGACTTCCTCCTCGACGAGGGACACAGCGTCCTGTTCTCGACGCACATCACTTCCGACCTCGACCGCATCGGGGACTATCTGACCCTCATGCACAACGGCCGCGTCGTGCAGACCGGCACCAAAGACGAGGTCCTCGATGCCTACCGGGTCGTGCGCGGCGGTCCGGACGACCTGCGCGAGTGCGTCGGCGTCCAGCTGATCGGTATCCGCCGGACGTCAACGGCCGCGCAGGCTCTCGTACGCACCAGCGAAGCCGACCTGCTAGGCGGGAACGTCCTCGTCGAGATACCGACCCTGGAGGACATCGCCATCCACGTGGGAGCCCGCGATCCCCAGCGGAATCCCGATCGGGACGCGGGCGCCGGTCGGCGCCAGCCCGACTCTCCGATGCCCACTGGAAGGAACGCATGACCGCCGTTGCCCGTATGGCCATGTTGAACCTGCGCACGGTCGCGCCATACCGCTACCAGGGCTTCCTGGTGTTCGCACTGGGGGTCCTGCTGTTCGCTGGCAAACCCACAGTGCTCGTGCCGGCGCTCGTTTTCTTCTTCACCTCGCAGTTCGCCTCCTACCCGTTCAATGTCGCCGACAAGGCCGGCCTGGACACTCTTTACGCGGTGCTGCCGCTGCCCCGCCGCTCGATGCTGTACGGGCACTACGCCTGGGCGATAGCGCTCTTTGTCGCCACCGCCTCGGTCAGTACGGTGCTGGCCGTTCTCCTCGCCCGCGCGCAGACCGTACCGTTCAGCGGTCGCACCGTCATGACGGTACTGGCGCTGTCCTGGGCTCTGTTCGCCGTCAATGTCGCGATCCAGCTTCCCTTGCTCATCCGGTTCGGATACACCCGTGTCAGCGTGCTAGGCACCGCCCTGCCGCTAGCGGTGGTCCTGGGAACCGTCTATAAGCTGCACCTGACCGTGCCGTCGACTCAGGTCTGGCTCCCAGTTCTCTGGATAGCCGGCGCAGTCGCGCTCATGGCGTCCGCGGCCATAGCCACCACCGCCGACAGACGGCGCATGCGCAGTAGCGGACCAGCGCCCAAGATCCACTAGCAGCATCAGCCTTGGCCGCAGCGCCCTGAAGGTAACCCGATCGCCGCATCTTGCGATGGACCGCGGCGGATCTAGAGCGCGGCGGAGATAGGGCCGTCGTCCGCGTAGGCGGGGCCTGCCTCCATGCGATCCGCGAGCGCAGCCAGGTTCACCGGCGGCGGCGTCCGCATCGCGAGCAGCTCACCGATGACCTGCCGGGCGCGGTCGCGATCGCGCACCTGACACGGGCCGAGCGCCTCCGCGCGGAGCAGGGCCTCGGTCGCCTCGGCGACTTGCCGGCGCAGCGCGTACGCGCGCGCGACGTCAATCAGCATGCGCGCCTGCCTGCCCGGCGACAGCAGCCGCGTGTCCACCAACGACGCCGTGCGCAGGGCGTGACCGGCGTCCCCGAGGTCGAGGCTGACCGCGATCTCGTACAGCGCCACGTACTGCGGCCCGAACTCGGGCAGCCCGTTGGCCCGCTGGCCGCCGAGCCGGCCGGCCAGCCGGCGGGCCCTCGCCAGCTGTCCGAACGCCGCCGACGGATGGTTCGTCCGGGCCGCGACGACCGCCCTCAGGAGGCTGAGGCCGCCGCACAGCGAGAGCGCGTCGGGGTCACCAAGCTCAGCCAGGGGCGTCAGGGCGGCTAGCGCCGTGCGCGCGGTCTCGTCGGCCAGCGCATGCTCGCGGGCGTCGAGGAAGACCGACGCCAGCCGGTAGGCTCCGGCGGCGGCGAGGAGGAGGTTGCCTGCGCTCTCCGCCGCCGCCATCGCCCGGTCCGCCGCGATCCACGAGGCCATCGGATCGCCGAGCTTGGCCAGCGCCGCGGCGCAGGCCTGGTACGACACCGCGGTCAGCTCGCAGATGTCGGATTGCTGGCCGGGGGGCGAGATCCTGACCGCGGCCTCCAGGCCCGGCAGCAGGCTGGCCAGCACCTGCGAAAGCTCGGCGTACCGCTCGGCGCCAGCAAGCGCGCAGGCCTTTTCCGTCTGGGCGCGCAGGTCCGCGATCGGCGGCGCAGAAATCTCACCCAGCATCGCGCAGAGCGAATACGCTCCCGCAAGCACGACGCGCAGCGCCTCGGCCGGCCCGGTCCGGCTCGCGGGATGAACGTCCTCGCCGGCGTCGGCCGCTAATTCCGTGAGGGGCAATTCGAGCGCGTCGGCAATGGTTTTCAGTACCGAGAGCCGCTCAATGGGCTGAACGCCCCGCTCCAGCTGCGATAGCCAGGCGACCGGCTGGTCGACCATGGCCGCGAGCTCGGGCTGGGACAGGCCGTGGCGGCGGCGCTCCTGGGCGATTCTGCGCCCGAGCACCTGCTGGTACTCCACGGTGTTCACCCGCGCGGTCCCTCTCGGTCGTTAGTGCGGCTGCAACGCTCCGTGCGTTATCAGCTACCTTATCGGACCAAAGAACTTGTGCACATCGAGAATTGCACGACGGTACTGCGCCACGCAAGTGCGTGTAGTGAGATCTCGTCAATTGGCGGTAGTAACTGCCTGAACTCACCATCGATGCGTCTCCGAGCCGACTCCGGCTGGCATTCCGATGATAATTTGGCAATTTGCCCGCTTCAATATGTACTGCGGAACTGCCCAGCCGACGGACGGGGTCACCCGCAGGCCCGGCGCGACCCGTGGGTTAATCTGCCCGAACGCATATCCGCGTGACGCTGGCGAACACAGGGGCCGGCGAGCCGATCCGTGTGAGGAGTGCCATGGTCGTGCCGCTGCCGGCTCGCGACGTGGCTGCGGCGGTCGGCGTGCTGCTGATCATCACGTCCGCGACGAGCGTGATCGGGACGCTGGTGGTTCCCAGGCCGGTCACCAACTGGCTGACCCGGCTGATCGACCGGGTGGTCAACGTTACCTACAAGGTCGTGCTCAAGCCGATCAAGGAATACCGGCGACGGGACCGGATCCTGTCCGCCTACGCCGCGACGCTGCTGATCTCCCAGCTCGTCGCCTGGCTCGGGATGTTCTTCGTGGGCTACTCGCTGCTGTTCTGGCCGCTGGTCCACGGGGGTATTACCGACGCCTTCCATACCGCGGGGCCGGCGCTCTGGGAGATCGGCACAGATCGCGCCAAGGGCGCCGCCCAGCAGGCCATTCTCGACATCGCGTCAATCACCGGCATCATCACCGTCACGCTGCAGATCGCCTACCTGCCGACGCTGTACTCGTCGTTCAACCGGCGGGAGACCGATGTGGCGCTACTCAACGCCCGGGCGGGAGTCCCCAGCTGGGGGCCTGAGCTGCTCGCGCGCACTTATTACGCGCTCGGCTCGGGCGTATCGTCGGTGGACACGCTGCCCGATCTCTACGAGGAATGGGAGCGGTGGGCCGCGGACGTGGCCGAGAGCCACACCACGTACTTGCCGCTGGTCCGGTTCCGCTCGCCGCGACCACTGTCGTCCTGGGTGACGGGCCTGCTGGCCGTGCTGGACTCCGCGGCACTGATCTTGTCGGTATCACCTGGGATTGCCCCGACCGTGCCGGCCCGCCTGTGCCTGAGATCCGGCTTCATCTGCTTCAGCGAGATAGCCAGGGCCATGGGTTACGACATCCCCCAGGATCCCGACCCGGCCAGGGGCACGGAGATCACCTACGACGAATTCCGGGACGCGATCGCCCGCATGCAGAAGGTGGACTTCCCGATCGAGCGGAAGGCCGAAGAGGCCTGGCCGGACTTCGTCGGCTGGCGGGTCAACTACGAGCAGGCGGCTTACGCGATCGCCCGCGAGCTCGATGTCGTGCCCGCGCTCTGGTCCGGCCCGCGCCGGCCCGGTGAAGTGCAGATCCCGCCGTTTCGCCCGCCCGAGGGACGTCCCCCGAAGAAGCCCGTTGAGCGTCCAGATTCTCCGCCGCCGCATAAGGCATGAATCGGGCGCGGGTTAAGCCGGGGCTTCCCCGGGACCGGCGGCCTTCTCGGCGCCCTGGTCAGCCTCCATCCCGGCCAGCGACGAGCCGAGAACGCTGACCGCCGCCTGGACGCACACGTCGCGCAGGGTGTCGCCGACCAGCCGGGCCGCGTAGGACAGCAGGCCCTTGCGCTCGGCATCCTGCTCGCGCTGGGCGGCAGCGGCGAGGTCATCGGCCAGCCTGGTGATCAGCGTCTCGGGGGTCGGCCACTGGCCGACGGTCTGCCGCGCCATCGGGGTGACCTTGAGCACGTACCAGAACGTCGGGTCCCCGCCGGTGGTCGTCTTCCGGAAGTCGACGTAGACCGGGTCCAGCGCCTCCAGGGCCCGGGCCACGGCCGCCTCGTCCAGACCGGTCGCCGTCGCGATGTCGGTGACGGTGACCATGTAGCTGTCCTCGAGCAGGTGCACCGTGGCCGCAAGCACGGGCAGGTCCCTGGCCGACCAGGTGTCATCCACAGCTTCACTGCCTAACCGGGACCCGGATGCGCGATCGGCGCGCAGCGCAGCCGCGCGCAGGCGGGTTCCCTGAACTCGGGGCCGGGTTAGCCGGCAGTTAGGAGACTAGCGAGAATAGGCGCTAGTAGCGGCGCCGATGTGGCGTTCGTCCTGTGCATCCGCCTCCGGGCGGCAGCCGGCGACAGAAAACCGCGTGCCTGCAGGCGATCTCAAAACGGCAACGGCCGGCCAGAAGCTGCCACTCGTGGCCCGAGTGGCTTGCTGCCATCGCTAAGCTGTGCCGGGCCTGGCTCCGGCAGGAGCTGAAATAACGCCCCGAAATAATCACGCAGTGAGAGGAATCCGATGAGTAACGACACCGGAGTCGAGCGGACCCTGGTGCTGCTCAAGCCCGACGCAATGGCCAGGGGGCTGGCCGGACGCATCCTGACGCGCTTCGAGGACAACCTGCTCAAGGTCGTGGCCGCCAAGATGGTGTGGATGGACGCGGAGCTCACCAAGCGGCACTACTTTGACCTGGAGGAGCGGTTCGGTTCCTCGGTCTACAACCTGATGGCCGAGTTCATGCAGAGCGGGCCCGTTCTGGCCATTGTCCTTGAGGGCGTCGAGGCGGTCGCCTGCACCCGCAAGATGGTCGGATCGACCTACCCCGATCAGGCCGCGCCCGGCACGATCAGGGGTGACTTCGCGCACATGAGCAGGACCTATGCGAACGCCCATAACGTCGCCGTGGCCAACCTGGTGCACGCTTCCGGGAACCCTGAGGAGGCCGAGAAAGAAATCGGCGTCTGGTTCACGAGGGAAGACCTGCACGATTACCCCACAGTCGCCCAGCAGTACCTGCGGTAGCCACAAAAGCTTCGAGAAAACGGCCCGGCTGAACCAGCGGGGCCGTTTTCCCGTTCAGGGGGCAGCGACGCGGAGCCCGAAATACCGAGTCGCCCGGTGCATTGTGCGGTCATGCTCCTGCGGCCGAGCCTGCGCACGCGCCGGCCAGCCTCCGAGGGGAGCTTTGTATGTCGGTTCGTCAACGGGTAGTGGCTGCGGCCGCGGCCGCCGGAGCCATAACAGCGGCCGGATTCGCTGTGGCACCGATTGCCCAGGCGGCGCCAAGCGCGCCACACGCCTACATCAACAATTTCAGCAAGCTCCGGACCATCGCCTCTACTGTCCCGGCCAACGGGGACGTTAACCCGTATGGCATTTTCGTGGTCAGGCAGAGCATGGGCCGTCTGCACGCCGGGAGCGTGCTGATCAGCAACTTCAACGCCAAGTCCAACGACCAGGGCACCGGCACGACGATCGTGCAGATAACCCCGGGCGGTCACCGGACACTGTTCGCCCACATCACAAACAGCATGGTGAGCGGAAGGTGCCCGGGCGGCGTCGGCCTCACCACCGCGCTCGAGGTCCTGCGTGGCGGCTGGGTCGTCGTCGGCAGCCTGCCATCGGCAAACGGCAGCGTCACCACCGCGAAGGCCGGCTGTCTCATCGTCCTGAACCGGAACGGCCAGGTGGCGGAGACCTTCCGCGGCCACGGCATCAACGGGCCGTGGGACTCGACGATGGTCCAGCACGGCCGGGTGGCCGACCTGTTCGTGACCAACACCCTCAACGGCGGCGTCCAGAAGACCACGGCCGTGGTGAACAAGGGCACCGTGCTGCGGCTCACGCTGCTGCTCCGCCGGCACGCGGCCCCGCGGCTCGTGTCGATCACCAGGGTGGGCTCGGGCTTCGCCGAGCAGGCCAACTCGACGGCCTTCGTGTTCGGTCCCACCGGCGTCGGCCTGAGCCGGCACGGCACGCTGTTCGTCGCGGACACCCAGAACAACACGATCACCGCGATCCCGCACGCGCTCTTCCGTCCCGGCAGCGCGGGCACGGGCGCGGTGGTCACCTCGGGCGGGAAGCTGAACAACCCGCTGGGCATGGCCATCGCCCCGAACGGCGACATCCTCACCGTTAACGGCAGTGACGGCCGCATCGTGGAGACCACGCCGGCCGGCATGCAGATCGCCGCGAAGTACCTCGACAGCACCCCGCCGGCGCCGCTGGGCGCGGGCGCGCTGTTCGGCCTGGCCATCAGGCCCGGCCACGGCGGCGTGTACTACGTCGACGACGACGTGAACACGCTCCGGCTGCTGCACTAGGCAGATCCCCCCGCGGCAGCCCACGCCCCTTTTTACGGGAACGGGCTGCCGCGGGGCACTGTCGTCCGTCAGTCCGCGGCCGCCCGCGGCTCGCCCGTGCCGCCGAGAGTTCCCGAGTCATCACACAGCCAGCGGTCGAGCCAGTCGAACTGCTCGGCCAGCACGTGCAGCACGGACTCGCGGGCCAGGTAACCGTGGCTCTCGTGCGGCAGCACGACGAGCCTGGCCACGCCGCCAGTGCCCTGCATCGCCTGGAACAGCCGCTCCGACTGGATCGGGAAGGTGCCGGAGTTGGCATCCCTGGCGCCGTGGATCAGCAGCAGCGGGGAACTGATCTTGTCCGCGTACCGGAACGGCGACACCCGGTCATAGACACCGGTCGCCTCCCAGAAGTTGCGGCGCTCGGTCTGGAATCCGAACGGGGTCAGGCTCCGGTTGTACGCGCCGCTGCGCGCGATCCCGGCCGCGAACAGGTCGGTGTGGGCCAGCAGGTTCGCGGTCATGAACGCGCCGTAGCTGTGCCCGCCGACCGCAACCCGGCCCGGATCGGCGACCCCCATCTTCACCAGCGCGCTGATGTGCGCCGACGCGGCCGCCGAGATCTGCTCGACGTAACTGTCGTTCATCGTCTCGGGGTCGCCGATAACCGGCATGGTCGCGTTCTGCAGCACCGCGAAGCCGCGCAGCACGAACCAGACGGGGTCGGACGCGTTCAGCCGGGTGAACCGCTCCGTGGTGCCGCGGACCTGGCCGGCCGTGGCGGCGTCGCCGTAGTCGAGCGGATAGGCCCAGACGACCAGCGGCAGCGGCCCGTCGGTGTCAGCGTCGTAGCCGGGCGGCAGGTGCAGCATGCCGGTGAGCTGCACGCCATCGCCCCGGTCGTAGCTCAGGAGGCGCTTGTCCATGCCGGTGAGCTGCGGATGGGGATCCGGCCAGGCCGTGAGCTGGCGCCGGGCGGCGGCGCCGGTGCCGGCCTCGCTCAGCCGCAGTACCTCGAGATTCGGCGGCTCGATCCTGCTCTCGTGCCAGATCAGCGCGCTGTCGCGGTCATCGCCGAGGAATCCGAGCACCTGCTCGTAGGCGTCGGCTGGGGACCGGAAGAGCCGCTCAGTGCTGAGGTCGGTCAGGTCGAGCCGGTCGAGGAACGGCCGGTCGCCGTCCGGGCTGGCGCCGTCGCCGCGGAGGTAGATGTGGCTGCCGTCCTGCAGGACGGTCCGCGCGCCGTTCGGGCGCACGGTGACCATCGGCGCACCGGGGTCGCGGTAGGCCTCATCGGCCGAGTGGTCGAAGATGACCCGGCCGGGCTCCGGCGACGACAGGTCGGTCAGCCTCGTGGTAAGCCACCGGCGATCCCGGTCGTGCTCGGTGATCATCAGCTGGCCCGGCGTCTCCATGTCGTACCAGCCGAGGCAGCGGTGCTCGACCAGCGCGGCCACCTGCGGCTCGCCGTCAAACGGCGCGGCCAGGCGCAGCAGATGGTCGCGGTGCTCAGCCTTGGCCCGCGGGTCGCCGCCGTCCAGCGCCTCCGCCCAGACCAGGCTCGCGGGCTCCGACTCCTCGAACGACACCATCCGCGGCCCCGTCGGCACGCCCTGCCGCGGCACCTCGTCACTCACTGGCAGGTCCGCGACGACGCGCTCCAGGTCACCGCTGGCCGACCAGATCTCGACCGTCCGGGCGAAGTAGGGATAGGGGACGCGGAACGAGAACGGCCGCTTCAGCCGGTAGACCAGCAGGTGCTGGCCATCCGGTGAGTCACTCAGGTGGTAGTACAGGCCGGCGGGACCGAGCTGGGCCGCTGCGCCCGTGACCGGGTCCACCCGGAGGGGCAGCGTCGTCGCCAGCTCCTCGAACACGTCGCCGTCGGCATCGGTGCGCAGCAGATCCTGGAAGGTGGCCATCTGCGAGTGTTTGCCCGCCGACTCCTCGACGCGGGGTTCAATCGGCTCGGCCGCAAGCGGCGACGCCGCGCCGGGAGCACCGAGCGCGAGCAGCCAGGCACCGTCCCTGGTCCACTGAATGGTCGAGCCGGCCGAGGTCGGGTCGCCGCCGAGCACGTCGCGAACGCGCAGGCCGGGCACCGGCGCGGCGATGGCCGTCGCGGCATCGGCCACCCACACGGCGATGCCGTCGGCCTCGTCCATGGTGAAGGCGAACCGGCTGCCATCCGGCGCCCATACCGGCACGCTGACGGACCTGCCCTCGGGGAGTCTGACCGGCCGCACCTCCCCGTCGGCCACCGAGAGAACCGACAGGCCGGTGAGCCGGCGGGTGCGCTGCCGGCCCGCGATCGAGGGGTCGACCCGGATCCCGCCGAGCGACAGGAAGGGACGCGCCAGCACGGCCACCGGCGGGTGCGACTCGTAGTGGACCAGCGCGGCGAACCTGCGGCCCGGAGCGAGCGATGCGACCGGGGTCGGCGGGGCATCGATGATCGAGACGATGTCATTCGCCGGAGTCCTGTACGCCACGCTGTCTCCTTCACTGAGCTGTGTTGCCCCGCCGTCCCCCAGGCTTCCTGCTCACCCGCCGCCGCGCAAATCGGATAGCCCGAGATCACGCGGCAGAATAGCCAGCGTGCCTGACTCTGCTGGCCCGGGGGGACGACCCCCCGAAGCCCCCCGCAAGGTGTCCGTGCCTGGCCTCGTCGATCATCACGCGCACCTGCTGCGGGATGCGGCGGGCGTGGCTTTCCCGCCGGGCACCGCGGCCGTGCGTGAGTTTCACCACAAGGTCGCGGCCGCGGGCACGACGCCCATGGATGTGCTCGATCCGCCGCTGGCCGAGCCGGGCCTGGCCGGCCGCCTGCTCGCCGGGCTCAGCCGGGCCGCAGCGGCGGGCCTGGTGGAGATCACCGAGATGGGCATGCGCAGCTGGCAGTACCTGGACGCGCTCGCGGCGGCGCAGGAAGCAGGCCCGCTGCCGGTCCGGGTTCGCATCTACCTGGCCAGCGGACTCGCCGGCGAGGCCAGTCTCGACGAGCTGGACGCGCGCCGCGCCGACTGCGGCCCGTGGGTGCGCCTGGCCGGGGTCAAGTTCTACGCCGACGGGTGGCTGGGCCCGCGCACCTGCGCGCTGGGCCAGGACTTCGCCGACGTGGGCGGCGCCGGGCTTTTGTTCACCGACGCCGGGCGGCTCGCCCGCAGGATCGCGCCGCTGGCCGGGCGCGGCTGGCGGATCGCCACGCACGCGATCGGCGATCGCGCCGCGCAGGTCGTGCTGGACGCCTATGACCTTGCCTGGGACGGCGATCAGGCGGCAATCGCGGCTGCCGCGCCCAGGATCGAGCACGCCAGCGTCCTGTCGGCCGACCTGATCGCGCGCATGGCGGCCGGCGGCGTCGTGGCCTGCATCCAGCCGTCATTCGCGGTGACCGATGCCGCCCAGCTTGGCCCCGCGCTCGGCCCCGGCCGGGTGGCGCGGGCCTATCCGTACACCGTGATGGCGGCGGCCGGCGTGCCGATGCTGGCGGGCACCGACTACCCGATCGAGGTGCTCGAGCCGCTCGTCGGGCTGGCCCGGCTCGTGTTCGGCCGGTCACTGCGGCCAGGCTTCACCACCGCGGACGGCGCGCCCGGCCACGCACTGCTGCCGGTCGACCGGGCGCTGGAGATGATGAGCGACGCGGGGGCCGGGCAGACGCTGGTCAGCGCCGACCCCCGCGCCGCCACCCCGGATCAGATCGACCTGATCGAGGTGTCCGGCACCGCGCCAGCCCCGTTCCCCGCCTGAGCGGGTCTAGGTCCGGGCGATCAGTACCAGCCGGTCGCCAGCTCGTGGTCCCAGGCGGCTCGCGGCGAGCCGTACCGGTCCTTGATGTAGCGCAGGCCCCAGCGAATCTGGGTCTTCGCGTTGCGCTCCCAGTTCGGTCCGGCGCTGGCCATCTTGCTGCCGGGAACGGCCTGCGGGATGCCGTACGCCCCGGAATACGGGTTGGAGGCGTACACATTCCAGCTGCTCTCCCGCGACCACAGCAGGTTCAGGTACGGAAACTGGGACGTGGACCAGCGGAAGCTGCGCAGCATTGCCCTGGCGATCTGCTTCGGGGTGAGCCTGACCTTCCGGCCGCGGTGATGACCGCCGCCCTTTCCGATGCCCACCAGCGCCGGACGCGCCCGGCCCGCCGAGACGGCGGTGAACGCGTCGAGCACCGCGGTCTGCTGGCCTGCGCTGGCCTGACCGGATGCGGTGAGCGGGGGGCTGACGGCTCGTGCGGCCAGGTGAACGACCGCAGGCACCGGCGGGGAGGAACTGGAGGCCGGCTGAGTCGCTGCGCTGGCTGACCAGACGCCGACTGCGCCGGCTGCGGCGGCGAGCGCCAGGCCCGATGCCGCGTAGCTGATCTTGCGTGTTTTACAGGGGTTGGATGTCCGGAAGATGGACAAGTGGGGCCTTTTGTCGGGCGCGCACCTGCGCGCTCGGCTGTCACCCTTTGCCTTGGCCGGGGGGTTCTCCGGGAACGGCAGCGAGCGGACTTCGTCGCGGGCACAAGGCGACTGTGGCTGCTCACAGGCAGCCGTCACGCACGCAGGGCGCTATCGAACGCTTACTCTGCCCGATGTTCGCATGCGATGTATGCCGAAAATGCAATTACAACGGTATGATGAAAATCACAATTATCAATTCGTAATTGCACTATTTGCGTATGCTATAGAGCCGCGCTCATTTCCTGGTCATTCTGATGGCCGGCGCGCGGCGCCGGCAGGCTGCACCTGGCGCAGTATCTGGCCTCGGGATGCGCCGCGAGCAGCGCTGCCGGGATCGGCTCGTGGCACTGCTCGCATTGGCCGTACTGCCCCGCAGAAAGGCGGTCGAGCGCGGCCTCGATCTCGGCCAGCGCCTGCCTTTCGGAAACGGTACGCCGGGCGAGAATCCGAAGGCGCCGGGCTCGCTGGCCGCGCCCGGTCGGGGGCTCGGCCACCTGAGCGGCGTCGTGGTAGGCCAGCGACAGCTCGGTCACTCGCTCGAGCCTGGCTCGCCAGCATCCTTCGAGCTGGGCCCGTCGTTGCATCAGGCCCGGCTGCGACATCGTCAGGGTGGACATCCAGCTCCCTTCCTGGCGCTGCCCGAGGCCCTCTGGTCCGGGCATGGCCCTAGCTCAGCCGGCGTTCCTCCAAGACAGCTGAGCCTTGCGGCCAGGCCTGCTGTGAGTCATCCGCGCTAGCGCAGCACTTTGCGCTGATATAGCGCAATCGCGAGGGGCGCGAAGATCGCGATCAGCCCGATCGACCAGGCGAGCGCCGCGACCTCGGGGTGCTGCATCGGCCACGCCTGAACTGCGCTCGCCGGGTTCGGGCCGCCGAACAGGTTCCGGCAGGCCGCAGCGAGAGCGCTCAGCGGATTCCAGTCGGCGAAGGCACGCAGGACCGGAGGCATGCCCTGGGTGGGAACGAAGGCGTTCGAGCAGAACGTCAGCGGCAGGAAGAAGACGAATCCCAGAGCCTGCGCCGCCTCGGGACTGCGCAGCACCATGCCCGCGCAGGCCCCGATCCAGGTCATCGCGAGCGCGAAAAGCAGCGACAGCACGACCGCTACCAGTGCGCGGCCAACTCCGGCCTCGATCCGCCAGCCGATCGCGAGGCCGGTGCCGACGAGCACCAGGACGCCGAGTGCCTGGGTGGCCAGATCAGAAAGGGCCCGTCCGGCCAGCATCGCGGCCCGTGAGATCGGCAGGGCGCGGAACCGGTCGATGAGGCCGGTCGACATGTCGGCGCAGAGGCCGACGGCGGTGCCCGACGCGGTGCCGGCCATCGACATCCCGAACATGCCGCTGATCAGGTACTGGTGGTAGCTGCCGCCGCCGGGCAGCCGGATCGCCGAGCCGAAGACGTAGGCGAACAGGAGGATGAAGATCACCGGCTGAATGGTCACGTCCATGAGCTGCTCGGGCTCGCGCGCGATGCGGGCGATGCTCCGCTTGGCCAGGACGAGGGTGTCCTTGACGGCCCACCAGGCCCGGCCGAGGGCGGGTTCGGACGTCAGGCCGCTAGGCGCTAGAACTGCGGGGGTCACGGCTGCTCGCTTTCGGTGTCGGCGGCCGCGGCGGTGACGTGGCCGGTCAGTGTCAGGAAGACGTCGTCCAGGGACGGATGACGGATGAACAGGTCGTCGAGCACGACGCCGGCGGCGTCGAGTTCCCTGACGATCTCGGGGAGCCGACGGGCCGCCGAGGTGACTGGCGCCTGTGCGATCCGCGTCGCCTCATCGCCCGTCGCCGGGCCGTCAGCGTGGCGGGTGAGGACCTGCAGGGCCGCCGGAAGAGCGGACGGCCCGGCGACGGTCAGCACGACGCGCTCGCCGCCGATCTTCGCCTTGAGCTGCGCGGAGGTGCCGTCAGCGATCACCGTGCCGTGATCGACCACGGCGATCCGGTCGGCAAGCTGGTCGGCCTCGTCCAGATGCTGCGTAGTGAGCAGCACGGTCGTGCCGTCGGCCGCGAGCGACCGGACGGCGTCCCACGTGACGATCCGGCTGCCCGGGTCGAGGCCGGTGGTCGGCTCATCCAGGAAGAGCACCTGCGGGCGGGTGACCAGGCTCGCCGCCAGGTCCAGCCGGCGGCGCATCCCGCCGGAGTAGGTCTTCACGCCCCGGTCGGCCGCGTCGGTCAGCTCGAACTGCTCGAGCAGTTCCGCAGCCCTGGTCCTGGCCTGCCGGAGGCTCAGGCGGCCGAGCTGGCCGACCATGACGAGATTCGCCCGTCCGGTCAGTGACTCGTCCAGGGCGGCGTACTGGCCGGTCAGGCCGATGACCCGGCGGACCTTGCCCGCGTCGGCGACGACGTCGTGCCCGGCGACGGTCGCACTGCCGCGGTCGGGCCGCAGCAGCGTGGTGAGGACCCGGACGGTCGTGGTCTTGCCCGCCCCGTTCGGGCCGAGCAGGCCCAGGATCTCGCCCGCCGCTACCTGCAGGTCGAGCCCGTCCAGGGCCTGCGTCTTGCCGAAGGCCTTGCGGAGGCCGCGGGCCTCGATGGCCGGTGCGCTCGTCACCTTCTCGCTCCCTCATTCCGTTTTTCGTCTCGTACACCGTACGTCGACGTGTCGTACGGTGTACTTTACAGTACGCTGTACGAGAGTCAAGCGACGGGAGACGGCCATGGAACGCGAGCCGGGCGGAGGCCGCCCGCGCCAGCCGCGATGGCACGGCTGGCAAGGCAATCCCGATGACCTGTGGCGGCCAATGGATGCCGGGGCGCCGCGGCCAGGTCGTCAGCCGGCCGGCCGCGACCGCGACCGCGCGCGGCCCCGGCTGTCCAGGGAGGAGATCGTCGACGCGGCGATCGCCATCGCCGATGCCGAGGGCGCCGAGGCGCTCAGCATGCGGCGCATCGCCCAGGTCCTGCAGGCCGGCACGATGTCGCTGTACTGGCACGTCTCCAGCAAGGAGCATCTGCTCGAGCTGATGCGGGACATGCTGATGGCCGAGATCGAGGTGCCCGCGCCGTCCGGCGACTGGCGCGCCGACCTGCGTGCCCTCGCGGTCAGCAGCCGGGCCATGCTCAGCCGGCACCGCTGGCTGATGAATTTCGTCGGCGGCCGTCCGCCGCTCGGGCCGTCGACGCTCCTCATTCTCGAGGAATCGCTGGCGCTCGTGCGGCCGCTGCGCCTGGACCCGGCCGGGGAGATCGGCATCCTCACGGCCGTGAACACCTACGTCAACGGCACCGTGCTGCAGGAGACCCAGGAGATCAGCACCGTGGAAGCCGAGCAGCAGGCGCGGGCGGTCGGGCTGCGGCAGGCGCTGCGCGAACGACAGGAGTGGCGGGACCGGCTCGCCGGCACGGGGATCTTCCCCAACGTCGTCAGGTTCCTGGACTCGGGCATCGACCCCGATGCAGCCGAAACGCGCGACGTCCGGTTCGAGTTCGGCCTCGACTGCCTGCTCGACGGCATCGCCGCGCGAATCGCGAGCCGCGACTCTAGCCCCGGCTAGGTCCCCCGGCCCCGGTACACGGTTTCGCCCCCAGCTTCCTCGCGTAAGGTTCTAAAACGGGCATCTGCAGCAGACAGCAGGGCGCTCGCCACCAGCGGGACGAGATTGCGGGCTGGTGGGCAGCGGAGATAGGCCGGCGGGCTGGCAGGCCGCAAGGCGGTCACACTGGCCGGGGGCGGCGCGCCTCGCCCGGGGACCGCCGCGCCTGAGCGCTACGAGGTCGAACAGTTCGGTTTCGTACTACTGGGCCGACGGTCGGGGCGGTCCCGCCGGTTGTCCCGCGCGGGTTATGTCGCTATATGTATGGTATCGTCATCATGTCCTGGGACAGAATCGCCTTTATTGGCGTGGCGGCAAGATTTTCGTCAGCGCATTTTCGGCGCTCGGCCAGCGACCACGTCGGCCAGAATCCCCAGCAAACATTGGGCATTCGCGGGCAGGGAACCGCTGGTTGCGTCCGTGGTCACAGCTAAGTCGGCCAGACGATGACACGCCGACGCGTCGGATGGTGTTTGATAGACGTGGTTGCATTCGTATTTTGCGTACGCGGCACGGGCAACGGATCCGGGCAGGGCATGTTTGCCGGGATAACGGCGCGGCGTCGTGGCGACCCAGGATCCTCGTCCGTGGATCCCGGAGATCACCCAGTAGGAGAAGGCACATGCCTCAGGGCACCGTGAAGTGGTTCAACGCCGACAAGGGCTATGGGTTCATCGCCCCGGACGACGGCAGCGCCGACGTCTTCGTGCACCACTCCGCGATTC
>DAIOWC010000013.1:7549-48000 GCA_036758685.1 Streptosporangiaceae bacterium | reverse complement strand
CCTCGCGCCCGAGATCGTCCTCGACCAGGGCCAGGGCCAGGTCCATGCCGGCGGTCACGCCGGCCGAGGTCCAGATCCGGCCATCCCTGATGAAGATCGGGTCGCAGTCGACAGTCAGTTCCGGGTGCTCCCGGGTGAGCTGGCGCTCGCGCGCCCAGTGCGTGGTGACCCGCCGCCGGCCCAGGACTCCCGCGGCGGCAAGCAGGAACACCCCGCTGCACACCGACGCCACCCGCCTCGCCCCGCCGGCGGCCAGGGCTATCCAGCCGGTGAGCGCGGCGTCCAGCCGGGCCTGGTCGACGCCGCTGCCGCCCGCCACGACCAGGGTGTCGATCCCGGCCGGGTCGGCCTCGGCGACGCTGCTGCCGGCCAGGACCGGCAGGCCGCTGCGCGAGCGGACCAGGCCGGCGCGGGGTGCGACCACCTCGCAGGTGTAGTGGCCGGTCAGCGCCGAGGCGTTCTGGAACACCTCATGCGGCCCGACGAGGTCCAGCGGCTGGAACCCCTCGAAGATCACGAATGCGATGCGGCGCCTGTCCACGCACCCAACCCTGAGGCCAGTGAGGTTGTGGCGTCAACGACACGTATCCCACGATTCGCGCCATCGCATTGCCGCTGCCAGCCCGTGTTCCTTCCGCTCGTGATCCGGCGCTGGCACAATGTGCGGCGCCGCTAGCAAATGGGGGGATATTTGATCATGAAGGTATGGCGGGCCGTGATCGCCGCCTCGGTCGTCGCGGTGTCGGTCATGGCCGGGGGTGCTGGTGCCGGCGGAGCGGCCGCGGCAGCGACCGCGCCCGCCCCGACGACCCCCTGCCCGCCGGTCGCCGGCCAGCCCACAGGCGGCTCGCCGGCCGTCATGGTGGTCGGAGATTCCGATTCGCAGGGGAGCACGGGGGATTACACCTGGCGGTACTGGCTGTACGAGCACCTCGTCGCGGACGGGGTCCGGCCGCATATGGTCGGGCCGTATAACTGGCTCTACGACAACGTCGCCGGCCGGCAGGGATCGTGTGCGTACGCGAACCCGCTGTTCGAGGAGGCCGCCGACGCCCTCTGGGGCCGGGCGATGGCGGATGAGGTGAGCACGATCCGAGCCGAGGTGAGCAGGTACCGGCCGCAGTACCTCCTGGTCCTGCTGGGCGTGGACGATCTTGCCTTTGGCCGGACGGGTGTCGCGGGGCTGGAGAAGCATCTTCGGACGTTCGTCGCGAACGCACGGGCCGGCAGCCCGGGCGTCCGGATCGTGCTCGGCACGCTGCTGCCGAGAAATAACCCGCATTCGGTGCTCCAGGCCCGCATCACGCAATACAACACTGACCTGCCGGCGCTGGCCGCGAGGATGTCGACGGCGCGGTCGCGCGTGGTGGTAGCCGACGATTCATCGGCCATCGTTCCCGCGGCCGACTACTGGGATGGATCGCACCCGGACACCGACGGGCAGATCAAGATCGCGGCTGGCTTTGCCGATGCGCTCGCAGCTAAGTTCGGGCTCGGATCCGCGTATCCGGAGCCGCTGCCCAAGGTTCCGCCAGGCCCCGGCATCTCGCCCATCCTGAGACTCACGCCGGGCAACGGGACTATCAGCCTGGCCTGGACCAGCTCGCCGGGAGCGACCGGCTACATCGTGTTCGTCGACAACGTGACCAGCGGCCGCGGCTGGTACAGGCTGCCGTACCCGCTGAAGCTCTCCCAGTCCCCGTGGACGGGCGCGTTTCAGAAGGGCTCAACCTTCGAGATCAGGCTGCAGGCGGATAAGGGCACAGCCGCGGGAGCGTTCTCGAACGTGGTCACCGCGACCCTCGGCCCGAGCCAGCAGGCCGACAGCAATCCCGATGCCCTCGCCATCGCGGCGGCGGCACTCGTCCTGTTCCTGATCGGCTGGGCGGTCTACGCCCAGAAGGGCGCGGCCAGAGCCCGCGCCTGAGGCGCGCCAGCCGCCTAGAAGCTCACCTGCTCGGTCTGCGGGGCAGCCTCTAGTTCCTTGTTGATGGTCTTGCCGACGCTCACCGGCATGCCGAACGAGCCGGGAGTGATGAAGTCGGTCGATCCGATCTCCTGCCAGCCGGTCGCCGTGGCCTTGAAGGCCAGCGTCGCGGTGTAGCCAGGCGGGGCGCTCTGCGTGAAGATGGCTTCCGCGTACCCGGCATCGCAGGCCTGAGCGTTGATCTCGGGCAGGGCGCCGTTCGGGTTGTCGTGGGCCGCCTCGTAGGCCTGCGCGGCATAGGCCAGCGCGGTGGCGGTGCAGTCGTCGTGCTGAGCATCGACCGCAGCGCCGTTGTCGGGGTTGGCGTACCAGGCGATGGCGACGTGCTCGGTCGGGCCGGCGGTATAGCTCGTGCCGTTGAAGTAGGCGCTCTGATAGGTCCACGACGGCAACGTCCGGTTCAGCCCGCGCAGCAGGACATGGTCGTACCTGGTACCGCAGTAGTAGTCGACGACCCGGCCGTCAAAGGTGTCGTGTGTTCCCTGTACGGCGATACATCGCTCGCCGTCAGACAACTGGACGCCCCAGGGGTAGCTCAGGTCGATCGGCTCATAAGGACCGAAGAACGACTCCAGGCCGCCGCTCGACATCGTCAGCCGGATGATCCGGGTGCTCCAGGGCTCCTCCTGGCACAGGACGCTCGCTTGCGCGGGGTCCGCGTTGTCGAGCCAGCACGGGTCGTAGATGCCATTCCCTGCGGTTCCGAAGCAGCGGTAGGCCTGCCCGACCGAGTCCGAGCCCGCCTCGCACTGCCCGGTGCCCCCGTCAGCGATCGTCTCTCCGGACGTGGGCAGCCCGCCGGAGCTGACCGGGGCGAGGTCGATGACGGCCGTGGGCTCGGCGAGGGCGCGGATGTCGGCCACGACGGCGGCCTCGACGGCCGGGTTGTGCGGCAGCGAGGTGTGGAAGCACAGGTCGGCATCGATGCTGAGCAAATGCGTGACGGGTTTGTCGCAGTGCACGACCAGCGGGCTCGCGCCGGCCGAGTGAGCCGTCGCCGAGGGCAGAGTTACCGCGCCGTCGCCGAAATCGAGCGTCACGCCGTGTCCGGCGATGCCGATGGAGAGCTTCATGTCCCCGGCGATGTCGAGGACCGGGAACCCGGCGGGCCATGCTGGCAGCTGCGTGATGGCGCTCGAGTGCGCCTCCAGCGCGGTGCCGACCGGCGAGCGCAGGACCGAGGCGAGCCAGCAGGCGTTGACGTGCGTGTGGTCCGCAATTCCGGCGCAGGCCGACAGCTGCGCCTCGATTGCCACGGCCAGCGGACCGAACAGCACGGCCGCCGCCCCGTTGTTGATCACGTCCTCGCCGACGCTCAGGATCTGTGACCCCTGGAACGGCGTGCCGATGGTGATCAGCTCGGCCGAGTCGGCCGCCACCTGCCCGCGGTCCTGGCCGAGGGCGAACTGGGCCGCGAGCCCGCCCATGGAGTGCCCGATGATGACGACCTTGTGCCTGGACACGGTCGCCAGGCACGTGATGGCGCGGGCGAGGCTCGGCCCGATCGCCGGATTGGTCACCCAGAGCAGCGACTGGTGGGCATAGCCGAACGTCCAGGCAGTGACGCCCTTGATGGCCGCCGCCTGGCCGGAGATCGACGTCGCGGAGCCGGGACCCCAGACACCCGGACTGGAGATCATGCCGTGCACGAATAGCACGGGCGTGCTGCCGGCCAGCTGCGTACGACCGTGGGTAGTGACCTGCTGCACCTGCGGAAGCGCGGACAGGCAGGACGACGCCGACGCGGCCGGCGGAGCCAGTGCCGGCAGTGCCGCCGCGCAGATCACGAGGCAGCCGCCCGCGAGCGCCGCCCGCCGTCTCACTGCGGCGCGCCTTCGAACGTCACCAGCCAGCGGCTCCCGCGGCGGACCAGCCCGACCTCGGCCAGGGCCGGCGCCCGTCCCGGCACCCGGACCGTTCCGGTGAGGTTGGCGTACGCGCCGGTCTGCTGCCAGCTTCCCGGCTGCACGGTGAAGGTGGTGCCTGCAGGGAAGAGACGGCCCCGGCCCACGCTCGCGCCGAGCCCGGGCGTCAGCGCTGTATGTCCCGTGGCCGACACGAGCAGCTGCACCGCCGCCGCGGCCGCCGGCGGGACCGGATGCCGCGCGGCGGCACTTGTGGTGCTGGCCCCGGCGGGCGAGGCCGGACCGCGCAGGGCGTGCCATAGGAGCACACCCGCCAGCGCCAGCACCACGACAGCACCGATCCCGAACGCGGCCCCCCGGCGCATAAGCCCAGCCCCACCCTCAGATGTCACGCGACATGGTCGCAAGCTCCCATAACGCCGACACTGAGACGCCCACTTACCGCATTCGGATTACCTCATCTCAGGCGGGGATCCACGGCCCGGCCTCGTGCGCACGCCAGTGCAGTATCTGGCTCCGGCTGACCGGTCCGCGTGGCACCCATGGGATGGGCAGCTCACCGGCGGCTACCAGGTCACGCTGCACGGGCCTGTTTTCGCCGAGCATGTCCGCGGCCAGCTCGCACCGGGTGGCGTCCGGGTCGAGCCCGAAAAGTTCGGCCGCGTTCAGGCCGAGCACCTGCGTCTTCACTGCGTCGGTCAGCTCGGGGTAGCCGTAGCGGTCCTGGTACTCGGCCGAGATACTGAACGCGCGGAATGCCATGATCTGGGTCTGCGGCGGGCCGAACCAGACGCTGTCGGTCCCCCACAGCAGCCGGCCCGTGCCCAGCCGCTTGAGCAGCTTGCCGATGGCATGCGCGGCCTGATCGGGCTTGGCCAGCAGGTCCCGCCACAGCGCCGCGACGTCGGCCCAGACGTTGCTGCCAGGCGGCACCTGGTAGTCATCGAGGGCTTTGATCAGCGAGTCCACGCCGACGGAATCCAGCGGATTGTAGGGTCCCTCGACGTGGTTGGGGGTGAAGCCCGCGTGGTACACGACGAACTGCATGTCCGGGAACTGGCGGGAGACGGCGACCATGTCCCGCGGCTGGTTCCAGCTGTCGTCGGTAAACAGATAGGGCAGCGGTAGTCCCTTGTGCCCGCAGAGGATCTTGACGCCCAGATCGTTCGCGTGCTGCACGATGGGCAGGCCGATGGCAGGGTCGTCCAGGTTGAAGCCGCGGCCGCCCGGCCCCCAGGCCGTATACACCTTGAAGGTGGCGACCTTGCCGGTCTCGGTGTTGCGCGTCATCTCCTCCAGCGAGGCGCCCAGCGGCCCGAAGTTAGGCGCCAGCACGTTCTGCAGCAGCAGCCGTGACGACCCGCCGCGGGTCAGCGCGTTCGCCATCTGCAGGGTGCCCTCCGCGTCGGAGAACGGGATCACGTCGGTGGATGCGCCGGTGCTGGGCAGGTCTGACAGCAAGGCCATCGTCGTATCGCTGGCCAGGAACATGTCGTGGAGGTACGCGCTGCGGTCCAGGCAGGTCAGCCGGTTCGACGCGGTGCAATCCGCCGGCACCAGGCCCATGACCAGCTTGAGGGTCTCTGGCGCGGTCGTCCGCCACGGCAGGCTCGGCATGATGTGATGCGTGTGCACATCGAAGATGAACTCACCGCGGCTGCCGAGTGCATGCTCGCAGCCCTGCAGATCCTCCGGCGGCGGCGTACTGTAACTGCCGCCGGAGCGGTTGCTCTCCCCAGAGCAGGCAGCCAGGTTCAGCGTCCCGAGAAGCGCGGCCATGCCGCCGGCGGTCTGCAGGAATCGCCTGCGGTCGATGCCTAACCGGTCGGCTGCCGCGGCAGCCCGCTGCAGCACCGCCTCGGCCAGCCGAACGTCACTACGACTGGCTGCTGCGGGCAGGAACTCCCCGTTCGAGACTGGCCCGAGGACTAACGGGAGCTGTACACGGTCATCGTCACGAGACATCCACGTCACCGCCACCGTCAATCATCTGCCTTAATTTCCCGCGGCGGTACCGGGCTTAGTCGCTGACGCGCGACGACGGCACTGGCGGCCGAGACGGAAGCTAGCCGATTTTCAGCGGCACGGTCATAAACGGATCGATGTTATAGGCCAGGCTGACCCGGTGATATCCATCGGCGATGTCGGCGCCGTCGGCCTGGTCGCATACGAGGATCGGTGACAGCTTCTCCCCGGTCAGCAGCTTGACCAGGTCGCGCTTGACGCCTGGATCGCTCAGCGGAAGTGGTGTCAGCCCCGTGGCCCGCAGGATGTCGTTGGCCCGCCGCTGCGTCAGCTTCGCTTTCCTCATGCGCTGCACGCAGTCGTCGGCGCGCTTGTCGTCTAGCTTCAGGGACAGATAGTTGTGCGCGGCCTCGAAGTCATGCTCGGCCACGTCGGCGAGCCATTTCATCGGTGAGTTGGTCATCGGCGACTTGGTCATCGGTCCTCCCTCGGTTCGCGGGACAGCGCGTGCGTGACATACGCGGCCATGCCGACTGGCAGGTCGGCCGGGTGCCGGTCCGCGGCGGCCGCACTGGCCGTGGCGAGTACCGCGGCGCTCGCGAGCGCGGCGCGGCGCAGATCCGCCGCGTCCAGGGCGGCAACGGTCGCCTCGATGCCCGGCGGCAGGATCGCCGGGTCCGCATCGAGCACCTGGGACAGGCCGTGCCATGGGTACATCGCGCCGACTGCGGCGGCCCAGAGAGCCCAGATGTAGTGGCGGGCCTGATGCAGGCGGTTATGCGCCTCCCAGAGGGATTCGCGGCGCAGGTACTTGTCGAGGTCGATCAGCGCGCACCATCCGAGGAATGCCCACTCCCTGATCTGGTCGCCAGTGACCGCGTACGCGGCGGCCGCGTCGCCGGTCAGCTGACTGTCGCCCGCGGCCGAGTCGTACACCGGGATGAAGTCCGGCGCGCCTCCGTTGCTGCGGCGCCGACGGATGTCTTCCTGGGCCACCACCGCGAGGTCGAGCTGGGTGCCGTCGGCGAACTGCGCGAAAATCCGCTGTCGCCAGCGCTCGCCAGCCGGCGGCGGGGGCCGCAGCACGTCAACCACCTCGCCCAGATCGGGCAGTGCGGCCACGACCATCGCCGCCATCCTCGCGACCGGCTCGGCACCGGCGTCGCTCCGCTCGGCGGACACGCCCAGGGCGGCGTCGATATCGGACAGCGCGTCACCCGCGCCGCGTCCCAGCGAGCAGCCGATCAGCAGGGATGTCGCCTGCGGCCAGGCCTCGCACCGATCGACCAGGCCGGCGATGACGCGCCGCTGAGCGCCGAGCTCGTCCGGCATGGCCGCAAGCCAGGCCCGGCCGGTGACTGCTGAGCCTCCTGGTGCGGTATCAGCTGCCATCTGCCGACGATAACCGACCGGATGGCGCCTTCCAGCTTTGGCCACCGACCGCGGCATTCACCCCGGTTTGCGCCACGTCCCGCGCACCCCGCCAGCGCCCTTGTGCCGTTAGACCGTCTGTAGTCTCATTGTTACTACTGCGAGCAGTAGCAAGGAGATGGTTCTTCATGACGGTGACCCTTGACCACAACGTCGAGGCCTTCATCGGTGCCCCCCGTCAGATGTTCATCAACGGTCAGTGGGTGAACGCAGCGTCGGGCAAGACGTTCGAGACTCCCAATCCCGCCACCGGCGAAACCCTGGCTCACATCGCTGAGGGCGACGTCGAGGACATCAACCAGGCAGTACGAGCCGCGCGGGCGGCGTTCGACACTGGCCCGTGGAGCCGGATGAGCCCGTCCGAGCGCGGCCGGATTATCTGGAAGATCGGCGACCTGATCCTGGAGCACGTCGACGAGCTCGCCCAGCTGGAGTCGCTGGACAACGGCAAGCCCTTCCTCGTAGCGCAGGCGGCGGACGTGCCGCTCGCTGCCGACCTGTTCCACTACATGGCCGGCTGGGCTACGAAGATCGAGGGCAACACGATCAACATCTCCGTCCCGTACATGCCGGGCGCGAACTTCCACTCCTACACGCTGCGCGAGCCCATCGGGGTCGTCGGCCAGATCATCCCGTGGAACTTCCCGCTGCTGATGGCGGCGTGGAAGCTCGGGCCGGCCCTCACCACCGGCTGCACGGTCGTGCTGAAGCCCGCCGAGCAGACGCCACTCACCGCCCTGCGGCTGGCTGAGCTCATCGCCGAGGCCGGCGTACCGGACGGCGTCGTCAACGTCGTGCCCGGCTACGGTGAGACTGCCGGCGCCGCGCTCGCTGCCCACCCGGACGTCGACAAGGTCGCGTTCACCGGTTCCACTGAGGTCGGCAAGCTCATCGTCCAGGCGGCGGCGGGAAACCTGAAGAAGCTCACGCTGGAACTCGGCGGCAAGAGCCCGAATATCGTCTTCGATGACGCTGATGACGGCGCCGTCGAGGGCGCGGCCAACGCGATCTTCTTCAACCACGGCCAGTGCTGCGTGGCCGGCTCCCGGCTATACGTGCAGGAGGGCAAGTACGACGAGGTCATCGACGGCGTCGCCGAGATCGCCAAGTCGATCAAGCTCGGCTCGGGGCTCGACCCGACTACGCAGATGGGCCCGCTGGTGTCGAGCGAGCAGTTTGACCGCGTGACCGGCTTCCTCGAGTCCGGCCGCGTCGACGGCGCGACCGCGCTCGCGGGCGGCGGGCGGTTCGGTGACCGCGGCTACTTCGTGGAGCCCACCGTCCTGACCAACACCCGGCCCGACATGAAGGTCGTCCAGGAGGAGATCTTCGGCCCGGTCGTCGTCGCCGAGAAGTTCTCCAGCCTGGACGAGATCGCGGCGCAGGCCAACGACACCACCTACGGCCTCGGCGCGGGCATCTGGACCAGGGACATCTCCAAGGCCCACGCGCTGGCCAAGAAGATCCGGGCCGGCACGGTGTGGATCAACTGCTACAACGTGTTCGACGCCTCGCTGCCCTTCGGCGGATACAAGCAGTCCGGCTGGGGCCGCGAGATGGGCCACGAAGTACTGAACAACTACACCGAGGTCAAGGCAGTCACCACGCTGCTGTAGACCAGGGTCGATCTGAGGCCGGGACGATCGGCATCGTCCCGGCCTCAAACGTGTAGTGTGCGGCGCGTGATCGACGCACACCACCACCTATGGGACATCGCCGCCCGCGACCACCGGTGGCTTTCGGGTGATCAGCCGTGGGCCACCGACGACGAGCTCGCCCGGCTGCGCCGGTCCTTCACGCTCGCCGACCTGGCGCCACTGGCCGCGGCCAGCGGCGTCACCGGCACCGTGGTCATTCAGGCCGTGACCGAGCCGTGGGAGACGAGCGACCTGCTCGCGCTGGCGGCCGGGACGGATCCGGCCACGCCGTCCGGACTGCTCCTCGGCGTAGTCGGCTGGACGGACCTTGCCGACTCCGCCGTCGCTGATGCGCTGGCGGCACTGCGCGCGCTGCCGGGAGGCTCGTTCCTCTCCGGAATCCGTCATCCGCTCCTGGCCGAGACCGATCCGGACTGGCTGGCCCGCCCGGCCGTCCGCGCGGGCCTGCAGGCCATGGCGGATGGTGACCTGAGCTTTGACCTCGTGCTGCTGGCCCACCAGCTGCCGGCCGCGGCGGCCGCGGCGCGGTCGGTACCCGACCTGAGCTTCGTGGTCGATCACCTGGGCGGCCCGTCCGTCGGTTCCGAGCCGGACCCGGCCGACGGCGAATGGGCGGCGGCGATCCGGAGCCTGGCGGCGCTGCCAAACGTGACCTGCAAGCTCTCAGGCGTGCACACCGAGCCGGCGGGCGCGGCCGAGCTCGTGCCCTATTACGACGTCGTGCTCGAAGCCTTCGGCCCGGGGCGCCTTATGTTCGGCTCGGACTGGCCTGTTTCCTCGCTCGGCGCCGACTATGCGGAGGTAGTCGAGGTGTACCGAGAGCTGACCGCGGCGCTGAGCACCGCGGAGCGCGATGCGATCTTCGAGCGCACCGCGCGGCGGGTGTACCGGCTGTGAGCACGGGGTTCGCGCCGGGCGAGGACCGGTGGCGCGCCGCGCTGCCAACGCTGCGCCAGGTCGTACGTCAGGAGGTCGTCGCCCGGCAGATCGCGGCGCACCTGCCGGATCTGCCCCCGCGGCGGGTCCTCGATATCGGGTGCGGCCAGGGCACGCAGGCCGTCCGGCTGGCCCGGCGCGGGCACTTTGTGACCGGCCTGGATTCGTCGGCGCGGCTTCTCGGCGACTTCCGCGAGGCGCTCGCGGCCGAGCCGGCGGAGGTCAGCGACCGGGTGGAGATCGTCCCGGGCGCGGCCGAGGCGGTTGCCGACCGGTTCGCCGCGGCGAGCTTCGACGCGGTGCTATGCCACGGCGTGCTGATGTATTTTCCGGATCCAGATCCGATCCTGGATGCGATCGCGGAGGTCGTCGCTCCCGGCGGGCTCGTGTCGTTGCTTGTCCGCAACGGTGACGCCCTGGCGATGCGCCCCGGTCTGCTGGGGGAGTGGGATGCCGTCGGCGCGGCGTTCGACGGGTCTGCGTACGTGAACCGGATCGGCGTGACCGCCCGCGGCGACCGCCTTGAGGATCTCGCCGCCGCGCTGGCGCGACGGCAGCTGGCGGTGCGGGAGTGGTACGGGGTCCGCGTGTTCACGGACACGGCGCCGTCTGATGCGCCGCTTCCCGATGCCGCGACTCTGGATTCCATCCTGCAGTTCGAGGAACGGGCGGGCCGCACCGATCCGTACCGGCACGTCGCCGCGCTGCTGCACTTGATTGCTGACTGCTCGCCGTCCGGCTGGCGGCGAGCAGTCAGCTAGAGCCGGCTAGATGTCGAATTCGCCGTTTCGCGCCCCCGCGACAAAGGCCTGCCATTCGGAGGAGGTGAACCGCAGCACCGGGCCCGCGGTGTCCTTGCTGTCGCGGACGCCGATCTGGCCGTCCGGCAGGCTGGCCACCTCGACGCAGTCGCCATTGGCGAAGCTGAACGAGCTCTTGACCCACGTGGGATCGCGGTGGTTTGCCGCGTTCGCACGACTGTCAGAGGTGTGATTGGGCATGTTATTTGACCTCTTTGAGGATAATGTCAATATAGGGATGATCCAGTGTAGCCCTGGGGCTGTTATTTGTTCGCGGGATAGTCGAGACCATAGGGCATTGTGAGCAGCACGGTTTGCTTGCGGAGAAATGGTTACAGCGAGATTCAATGAAACTTTCGCGGCGCCTGGGATTGGTGCTGCTCAGCCCTAACTAGGCGGGATCCTTTTCCGGCAGCAGTACGCCCGGATTGAGGAGCCCGAGCGGATCAAAGGCGGCCTTGACCGACCGCATGAGGTCGATTTCGGCCGGGGACCGCGATAGCGCGAGCCAGCGCGCCTTAGCGCGCCCGACGCCGTGCTCGGAGCTGATGGAGCCGCCGAGGCTCGCGACCAGCGACAGCACGGCCGCCGTGATCTCCTCGGCGTTGCCTGCATTCAGGACATTGACGTGGAGGTTCGCCTCGGCCAGGTGGCCGAAGATCACGAGCAGCGCCGCGGGCTCGGCGAGCTCGATCACCTCCGGCAGCCGGCCGACGAGCTCGGCCAGTCTGCCGATCGGCACCGAGACGTCCAGCTTCACCGGCACGCCGAGAGAGCTGATCGTTTCCGTGTGACCCTCGCGTAGCGCCCACAGCAGCGCCCGGTCAGGCGCCGTCGAGGCGACCGTCGCGTCGAGCACCTGCTCGGACGTCTCCAGCGCTTTGAGCAGCTCTTCGAGCCGGTCGCCCCGGCCCGCGACCTCGATGAGAACGTAGGCGTCGCCGGCCCCCTCCAGCGGCGGCCGCACGCCCAGGTGGCGGGCAACGAGCGCGAGCCCGGAGGCGAAGCAGAGCTCGGCCGCGCACAGACCGGGCAGGCGCGCCCGCAGCGCTGCGAGCAGGGCGACGGCCTCGGCCGTCCCCGCGACGGCGACGAGCGCGACGGCACGCTCGCGCTCGGCCGGGACCAGCTTCAGCCGGAGCCGGGTCAGGATCGCGAGCGTGCCTTCCGACCCCGCCAGCAGGTGCGTGAGGTCGTAGCCGGTGCTGTCCTTGGCGAGGCCGTCCAGCCGGGATACGACCCGCCCGTCCGCCAGCACGGCCTCGGCCCCGGCGACCTGATCGCGCATGCTGCCGTACCGCACGACCCGGATGCCGCCGGCGTTGGTGGCGACCATGCCGCCCACCGTCGCGGAGTCGCGGGCCGCGAGGTCGACGCCGAAGTCCAGGCCGGCCGCGCGCGCATGCGCCTGCAGGGCCGCGAGGGTTGCGCCCGCGCCGGCCGTGACCTGCCGGGCTGCGACGTCGATCTCGCCCAGGTCGCTTAGCCGCCTGGTGAGCAGGATGACCGGCGGGTTGTCGGTCGGCGGGCCGGGCGGGACGCCGCCGCCCACCAGGCCGGTGTTGCCGCCCTGCACGACCACCGGGACGCCCGCGCCGGCGCATTCGCGCAGGACGCGCGCCACCTCGGCCGCAGTCGCGGGCCGGACCACGGCACGCGACGAGCCGGTGAACCGGCCGGTCCAGTCCGTCTCGTACGAGGCGCGCAGGTCGGGATCGAGGAGGACGTGCTGGGAACCGACGGCCGACTGGAGTGCAGCCTCGAGCGTCAAGACAGGACCCGGAGCCGCACGGTCTGGCTCATCGCCCGCAGCTGCCCGACGACCTGGTCCGGATAGTCGATGCCGATATCGGTCAGCGCGTAGCCGAGATCGCCGCGGGTGCCGAGGATCTGGCCTTCCACATTGACGCCGTGCTCGGCGAGCACCGAGTTGATCTCGGCCATGACGCCGGGCACGTTGCTGTGAATGTGGGCCAGGCGGTGCGAGCCCGCAGTCGGCGGCAGCGTCAGCTGCGGCAGGTTGACCGACAGGGAGCTGGCACCGTCGGCGACGAAGTCGGAGAGCTTGGCGCCGACGAACGCGCCGATGTCGGCCTGCGCCTCCTCGGTCGAGCCGCCGATATGCGGCGTCAGGATGACGTTCGGCAGCTCGCGCAGCACGGACACGAACGGGTCGCCGGCTGACTTGGGCTCCTCCAGGAAGACGTCGACGGCGGCGCCGCCGAGGTGCCCGGACAGCAGGTGCCGGCGCAGTGCGTCGTGGTCGATCACGAAGCCCCGGCACAGGTTCAGGAACAGGGCGCCCGGCCGCATCTGGCCGAACTCCTTCTCGCCGAAGAACGAGCTGTTCGCCGGGCGGCCGTCCACGTGGAGGCTCACCACGTCGGACACTTCAAGCAGCTCGTCGAGGCTGACGCAGCGCCGGGCGTTCCCGAGCGCGAGCTTGTCGGCGGTGTCGTAGAACACCACCCGCAGGCCGAGCGCCTCGGCGACGACCGACAGCTGCGCGCCGATGTTGCCGTAGCCGACGATGCCAAGCGTGCGGCCGCGGACCTCGTGGGCGCCAACCGCCGATTTGTCCCATACGCCTGCGTGCATGGCGCGGTCCTTCTCGGTCAGCCGGCGGGTCAGGGCGATGATCTCGGCGAGGGTCAGCTCGACGACGCTGCGCGTGTTCGAGTACGGCGCGTTGAAAACGGCGACGCCGAGTGCCGACGCCGCGGCCAGGTCGATCTGGTCCGTGCCGATGCAGAACGCCCCGACGGCCAGCAGATCCGGAGCCCCGGCCAGCACCTCGGCGGTGACCTGGGTCTTGGACCGGATCCCCAGCAGCGCGACACCGGGCAGCGCGGCGGCCAGGTCCGCCTCCCCGAGGGCGGATCGCTGCTGGATGACGTCCAGCCCGGCATCCTCGAGCAGCCGGACGGCTTCGGGGTGGATGTTCTCCAGCAGCAGCGCCTTCACCGGACCAGGCTAACGGACGCCGTGTCCGGCGATCAGGCCTCGCCCGACCGAGGGCGGTCGCCCCGGTTGCGGAGTCGCCGGATGAGGGCGGCGATGCCGACAATCCCGGCGAGCAGGACGACCAGGCCCAGGAACGCGTAGATCACCAGGCCGAACACGCTGGCCTGCGATCCGGCGGGGTGCCCGCGCGTGAGGCTGTACCTGCTCGTGGCCATGGTGCCGTCCGAGCGCAGTGCGAGCCCGAAGCTGAGCGCGCTGGCCCCCGACGGCAACGCGGGCGTGGTCCACTGCGCCCTGGTCCAGTTCCGCTCGGCAGCCAGGGGCGGGCTGGTGAGCCAGAATCGCCAGGTGCCGATCTGAGTCCGGTAGTAGACGTTGAACACCACGGGCTGGCTCGACTTGTACCAGGCGCCGGCCGTGTAGGCGTCTCCCGCCGACGCCGTGGGGGCGCACTCGCCCAGGTCGAGGGTCGGGAGGAGCTGAGCCGTCCCGGATTTCCGCTGGCTCAGCGAGATCATCTCCGCGCCAGCCCCGCCCGGCCCGCCGCTTGAGCTGTAGCTGAAGGCTGCGTGGTTCGTCCCGTACCTGGCCGCCTGGAAACAGGCAGGCACGCCCGAGGAGACCTCGGTCAGCCGGGGGTTCATGACTCCCGGCGGGGGGATCCGCGGCGGGGGCGGCCCGGGCACGGCGGGCCGTACCGGGCCGCCGATCACCTGCCCGATCGTGCGCACGCTCACCCCGGTGCTTGTCCGGCCATGCAGCCATTTCAGGACGGTGTCCAGCTCGGGCACCGTGACGCCGAGGGAGCAGGTCCGGGGACAGACGTCGTGGACGGTGAAGATGACCCAGCCGCCCCCGTTCTGCTGGGCGGCGGTGACGATGTTCTCGAAGGTGGCCGGTGTCCAGGACGTGCCGACCGACGACACCTCGATCGGTGTGCGCAGCACGTACGGATTAGCCGGCGGGATCGTTTCGGCAAACGGGCAGGTCGAGCACACTCCGGCGCCGCGCAGCTGGCCGGTACCCAGCCCCGAGTTGTAGCCGCACTGCTGCGTCAGCCTCTGGAGCGTGGGGTTCTCCAGCGCGAACGGGTAGGCGAAGTCGGTCACGCGGAAGCCCCACCGGGTCAGGTTGACCCGGTCGTCGCAGATCTCCCGTTTCGCCTCCGGTGGCGGAAGCTTGTTGAGCGGGATGTGGTTCACCGACAGCCCGCCGATCTCGTCGCCGTCCGCAGCGATCTGGTGCACCTGGCTCAGGCTCAGGTACGGCAGATGCGTGCAGCTAGAGCCGGCCGAGGGCTGGCAGACCAGGCCGGAGGGCACGTAGAACGTGGCCTGCATCCCGTAGCGCCGGAATGCCGGGAGCGCGCCCATCTGGTTCGCGAACCCGCCGCCCCAGGTGAAGGTCACCACGGTCTTCCCCCCAGCCTGGCCCAGGGCCCGACTGGCCCAGGCGCTGGCGGTGGTCACGCTCGCAGTGAGCACCAGAACCACCAGAACCCCGAGCGCGACCGCCCCCCGGCGCGCAGATGTCACCGCACGAGCATCGCACAGCATGCCTTGAGGCTCCGGAACGGCTGCGCTGCGGGACTCGGCCGTCCGCCTATCTCCGTGATTCGGCCGGAAGGTCCGGAGCCGCCGGTGTCAGCGCGGAGTCAGCCGGAGCGTGGCCGCGGCGGCGTCAGGACCGACCATCGGGTCCACGATCTCGGCGGCGTAACTCCGGTACTTGTCCCGGTAAGCCCGGTCGATCGCGGCCCGGTCCGCGTCCCCGAGGTCCTCGAAGGCGACGTCGCGCTCGATCCCGCCAGCCTGGATGCGGCCCTCCGGATGCCGGAGCACGGACCGGAACCAGCCGCCTCCGCGCCCCCGGAAGGACCGCACGTACAGGTCATCACCCACGCGAACGACCCAGATCGTCGTATAGGGGCGCAATGACCCGTCGGCTCGCACGGCGGCGATCTGCAATTCGTCGGCGGCGCCGGCCGCGTCCAGTTCTCCTGGTGTCCAGTTACTCATCCTTGAGATCTCCCCGCCCGTGCGGCGCTCTAGCCCCAGATCGCCAGGTCGGCCTCGTTTCCCTCGGGGTCGGCCAGGGTCCACCATTCCGGCGCGTGCGCGTCGCTGACAATGTGACCGCCAGCCGCGAGCGCAGCGGCGATACGCCCCTCGACCTGGTCGTAGGGCACGTACACGTCGATGTGGAAGCGATTCCGGCCGGGGCGCGGGGCGTCCATCTGCTGGAACCAGAACGATGGAAGCCGGCGATGCGGGTCGAGGAGATCCGCGTCCTCCCAGTCCTCGTAGCCGAGCACGGCGCGCCAGAACGGCCGCACCTTCGCGATGTCCATCGCGTCGAGAGCCACCTGGTGGTGCTGCACGACGGACGGGTCGGCGGGCGCGCCTAGCCGGGCCGCCACCGCGGAGATCTGCCGGGCCAGCTCGGCATCGCGCTCGCTCAGGCCGCCCGGCGAGAAGGTGAACAGCCGCACGGTCACGCCGTCGGGCCGCAGATCCACGTCGGGGTTGTGATTCGCAGCGGCGGCAAGCTCGCCGATCGCCTGCACCAGCGTGACTCCCGCCGCGAACGACTCGGTCCGGAAGTGCGCGCCCGCCCAGCCGCCGCCCCAGATGACCCGCCAGTCCGCGACGCCGCCCGATTCGTAGAATTGCTGAGAACTCAGTCGATCGCTCATGCGCTCACGCTACCGATCGGGTCTGACTTAAGCTCCGGCGAAGGCTATGTCGGCTGGAGGGAGCCCGGTGGATCTGACGGGTCAGGCGGTCATCGTGACCGGATCGTCGAGTGGCATCGGCGCGGCGGTGGCCCGCCGCCTGGCCGGCTTTGGCGCCGGCATCGTCGTGAACTCCGCGTCATCGGTCGCCACCGGGCAGCAGATCGCGGCGGAACTGCCCGACGCGGTCTACGTGCAGGGCGACGTCGGCGACCCGGCCACCGCGGCGGCGCTGGTGGCCGCGGCCGAGGAGCGGTGGGGGAGGCTCGACGGCGTCATCAATAACGCCGGGGTGACGGTGGATGTGCCGCTGCACGACATCGACGCGGTGACCGTCGAGCACTGGGACAAGGTGCTGCGCACCAATCTCGTCGGTACCTTCCTGGTCAGCCAGGCGGCCCTGCCGCTGCTGCGCCGGGCCGACGAGGGCTGGATCGTCAACATCACGTCGCTGGCCGGGATCAGGCAGACGGGCAGCTCCCTGCCGTACGCGGTATCCAAGGCGGCGCTGAATCATCTGACGACGATCATGGCCAAGTACGCCGGCGACGGCGTGCGCGTCAACGCGGTCGCGCCCGGGCTGGTCGCCACCCCCTGGACGCAGACCTGGGACGAGCGCAAGGCGGGGGTGGAGCTGGTCGCGCCGCTGCACCGGGTGGCAACGCCGGAGGATATCGCCGACGCGTGCATCGGCGTGATCGGTGCCCGCTACGCCACCGGCCAGACGTTCCTGGTCGATGGCGGCCTCGGTCTGGTGATCTAGCCGGTAAACCGCGCGGGCGTCGTCGTCGTCTAGTCACGGGCACCGCATAGCAGTACGCGTACGGATTTCGTCGTGCCTTTCCCAGTGTGTAAGGAGAACACCGCAGACATGCCAGCATCGCTTCAGGAGACCCTGCTCGCACCCGAATCCAGGACGTTGGTCGCGGACGACTGCTTCGCGCTCATCGAGCGCGGGATCGCCGGACAGTCGGGGATCTCCGGGACGGCAGTCAAGCTCGCTTACAAGACGGTGAACACCTTCAAGCCGGGCCACGTCCGTTTCATGGTCGACTCGCTCCTGCCGGACATGGTGGACAAGCTCGAACCCTACTGGGCCGGCTACCGGTCCGATGGCGGCGCCGAGTTCGGCGACTACCTCGCGAAGAACGGGGCCGAGGTATCGCAGGCGCTACTGGGGGTCACCGACGCCCGCGCGGCCGCCTCCGGCCGGCCAGTGATCGTCAAGGCCTACGGAACCGTGCGCGGCGGCGCGGCCAAGCACATCCAGGCCGCCTTGCCGGAGGTCGGCGAGATCGTGCAGAAGTACGCCTCCTGAGGGGTCTACCTGCGGCCGGGGCCGACTGTCGGTCCACGGCGTTACTGTGGCCTGATGCTGGAGTCGTTCCATCCCGCCGTCCGCGCCTGGTTCGAGCGCCGGTTCCCGGCCGGGCCGACGGCGCCGCAGGCGGAGGGATGGACGGAGATCGCCGCGGGCCGGCACACGCTGATCGCGGCGCCGACCGGGTCGGGTAAGACCCTGGCCGCGTTCCTCGTCTGCATTGACCGGATCTACCGGGCCCATGAGGCCGGGCAGGAGCCGGGCGACGGGCCCCAGGTGGTCTACGTGTCGCCGCTCAAGGCGCTCGCGGTCGACATCTGGCAGAACCTCGAGCGCCCGCTTGCCGAGATCGCCGGCGTCGCCGCGGACCTGGGCCTGAGCGCGCCGTCCATCCGGGTAGCGGTGCGGACCGGCGACACCGCGGCCGCCGAGCGGGCGGCGATGCTGAAGCGGCCGCCTGAGTTCCTGATCACGACGCCGGAGTCGCTCTACCTGCTCGTGACCGCGGAGCGCAGCCGGGCGATGCTGGCCAGCGTCGGTACCGTGATCGTCGACGAGATTCACGCCGTCGCGGGCAACAAGCGCGGCTCGCACCTGGCCCTCACCCTGGAGCGCCTGCAGCACGTGGCGGAGCCGCCGATACAGCGCATCGGCCTGTCGGCGACCCAGCGCCCGATCGAGGCGGTGGCCAGGCTCCTGGTCGGCGCGGGCGCCGACCGGTCCCACCCGGACGACTCGCCGCGCTGCGCGATCGTGGACTCCGGGCACCGGCGCCAGCTCGACCTTTCACTCGAGCTGCCCAGCGACGAGCTGGGAGCGGTCGCCACCACCGAGCAGATGGCCGAGATCTGCGACCTGATCGCCGAGCACGTCAAGCAGCACCGGACCACGCTGGTGTTCGTCAACACCCGCCGGATGGCCGAGCAGCTCGCCCATCAGCTCGGCGAGCGCCTCGGTGACGGCCAGGTCGCGGCCCACCACGGGAGCCTGTCCAGGGAGCGGCGGCAGCGGGTCGAGGCCCGCCTGCGCGAGGGTGACCTGCGCGCCCTGGTGGCGACGGCGTCGCTTGAGCTGGGCATCGACGTCGGGCCGGTCGAGCTGGTCTGCCAGATCGGCTCCCCGCGCGCGTTCGCGACCTTCCTGCAGCGGGTGGGACGGTCCAATCACACGCGGAACGGCGTGCCGGCCGGCGTCGTCTACCCGACGACGCGCGACGAGCTCGTGGAGTGCGCCGCGCTGCTGCGCGGCGCCCGGTCGGGGGCACTGGACAAGCTCGTGATCCCGCCGTGCCCGCTGGACATCCTCGCGCAGCAGGTCGTGGCTGAGTGCTCGGCCGCCGAATGGGACGCAGGCGAGCTGCTCGAGCTCGTCCGCAGGGCGACGCCGTTCGCAGCGGTGACCGCGGAGGACTTCGCGGCGGTCACCGACATGGTGTCGGAGGGGATCAGGACCGGCCGCGGCCGGCGGGCCGCCTACGTGCACCACGACCAGGTCAGCGGGCAGCTGCGCGGCCGGCGCGGCGCGCGGATGGCCGCGCTGACGTCCGGCGGGGCGATCCCGGAGCTGGGCGACTACCGGGTCGTCGCGGAGCCGGACGAGGCCGTAGTCGGCTCGGTGAACGAGGACTGGGCGATCGAGAGCATGGCGGGCGACGTGTTCCTGCTCGGCACGACCTCGTGGCGGATCCGGCGGGTGGAGCCGGGCGTCGTGCGGGTGGTGGACGCGCAGGGTGCGCCTCCGTCGGTGCCGTTCTGGCTGGGTGAGGCACCCGGCCGCACCGTCGAGCTGTCGCAGGAAGTCTGCGCGATCAGGTCGGCGGTGGCCGGCCAGCTCGCTGCGGGCGGCGCCCCGGCGGCGGTCAGCTGGCTCGCCGCCGAATGCGGGCTCGGCGACGCCGCCGCGGAGACGATCGCGGCGTACCTGGGGGCGGGGCTGGCCCAGCTGGGCGAGCTGCCCACGATGGACACGATCGTGCTGGAGCGCTTCTTCGACGACGCCGGGGGGATGCAGCTCGTCGGGCACGCGCCGTTCGGCGCCCGGCTGAACCGGGCCCTCGGGCTGGCGCTGCGCAAGCGGTTCTGCGTCACGTTCGACTTCGAGCTGCAGGCAGCGGCGAGCGACAACGCGATCCTGCTGTCGCTCGGCCCGCAGCACAGCTTCCCGCTCGACCGGGTCCCGAAGTTCCTCGCGTCGGGCACGGTCGAGGAGGTCGTGCGGCAGGCGGTGCTCACGGCGCCGCTGTTCCCGGCCCGCTGGCGGTGGAACCTCAATACCTCGCTGGCCGTGCTGCGGTGGCGCGGCGGCCGGAAGAACCCGCCGGCGATCCAGCGGATGGAGTCCGACGACCTGATGGCGGCGGTGTTCCCGACGCTCGCCGCCTGCCAGGAGAATGTCGCGCCCGGCCCGATGGAGATCCCCGACCACCTGCTGGTCCGCCAGACCCTCGAGGACTGCCTGCGCGACGCGATGGACATCGACGGCCTGAAGGACCTGGTCAAGGCCATCGAAGCCGGGCAGGTCCGCGTCGTCGTGCGCGACACGACCGAGCCGTCCGTGCTGGCGCACGAGATCCTCAACGGGCGGCCGTTCACCTATCTGGACGACGCCCCGCTCGAGGAACGGCGCAGCCGCGCCGTGCCGCTGCGCCGCGGCCTGCCGGTCGAGCCGCACGAGCTCGGGACACTCGACCCGGCCGCGATCGAGCGCGTGGCCGAGCAGGTCCGGCCGGACCCGCGGGACGAGCACGAGCTGCACGACCTGCTGATGAACCTCATCGCGATGCGCCCGGACGGAGCCCTTCGGCCGTGGTTCGACGTCCTGGTCAGTGGCAAGCGGGCGGTCGAGGTGCACGCCGAGACGGGCGTGCTGTGGTCGGCCGTGGAGCGCCTGCCCGCGATCGGGGCACTCTTCCCCGGCGCCGCCGTCGTTCCCGCCCATCCCTGCCCGGTGGCGGCCGAGCCGCCGGACGAGGACGCGGCGGTGGCCGACCTGCTCCGAGGTCATCTCGAATGCCGAGGCCCGTCGACCCCGGCGGCGCTCGCGGCGGACTGCGGGCTGGCGGAGTCGCTGATCGTGCGCGGCCTCGCCACCCTCGAGGCCGAGGGGTTCGCGCTTCGCGGCCAGTTCAGCGGGACCGGCGAGGAGTTCTGCTCGCGGCGCCTGCTGTCGCGGATCCACGCCTATACCAGGGAGCGCCGGCGGCGCGAGATCGAGCCGGTGACCGCCCAGGACTTCATGCGTTTCCTCCTGCGCTGGCAGCACGTGGCACCGGGCACGCGGCGGGAGGGCCGGTTCGGCTTGCTGGCCGTCATCGAGCAGCTGCAGGGCTTCGAGCTGGCCACCGGGGCCTGGGAGAGCTCGGTCCTGGCCGCGCGGGTCGAGGGCTACAAAAAGGAGTGGCTGGACGAGCTGTGCATGTCCGGGCAGGCCTGCTGGGGGCGCCTGTCCGTGCGCGACCCAATCCCGGCCACGCGGGTGGTTCCTGGAGGTCGCCCCCCCGAGCGAGACAGCGAGCCGCGGCGCAGCGGACTGTCACCGTCGCGCGCGACGCCGATCACGCTGGCCCTGCGCGATGACCTGCCGTGGCTGCTGCGCGCGGCGCGCGGCGACCAGACCCCGGCCGAGCCCGCCATCGGCCGGACGCGCGAGGTGCTTGACGTGCTGCGCCAGCACGGGGCGCAGTTCCGCACGGACCTCGATCGGCTTACCGGCCGGCTGCCGACCGACGTGGACGAGGCACTATGGGACGCCGTGGCGCGCGGGCTCGTGACGGCGGACGGGTTCCGCGCGGTCAGGCTGCTGCTGCGGCGCGGCAGCCCGGAGCGGTACGCGCCGACCCGCGGGCTCCGGCGGGGCCTGCGCGGCACGACCGGCGCGTCCGGCCGCTGGTCGCTGCTGCCCGAGCCCGCCGACGGCGTTGACCGGGACGAGCTGGCCGAGGCCGTCGCCGAGCAACTCGCGGCGCGGTGGGGCGTGGTGTTCCGCGACCTGTTCGCCCGGGAGAGCCTGACGGTCCCGTGGCGCGACGTCCTGTGGGCGTTCCGCCGGCTGGAGGCACGGGGGACGATGCGCGGCGGCCGGTTCGTGTCCGGCTTCAGCGGTGAGCAGTACGCGCACCCGGACGCGATCGACGTGCTGAAGTCGGTGCGCAAGCAGCAGCGCAGCGGCGAGACAGCGCACCTGTCCGCCGCGGATCCGCTGAACCTCACGGGGATCCTGCTGCCGGGCCCCCGCGTTCCGGCGATCGGCAGGAACACGGTGACCTACGTCGACGGCGTCGCGGCCTGACTCGGGCCCTAGCTGGCCGGGAGCTCGATGTCCCAGAACCGCGTCTGCTCGCGGGTTTGATAGTTCTGATCGGCGAGCGAGACGATTGCGCTCGGTGTGTGAGTTCCTGGCGCACCGCCCACGAAAGTCTTGATCCAGGGATCCGTCACCGTTGCGCACCAGTCAGTCACGACGGTTTCTTCGCCGCGCGCCAGGAAGTCCAGCGCGGTCTGGGAGATGTGCCAGGCGGTCCGGACGTCATCGCTGCAGCCTCCCTCGTTCTCCTCGAAACGGGGACCGAAGTACCGGTTGGTGAGAATCAGCCGGTCGGCACGCGCGTACGAGAGGTAGAACCTCACCTCAAGCTCGCGGTATTTGCCTGCCGGGAGCAGGACCGGCACCGTCCCGATGAGCTTCAGGCCCGGGTGCAGGAACGAGCCATCGGTGATCGGGCGCTGGAGCGTGACCAGTGTCGGGGTGCGCAGATGCTGCTCGCTCGTGGCGCTGGTGTCGAGGTTCGGGTAGTTGTGACCGGTCAGGCCGATGGCCACGGCGTCGCTCTCGTTCGGCGGGGCTTGATAGTTCGCGCTGCTGCCCCCGTAGGTCACGCCCTCGACCTCAAGCATCGACGTGAGGTCGACGGCCTGGATCGTCGAGAGGTTCTCGACGGTGAGAGTCAGGTCAACCAGGTCGAGGTTCTTGCCGACTGGGACGGGGGCCCCCGCCGTCACCGTGGACTCGATGGCGACGTCTGCGGTCGTGGGCAGGTAGATGGTGTTGTAAGCGAACGGCAGGAACGACACCCCGGCGCTCGCGACGGCCGCGACTGCTGCGAGCCCGGCATTGGCGCGGATGAGTTCCCAGCGGACGATCCCGATCGCGATGGCGGCGGACGGTATTCCGGACGCCGCGAACAGGCAGGCCCGGAAGTTCTGATAGCCGAGCGCGGCGAGGATGAAGATCACCGCGATCACGACACCAGCGATCGCTCCCGCGGCGGCCACTCGCCGCTGGTTATCTGATGGCCGTCGGCCACAGGCCATGATGCCGACGAGGACCAGCGCCCCGAAAAGGAGCATCACCAGTCCGAGCGCCTTGCTGGCTATCCCGGTTGAGGCGACAAGGTCGAAGGTGCCTGCTGCGAGGCCCAGCGCCGCCACCGGAAATTGGAAATAGGCGAGAACGCGCAGGCTCAGTGGCTCGCGGCGAGGGTCAGCGACTGCCGGGCGGACGCGCTGGCTCTCAGTGCCGGCCGGCGCCTCGGTGGTTACGGTCCCCCCGCCGCCGGGGACCGGAGCCGCAGACTGGAACGCCATCAGCGTGCCTCCGCCACCGGGATGACGTCGGCTTCGGGGATCGCTGGTGCCAGCTGGCCTGCCGACTGCGATGCACTGCCGTAGGTGAGCGTGACGTGCAGGCTGGACTGGTCACTGGCCGCAGCGAGGATCACTCCGCCAGCGGCGGAGAACCTTAAACCGAACTCCAGCTCCACCTGATCGGGCCGCACGCCGACTGCGGCGGCACCATCGATCATCTCGGCAGTCGACCGGGCGACTTCGAGAATCGCCTCCTGCGCTCGTATGAATGCCTCCCTCGCGCGGCCCTGCGCATTGCGGCCGAATGTGAGCTCGGAGGCGGGAGCCGGGACCGTCTCGACCGCGATCTCGACCTCGCCGACAGTGACGTTGATCAGCCGCGTAGCAGCCACGGCGCACCCCCCTCCCCACGGACCGGCTGTCGCCACGCACCGATCCCTAACCGGACCCTAGACCCAGCGCGGGGCGCAGGCCACATATCGCGTGGCGCGGGCCACGCGCGCGGCAATTTTCCTGTGGGGGTCACCGTGATGCGGCCGCGGAGGAAGCGGACAGACGATTCCGATATGGAAGACACCGGGGGAACGACCCGAACTGGAGGCACGCAGGTGACGCACATCTCAGCGCGAAGAATCAAGGGCAGGACGCTAGCGGCATTCATCGGACTCGCAGCGGCGGCGGCAACCGTGAGCGGGGCCGGACTGGCGAGTGCCAGCACTACCGGATCCGCTGCCTCGTCCGGGACCGAGCACTTCAACCTGATGACCACGCAGCCGAGCGCCAGCAGGTACGTAGTGATCGCGAGTGGCCTGTTCACAGCCGGAGGCATTGACGTCTCGGGAAACACAACCGACCTGGTCAAGCTGCCCGGCGGCAGCTTCAAGATCCACCACGGAGCAAATGTCCACATCATCAAGCAGCAGTTCAACCCGAAGACCTGCCTGGCAACGTTCAAGGGCGAAGCCGCCTTCACCGTCAGCGGCGGGACAGGCAAGTACAAGCGGATCAGCGGCAAGGGCACGGCCATAATCAGCGCTACGGAGATCGCAGCGCGTACCAAGGCCGGCGCGTGCAACATGAACGCCAATCCTGCCGTTCTCGAGCAGACGATTACGGCAACGGCCAAGGTCAAGCTGTAGCCAGTCCTGGCCGAGCAGGCTCGGCAGCGCCGATAGATTCGCGCGCTGCCGGGCTTTGCCAGTCCCCACTTGGCCGGCCCGGCAATCAGTCGCAACTGCGCTGCTGGCATGTTTCGGGAGTCTTGGGCGGGTAGTGCCTGCTCACGGCCATCCGGACTACACAGGAACGAGGAACACGCGATGAGCGTCGGCAAGAAGGCCAAAAACAAGGCGAAGGTGCTCAAGGGACGCGGCAAGCAGGCCGCGGGCGACGTCACCGGTAACAAGCGGCTGAAGGCTGAAGGCAAGGCCGACAGGGTGACCGGCAACCTGAAGAACGCGGGGGAGAAGGTTAAGGACGCGGTCAAGAAGTAACGGCCGCACCGGGCGGCTGGGGGCAGTGTCGGAGTGCCGGGTGAAGATCCCGCCTAATCCGCCGCGAACTTGGCCGCCACCGCGCTGGCGACCTCTTCCGGGCTCAGGTCGATCATCGCCTCGCCGTGCAGGCGCTCGAAGTAGGTGGCGTCGCTGCGGTACATCGGCTCGGGATTCGAGCGGCTGACAACCTTGAGCAGTACCTGGTGACCCTGCTCGCGTCCCTGCGGGCCGCCGCCGATCAGACCGAAGTTGAACGAGCTCAGGTTCCACGCGTAGTACGCGGCAAAGACCTGCGCAAGGCCCCGGCCGAGCGCCTGGCAGTCCTCCTCGGTGAGCTCGGTGACGTCCGCGGCGCCGGCCACCACGCCCCACACCTCGTGGAAGCCGGTCGGTGCAAACGGCGTCAGCCAGCTTGACCGGCCGATCTGCCCGAGCCACCGCGGACCGCCGGCCTCCTGTTCAAGCAGCGCCGCCCAGTACGCGCCGCGCCGTTCCTGCCAGCTGCCCGCGCGCTCGACCAGGAACCGCTGGCCGGTGAGGCCGTGCGCGTCGTGCGCTGACTGCAGGTGCGGATGCACGAGCGAGGCGCCCGCGGGCGGGAGGTAGTTGGCATTGATCGAACTCCACACCGCCGTCGGGTCCAGCCGCCGGACCGCCTGCGCGTGCCGGACCATCGCCGCGAGCGCGTCCCCGAGCAGAGACGGCGTCAGCTCCGGCAGGTCGAGGAAATGCCGCGCCGGGTCGTAGATCCCGACGGCGCTGTGCGTGGCGTACGCCAGGATGTTCGGCACCACGACGGCCTTGCCGGCCCGGATCCGGCCCTCGGACGTCAGCTCGGCCGGGAACGGGAACGTCGCCATCTCCAGGTGCTCGGCGTCAAACGGGCAGAAGGGAGGCTTGGCCGCCAGGTCCGTCAGGTCCGGCCGGGTGGGAGGCTGCAGCTTGACCCCGGTCAGGATGCGAGCGCTGGCGCCGGTCAGCGGGTCACGCCGCCAGCGCAGGCGCACCCTCGTCCAGGCCCCGCCTGCGGACAGGTCGGGCACCCGGGCCTCAAGGTCTTGCTCTTCGAACTCGATCACGGCCACGCCGATGACGTTATCGGGGCGCATCACCCAGCCGGTACTCGTAGGTCAGATCGTCGAGCTCGCGCTTGAGCTCGTCGTCAACCTTGTACTCCGCGGCCGCGAGGCTGGCCGCGAGCTGCCCCGGGTTGCTCGCCCCGATGATTGGCGCGGTGATGGCCTTGTTCGCCAGCACCCAGGCGACCGAGAGCGTCACCAGGTTCACGCCCGCCTTCTCCGCGACCTGGTGCAGAGCTTCGACGGTGTCGAATTCGCGATCGTGCCAGTAGCGCTCCTGGTAGTTCTGCGCCGCCGTGCCGAGCGTGAAGCGTGTGCCCTCCGGCGGCGCGTGCTCGCGCTGGTGCTTGCCGGACAGCAGTCCGCCGGCGATCGGGTTGTAGGGGATGACGCCGATGCCCTCCTCGCGGCAGTACGGCAGCATCTCGCGCTCGATCTGCCGGAAGAGCAGGTTGTAGCGCGGCTGCACGGAGTCCAGCCGCGCCAGCCCGAGCGTCTCGGTGCGGCCGACCGCCCGCACGAGCTGGTAGGTCAGGAAGTTCGAGCAGCCGATATAGCGGACCTTGCCGCTGTGGACCAGGTCGTCAAGCGCCCCGAGCGTCTCGTCGATGGGCGTGTTCCGGTCGTAGCCGTGCAGCTGGTACAGGTCGATGTAGTCGGTCTGCAGCCGCCGCAGCGACGCATCCACCGCGGACATGATGTGCTTGCGCGAGTTGCCGCCGTCGAAGGGCGCCGGGCCGGTCGGCGCGAAGCACTTCGTCGCGACGATGAACCGGTCACGCTTTCCGCGCAGCCACCGGCCGAGGATCTCCTCGGTGGTGCCGCGCGTGCTGAGGTCGCCCCCGAGCGGGTAGGCATCGGAGGAGTCCAGGAAGTCGATGCCGCCCTCGGCCGCCGCGTCCAGGATCGCCACCGACGTCGGTTCGTCGCACTGCAATCCGAAGGTCATCGTGCCGAGGCACAGTCGGGATACCTGCAGGCCGGTCCGGCCGAGTCGAGTGTGTTCCACACCGCGACCGTATCGCGTGACGTCGCGAGCCGGTCCGGGCCATCATGGACGGATGCTCGCTGACGCCAATGCCCGCTCTGACTGCAGCCGGTGACGACCGGTCCCCTCGCGCTGGTCGGCAGCGGCGAGTACCTGCCCGTGATGGCGGACGTCGAGGGCATGCTCATCAAGGGACGCGCACCCCGCTACGTGCAGATGCCGACGGCCGCCGCTCCCGAAGGCGAGGCGAGCCTGCGCCGCTGGATCCAGCTTGGTGCCGCGCAGGCCGACCGCCTGGGCGTGGAACCGGTCCCGGTCGTGGTCCGGGACCGTGACGAGGCCGAGTCGGCCGACCTGGCCGCGCTGATCGACGGCGCCGGCCTGATCTACCTGTCCGGCGGCAACCCGTCCTTCCTGGCCGAGACCCTGCGCGGCACCCGCGTATGGGCGGCCGTCGCCGCGGCCTGGCACGCCGGGGCCGCGCTCGCGGGATGCTCGGCCGGCGCGATGGCGCTGGCCGGCTGGGTGCCGCAGGTACGCCACCCCGACCGCGACGCCGAGCCGGGGCTCGCCGCCGCGCCGCGTCTCCGGGTCCTCCCGCACTTCGACCGGATGCTCGCCTGGTCTCCGGACCTAGTTGCCCGCGCGACCACCGCCGTCCCGGACGGCACGACCGTTGTCGGCATCGATGAGGAGACCGCGATCATCGACATGACCGGGAGCGGGAACGACTGGCGCGTCCGTGGCCGGCAGCGGGCCTGGATCCTGACCGGCGGTCATCGGCGCGGATATCCCGACGGCAGCACGCTGTCTCTCAGCGGATGATCACAGGCAGTCGGAAGACAGCGCCCAGGTCCACTCCATGTCATGTAGTGCACCATGACATGGGTCATAGCCAGGTCATGATGTCGCGCACTGCGAATTGCGCAGCGTCGTTCCTAGCGTTAAAGACATGAAGACCAACGGTCAGCACCAGAGCAGGGGCGCCAGTCGCTCCCGGTGGCAGTCGATCGCGCACACGGCAGCGTTCGACATCATCGGGCCCCTCGCCACCTACTTGCTACTGCGCTCTGCCGGGCAGAGCGCAGTCACGGCGCTCGTCCTGGCCGGCATCCTGCCGGCTGCGGGCGTCGCCATCGGGATCATCAGGCACCGCAGCGTGGATGCCATCGGCGTGCTGGTCCTCCTCGGCATCGTCGCGCAGACCACCCTCGGTCTCGTCACCGGCAACGCGCAGCTCATGCTGCTCGAGGGCTCGGTGCCGACGGTCCTGATCGGCCTCGGATGCCTGGTCTCGCTGCTGCTCAGCCGGCCGCTGCTGTACCGGATGGCGCTGCAGACCCTGGGCCCGGACACCGACAAGGGCGCGAAGCTGCAGGCCAGCTGGTCGCTGCCCGGCGTCCGGCAGGCGTTCGTCGCGGTCACGGCCGTGTGGGGCGTCGTCCTGCTGAGCGAGGCCGCGGTGCGCACCGTGATCGTCGAAACGACATCGGTCGGCACCTCGCTGACCGTGCTCAAGGTCGTGCCGTACCTCATCATCGCGGTCCTCGTGAGCTGGACGAGCCGTTACATCCGGGCCGCGATCGCGCGCGGCGCGGCGGTTGCCGCCGGGATGCAGGCTCCGCAGAGTGCCCCGGAGATGGTAGGCGCCGCGCACTGAGCCACGCCAGCGCAGACAAGAGGCCGGGCGGTCAGAAGACCGCCCGGCCTCGACTTAGGTTGCGGGCTAGTGCGATCGCTTCATGACGAGCGCGCTGCCGCCGTACAGGCGCACCGGCTCGGCGATCGCCTCAACCCGGCCGTGGCCGAGTATCTGGAGCGCGGTGGCGTCACCCGGGTAGTAGTCGAGCGGCACGATCGGCCCGGTCGACTCGGTGAACTGCTCGCCGAACTTCGCCGTGAGCAGCCTGGCGATCGCGCTGCTGTAGAAATCCGGCTCGGCCAGCGAGCTCGGCGAGTTGGTCTGGCTCACTCTCGGGGCAGCCAGCGCCGCTCCGTGCCACGGCACTCAAACCTGGCGCAGGCCGCATGACGGATGTCACGGCCGGCCGGTGACATCCGGTCCTCCCCGGCGGGGCGCCCGTGGCGAAGAGTAGAGGTATGACCACGACGCAGAGCCCGCGCATGAGAGCGTCCGACGCCGACCGCGATGCGGTGCTGACCCAGCTGAGCGAGAACTATCAGGCTGGCCGGCTGACGTCCGACGAACTGGACGAGCGCACCGGCCAGGCGCTCGCGGCCAAGACCCTGGGCGACCTGCAGACCCTCATGACCGACCTCCCGGGTCCCGCTCCGGCCCCTGGTCCCGGGCCGGCGCCAGCGCCGGGCCTGGCTCCGGCGCGGATCAGCCGGCCGGTGCTGCCGCTGGCGATCGTCGCCCTGGTGGCGGTCTCGGTCGTGGCCACGGTGGCCGGGGGCGGCCATGGCCACCACGCCTGGGATCTGTGGTGGGTGCTGCCGGTGGCCCTGCTCGCGCGCCGGTTCATCGCCGGGCGCCGCTTCTAACGTCAAGTGCCCCGCCCCCTCGGGGCGGGGCGGGGCACTGACGGTGACCGGGGGTCAGAAGCTGGGGGTCGCGGTCGTGATGTCGTAGTTCGAGCCCCAGTACCACTGGGTCGCGCTCGAGCCGGGCACCACGTGCGGAACGCCGGTCGGGTCGGCAATCCACCACCGGACGTGCGACTGCATCGAGGCCGGCAGTGCGGCGACAGCGGACTTCACGGCCGGCCACTCCGAGCGCATGGTGTAGATGCGCGCCACGGAGCCGGGGTCGGCGGCCAGCTTCTTATGCGCCCACGCCGCGGCGCCCGCCGGGGTCGAGTCGCCAGGCTCGACGTCCAGGGCGCCGGCCTTGGGGTCCGAGCCGTTGGTGTCGATCCAGAGCACGTGCTTGCCGGACACAGCCGAGGTGGGGACCGCGAAGCTGCCGTCGGCGTAGGTGGCAACGTCGTGGCCGGCCGGGATCTGCGATGGCGTCACCGAGTCGTAGATCTCGTAGGGCTTGGCCGGCTTCGCCGCTGCGGGGGCGCGGCGTACCGCGACCGTGCGGGCGGCGGAATCGCCAGCGGTGGTGTGGCGGACGGCCGCGACCTCGTGCGCGGCCGGGGGCGAGGCGGCGGACGCCATGGTGGCGGCGCTCACACTGCCGGCACCGGCCAGCGCTGCGGCGGCGCCCACGAAGGCCACGGCCTTCCTGCGGTCGCGCAGGGCGTCGGTCAGTCGGTCAATGCGAGTCATGGGGCGTCCTTCCTGTCGGTCCGGCCACGGTCCGGGCGGCACTGCGGAGAGCGGCCCGGCGGGGGCGTCACGATCGGTGACAGGGAGTTCGACGGGGCGTCACTGCAATCGGTTTCATCATGAGACGCAGCTCACTACTTGCCGGTAACATTGCGGCCCGGTTATCCCGACATCGGCCTACATGCCGGCCCCTCGGGCCTTGATCTGACGCCCATCCTGTCCGGATAGTGGGTATGTGCGCAGGTAGCAGGAGGACGATCATGACGGCTGACAGCGGCGTACTCACCGGCCCGGTCCGGACGCCCCGCAATCTCTCCGCCCACGCCAGGGGCAGCATCCACGACGACGCGACCGCGACCGCGCTCGGCTTCCGCGGCGGGACCGTCGCCGGGTCCATTCACATGGACCAGTTCCCGCCGCTGCTGCTCGACGCGTTCGGCCAGCGGTGGTTCGAGACCGGCAGCCTCTCGCTCTATTTCCGGCACGCGACCACCGACGGCGAGCCCGTCCGGGTTCACCTCGAGCGCCCGCAGGCCGGGGAGGCGGACGCCCAGGTGCGCGCGTGGGCGACGACCACGGGCGACATCGTGGTCGCCGACGGAACTGCCGCCGTGGGACACCCGGCTGTGGGGTCGGCACTGAGCAGCCGCGATCTGCGGCCGGTGGATCCGGCGGACCTCCGGATGCTCAAGGCGCTGCGACCGGGCGACTCGCTCGGCGAGTACACGGCCACCGCGGACGGCGACCGGCAGCGCGCCGTGATCGAGCAGGGCGCGATGACCGAGCCGCTGGACTGGTACACCGGCCCGTCCCCGTGGGGCGGGCCCATCGCCTCGCCATCCGCGGTCGTGAACCTGCTCTACCGCCGGATCGCCGAGGGCCTCGCCGGCGCGATGGGCGATCACGTGGGGCTCTTCGGCGCGATCGAGATCGCGTTTCAGGCCGGCCCGGTGCTCGCGGACCGCAGCTACCGCGTCACCGGCGAGGTCGTGGCGCTCAGCCAGACCCCGAAGACGGAGGTGCTCTGGTTCGACAGCCAGGCCGCGGACGAGGACGGAACGACGGTGGCCCGGATGCGCATGATGCTCAGGCAGATGAAGCTGTCCTCGCCGCTTTATCTCAGTTGACTTCAACTGTGGTTGAGCTTCTAGCCTCAAGGCATGACCGCTGAAGCCCGAGTCGAGGACATAGTCGAGACTCCGCCGCCCCCAGATGGCGCGGCGGCGGGCGGGCTGTGGTCGGCCCAGCGCCGCGCCCTCACCCTGGGACTGGTGCTGACGATCACGTTCATCGCCTCCGAGGCGCTCGCGGTCGTGACGATCATGCCGGTCGTCGCGCGCGACCTCGGCGGGCTGGGCCTGTACGGGTGGGTGTTCAGCGCGTTCATGCTCGGCAACGTGATCGGCATCGTCACGGCGGGGCGGCAGGCGGACCGGTACGGGCCGGCGCGGCCCTACGTCGGCGGACTGCTGCTGTTCGGCACCGGGCTCGCGATCGCCGGGCTGGCGCCGTCCATGCTGGTGCTGGTCTGCGGCCGGGCGCTGCAGGGCATCGGCGCCGGCGCGGTCCCGGCGGTCGCCTACGTCGCGATCGGCCGGTGCCTGCCCGAGAGCCTCCGCGCGCGGATGATGGCGGTGCTCTCCACCGCGTGGGTACTGCCCGGCCTGATCGGCCCGGCGGTAAGCGCCGCGGTCGCCAGCCTCGTGGGCTGGCGCTGGGTGTTCCTCGGCCTGCTGCCGCTCGTGGCCATTACCGGGTCGCTGGCGCTGCCGGCGCTGATCCGGCTGGGCCGGCGGCCGGCGGCCGGCGAGAAGTCGCCGGCGACCGAGCACCGCTTCGCCGACGGCCTGGCCGCAGCCGCCGGTGCGGGCCTGCTGCTGGCCGGCCTGACCGTGACCGCCGGGTCGCACTCCGTCGCCCTCGGCATAGCCCTGCTCGTGGCGGGTGTCGCCCTGGTCGGGTGGTCGCTGCGCCGGCTGCTGCCCGCAGGCACGTTCACCGCGCGACCGGGGCTGCCCGCCGTGATCCTCTGCCGCGGTCTGCTCACCTTCTCGTTCTTCGGCGCGGATGCCTACGTCACGCTGACGATCACGACGGTGCGCCATCACAGCCCCGGCCTGGCCGGCCTGGCCGTGACCGGATCCACCCTCGCCTGGACTGCGGGCGCCTGGCTGCAGTCCCGGCTGAACGGCTCGTGGGAGGCCCGCCGCCTCGTCGGCACCGGCCTGGCGGTGGTCATGATCGGCATCGCAGCGATGTCGCTGGTGCTGCTCCCGGCCACCCCGGTGTACGCGGGCATTGCCGCCTGGACTGTCGCCGGGTTCGGGATCGGACTCGCGTACGCGCCGATCTCGCTGCTCATGCTGCGCGAGGCGCCGGCGGGCCGGGAGGGCTGGGCGTCGGCGTCGCTGAGCCTCGCTGACGTGCTCGGTACCGCGATGGGCATCGGGGCCGGCGGAGCGGCGGTGACCGCGGCTACTGCCCATGGCTGGCCGCTGGCGGCGGGCGTCGGCATTGCGTTCGCGATCGCGGCGGCGGGGGCGATGCTGCTGGTCGCGACCAGCCGGCGGCTGCCCCGTTCCCGCCCGGTCGGCTGAGTGCCAGAATGACCGCGTGGATGTAGCGACGCAGATCTCGCTGCCCGACGGGCGGCACCTCGATGTGCGAGTCAGCGGGCCCGAGGGCGGCCTGCCGCTGGTGTTTCACCACGGAACGCCCGGTTCGGCCCTGCCGATCCGGGCCCTCGAGCGCGCGGTGCACGCCCGCGGGCTCCGCCTCGTGACGACGTCGCGGCCCGGATACGGCGACTCGACGCCGCAGCCGGGACGCAGCGTGGTCGACGTGGTGGCCGACACCGACGACGTGCTGTCCGCGCTGCAGATCGACCGGTGCCTGGTCGCCGGATGGTCGGGCGGCGGCCCGCACGCGCTGGCCTGCGCCGCCCGGCTCGACAGCGTCGCCGCGGCCCTGGTCATCGCCGGCGCTGCCCCTGCCGACGGCGAGGGGCTGGACTTCATGGCCGGGATGGGCCAGGACAACGTCGTCGAGTTCACCGCGGCCCGGGCCGGCGAGGCGGAGTTGCGGCCGTATCTGGCCAGCGCCCGCGAGGTGCTCAAGGACGTGGCCGCCGCCGACGTCATCGCGTCGATGGAGTCGCTGCTGCCAGAGGTCGACCGCGCCGTGCTGACCGGCGAGTTCGGCGAGGACATGGCCAGTAACTTCCGCGAGGCGTTCCGCGTCAGCGAGGAGGGCTGCCTTGAGGACGATCTCGCGTTCGTCAAGCCGTGGGGCTTCGAGCTGACCGAGATCAAGGTTCCCACGATGATCTGGCAGGGCTCAGCCGATCTCATGGTGCCGTTCGCGCACGGGCAGTGGCTCGCCACGCACGTGCCCGGAGCGACCGCGCACCTGGAGAACGGGGAAGGGCACCTGTCCATCGGGATCGGAGCCCTTGACTCCATGATTGACGAACTCGTGGGTGCGTCCGCTGGCAGCTAGCGTCGAGGCAACTGCGGATGGCAGGCTGGCGGTCATGGGACCCGACGGTTGGGTGGTGGCCGGGCTCGACTGCGGCGGCACCACGATCAACGCCACTTTGCTGGACTCGAGCGACCAGTTCCTGGTCGAGGAGATGGCCGAGTCGCCGAGCTGCGTACTGGACGGCCCGGATAAGGCAGTCGAGGCGCTAGCGCGGTCGCTGGACGTCATCCTCGAGGTGACCGGCGTGCCGCTGACGGCCGTCCGCGCGGTCGGGCTGGACACGCCCGGGCCGGTGACCGCGGACGGGATCATCTCGTCTCGGGGCGCCACCAACTTCGCCAGCATCGAGTGGCGCGGCTTCGATGTCCGCCGTGCGCTCGAGCTGCGCCTTGGCCGTCCGGTGATTTTCAACAACGACGCCAACGCCGCGGCCCTGTACGCCCACTACCGGCACTTCGGGCCGGAGCTGGCCGCCGAGCGGTCGTCGGTCTCGGTGATCGTCGGCACCGGGCTCGGCGGCGGAGTCGTGGAGGCCGGACAGGTCATCCGCGGGGCCGCCGGCATGGCGGGCGAGCTTGGGCACATCTGGATCCCCATGGAGGGCCTGCTCGCAGTCGGCCAGCCCGTCCCTGAGTGCAACTGCGGGCTGCCCGGCGACGCGGAGAGCATCGCGTCGCTGACCGCCATCGGCAAGAACCTGCTGCCCTACTGGCTCACCCGGTTTCCCGGCCATCCGCTCGCCGACGAGCCTGTGCAGGTGGCCGCCAAGCTCGTGCGCGGCTACGGCGAACGCGGGGATCCGCTGGCGATCTCGATCTTCGAGCAGCAGGCGATCGCGATCGGCAGGCTTCTCACGATCGCCGCGAACTTCACCGACCCGCACGTCTACCTGCTCGGCGGCGGCGTCGTGGAGGCCGCACCGCACTTCCGGGACTGGTTCCTTGAGCGCGTGCGCGAGCACACGGTGCTGCGCGAGGAGCAGGCGCAGGCCTCGTCGATCGCGCTGGTGCCTGATCTGGACATGGCCGGGGCCAGGGGCTCGGCGATCGCCGCGCGCGACGCCGTCCGCGCGGGCGCGCGGGCGTAGCCCCGAATGAGGCAGGACTACGAGGCTGATGTTGTCGTCGTCGGCTTCGGCATCGCGGGCGGCTGCGCCGCGGTCGAGGCCGCCGCGGCGGGCGCGTCCGTGCTGGTTCTGGAGCGGGCCGCGGTAGCTGGCGGCACGAGCGCGATGGCCGGCGGGCATTTCTATCTGGGCGGCGGCACTGCGGTCCAGCGCGCGACCGGCCACGACGACAGCGCGGACGAGATGTACGCCTACCTCATGGCCGTGACTCCCGATCCGGAGCCGGACAAGATCCGCGCTTACGCCGACGGCACCGCCGAGCACTGCGACTGGCTGGAGAGCCTCGGGTTCCAGTTCGAGCGCAGCTACTACCCCGAGAAGGCCGTGATCCAGCCGCAGACGCAGGGGCTGATGTACACCGGCAACGAGAAGGTCTGGCCGTACCGGAATCTCGCGGTACCCGCGCCCCGCGGTCACAAGGTCCCGGTTCCGGGCGACACCCAGGGCGCGAAGCTCGTCATCGACCTGCTCGAGCGGCGCGCGGCCGAGCTTGGCGTGGAGGTGTGGTTCGAGACCGGCGCCACCGAGCTCGTCACGGACGGCGAGACAGTCACCGGGGTCGGGTGGCGTTCCTTTGAAAACAGCGGTGTCGTCCGCGCGCGCAGTGTCATCCTCGCGGCCGGCGGATTCGTGATGAATTCGGCAATGGTCGCCGAGCACGTGCCGCAGCTCGCGGAGAAGCCGTTCGTGCTGGGGACCACCTATGACGACGGCCTCGGCATCAGGCTCGGCGTGTCGGCGGGCGGTCAGGCGCTGCACATGGACCAGGCGTTCATCACCGCGCCGTTCTATCCGCCCGGCAGGCTGGTCACCGGGATTGTCGTCAACACCGACGGCAAGCGGTTCGTGGCCGAGGACAGCTACCACTCGCGGACCTCGGGGTTCGTGCTCGACCAGCCGGGGAGCGCCGCGTTCCTGATCGTGGACAGCGAGCACATGGAGTACCCGGAGATGCCGCTCGTGCCGTTCATCGACGGGTGGGAGACCGTGGCGGAGATGGAGGCCGCGCTCGGCATCCCGGCCGGCAACCTTGCCGCAACGCTCGACGCCTACAACGCGGCGGCCGCGCTCGGCAAGGATCCGGAGTTCCATAAGCACCCGGACTGGCTCGAGCCGCAGGACACCGGGCCGTGGGCGGCGTTCGACCTGACGCTCGGGAAGGCGATCTACGCGGGCTTCACCCTGGGCGGCCTGCGCTGCACCGTCGATGGCCAGGTGCAGCGGGCCGATGGGTCAGTGGTCGCGGGTCTGTACGCCGCGGGGGCCTGCGCATCCAACATCGCCCAGGACGGCAAGGGCTACAGCAGCGGGACCCAGCTCGGGGAAGGGTCGTTCTTCGGCCGGCGGGCAGGCCGGCACGCTGCCCGCCAGCGCGCGTCAGCCCCCGGCCGGACAGGGCCGGGGGCTGACGGTGACCGCGTTAGCCGCGCTTAAAAGCCCGGGCTCGCGGTGCTGATGTCGTAGCCGGAACCCCAGTACCACTGGGTGGCGCTGGAACCGGGCACGAGGTGCGGAACGCCGGTCGGGTCGGCGATCCACCAGCGGACGTGGGACTGCATCGACGACGGCAGGGCCGCGATCGCGGCCTGCACCGACGGCCACTCCGACTGCATGGTGTAGATGACGGCAATCGAGTTCGGGTCGGCGGACAGCTTGTGCTGCGTCCAGGCCGCGGCCACGGACGGAGTCGCGTCACCGGGCTCCACGTCCAGGGCGCCCGCCCCGGGGTCAGAGCCGTTGGTGTCGATCCACAGCACCTTGCGGCCCGCGACGTGCGACGCCGGGACGGCGAATCCGCCGGTGGCGTACGTCGCGACCTCATGACCGGCCGGGATCGACGACGGCGTCACCGAGTCGTAGATGAGGTACGGCTTGGCCGGGGGAGCGGGCGGCGCGGGATGCGCAGCCGGGGCCGCCAGATGGACCGGCGCGGCGTGAGCCGGCGCGGCCAGGTGGACCGGCGCGGCGGCGGCGTGAGCCGGCGCCGCACTGTGGCTTGGCGTGCTTTTGGCCGGTGCCGGGTGGGACGGTGCGGCCGCCGGGTGCGACGCCGCCACAGCGTGCGCCGCCGGCGCGGGCTTCGCCGCGACCGCCGGATGCTGCGGGACCGGCGCGCTGGCGACGTGCCGGACGGTTGCCGTCGGCCGGGGGGCGGCCGCGTGCGGTGCCGGCGCCAGCGAGGGCGCCGGTCCTGTCGGGCGCGTGATGGCCGGAGTGCTGACGTGGCCGGTGGCGGGGGCGCTGACCGCGATCTTGGGCGCGCTCAGCTTGCTGTCCGCGGTCACGGGATGAGACGGGCCTGCCGTGACGGCTGCGGCCACGCCTGCGGATAGGCCGACCGCCGTCACGGCGGCCGCGGCACCAATCCCGAGCGTGACGCGGGACTGCCGGCGGACAAAGGCGTTGATGTTCTCTACAGCGGACTTGGGCGTGTTGAAGCGAGGGTGCAAGGTGAACCTTCGGTCGGGCGCGGGGGGTGCGCTCGTGGACACCCAGGGCACAGCCATCCGGTGCGGGGGAGCACCATCAGTGCGGCAGCGATGCGCGGATGTGGCGCGGGTCAAGGCACGCGTTGCTCGGGGCAACCATCACGCGTCTGGGCGCTATCGGTTACACAGTGTGAACGCCTGCGCGGGTTCCCGCTATGCCTGGAATATCCGAATCACTCTTATGATCTGAGTCACAGGGGCAAATCTCGCCCCAGAAGGAACAAAAACGGCTCTGGCTGAGAACATGATCGCCGCGCTGGGCCAGCGGGCTGCGGCCGGCGGCTTCTCCCGCAGGTCAGAGCCCTGTGGTGAGCAGGGCGCGAGGGTTGCAGTGAGCATCGGATTGTCCCGTTCGCCCCCGAAGTCTGCATGGAACCTGCGAGGGCTTCGTACCTTCCGCGGACGCGTTCAGGCCTCGTCCAGGCTGTCAGAGGTCTGAGTCGTGTCAGGGGTGGTATGGGCGGCTGGCCTGCAAGCCAGCCCTCTCGCCGTCAGGCAGCGAGCCGCTGCTCACTATCGTCGGACATACGGTGATTAGGGCACATCCGCGGCTGAGCTGGCGGTAAACATCCATCCGGCCGATTGGCTGGAGTACTGTCGTGCCTTGCAGCTGCCGACTCCGACGACGGGATTCGCATGGGCATCGCTACCCGGCTCACCTCGCTGGCAGCGGCCGGAGTCATCGGCGCGGCCACGCTCGCGGCCTGCTCGAGTCCGGCGCACGCGCCGCAGGCGATGGCCGGAAGGTCCGGCTTGCCGGAGGCGCAGCCATCGAGCCCGGCCGGGACCGGCGAGCCCGTCATCGGCCCCGCCCCGTCGCCGACGCCAGGGCTCCGGGTCGACACCACACCCCAGCACGTCCAGGCCGCGGGCGGCGCGCTCGCCGATGCGTCCACCATGCAGGTGCTGTGGAGCCGCGGCCTCAACACCGAGCGGCCGATCGGCAGCATCGTCAAGGTCATGACCGCGCTGGTGGTGATCGAGGCCGGCGGCCTGAACCGCGAGCTGCGCATCCCCCGCTCGGTGATCTCGTACGTGGCGAAGTATCAGGGGGAGAGCGCGGGCCTGCATCCGGGCGACTTCCTGACCACTCAGCAGCTGCTCGAGGCGATGCTGCTGCAGTCGGGATGCGACGCCGCCTACGTCCTGGCGGTCAACTACGGCAAGGGGATGACCGCGTTCCTGGCCAAGATGAACGCCACCGCCCGGCAGCTCGGCATGCTGCACACGCACTTCACCAGCCCCGACGGGCTGCCGTACCCGACGGAATACTCCACCTACTCCACCCCGGCCGACCTGCTGAAGCTCGGCGCGGCCGCGATGCGGCTGCCGGCGTTCCGCGCGATCGTGGACCTGCGCTTCTATCAGGTCAAGAAGGGCCGGGGCCACCACGCGTACTGGTGGGACAACACCGACGAGCTCATCGGCACCTATCAGGGCGCCGAGGGCATCAAGACCGGGTACACCGACGCGGCCAAGCACTGCCTGCTCTTCGAAGCGGAGCGGCACGGCATGACGCTGCTCGGCGCGGTGCTCGGCAGCCCTGCTACCGGGCCTTTCACTGCCGACGTCGCGGCTGCGCGCCTGCTCAACTGGGGATTCGGCCTGAAGGCGGTTGCCTGAGGTTCCGGCCCGACCGCGCCGCCGGATGAGTAGGCGCCGGAGGTGCGGGGTAGCTGGGGCGGCACTGCATCAGCCGCGACACTGGGAGATGACATCATGAATGGCGAATCCCGGGCTGGACGCGGGCGGCTCAGCGGCATCCTGCTCGTGCTGCTCGGCGCCTGGGGAGCCCTCGTCCCGTTCGTCGGGCCCTACTTCGGATACGCCTACACGCCGGACAAGACGTGGGCGTACACCTCCGGCCGCCTGTGGCTTTCGATTGTGCCCGGCGCCGCCGCGTTCCTCGGCGGTCTGCTTATCCTCGTCTCCGCGCGCACGGCCGCCCCAGGCGCGTTCCTGGCCGCGCTCGGGGGCGCCTGGTTCGTGGTCGGCGTGCCCATTGCCGCCACCGCGGTGTCGAGTATCACTGCGGGGACGCCCGTGGTCAGCCACGGCGCTCTATTCAGCGCGTCGACCATGCGGCTGCTCGAAGGGCTCGGCTTCTTCTACGGCCTCGGCGTCGTGATCGTCTTCCTCGCCGCGCTGGTCCTGGGGGAGCGGCCGTGGCGCGGTACGGCCTTCTGGAGCGACCGCTCCCCGGGGCCGGGGGCCCTGGACGACGAGTACGACCACGCGTACTAGGCCGCGAGCGCCGGATTGAGCTCGCTGGCGTCCTCCACGTCCGCCGCGGTGTCGGCGCCGGAGGGCGCCACGACCGGCCGGACCGGGCTCACCGTCGCCAGCGCGCCCGGCTCGGCCAGCCGCGACCGCAGCATCTGCCGCCCGCGGTGGATCCTCGACATCACCGTTCCCAGCGGGGTGCCCATGAGTTCCGCTATCTCGGCATAGCGGTAGCCCTCGACGTCGGCGAGGTAGACGACGGTCTTGAAGCAGGCCGGCAGGTCGCGCAGCGCCCGCATGACCGGCGATCCCGCGAGGTTGTCCAGGGCCTCGGCCTCAGCGGACCGCGTCGGCGGCACGGTCGGGCTCTGGGTGTCCTGCGTCTCGAAGAGGTCGCCGGCGAGGGTCTCCGGCGGCCGGCTGCGCCGCTTGCGGCACGCGCTGTAGAAGGTGTGGAACATGATGCGGTGCAGCCATGCACGCAGGTTCGTGCCTGGCGTGAACAGGTGGAACTTCTGGTAGGCGCGGGCGAAGGTCTCCTGAATGAGGTCCTCGGCGTCACCACGGTCCCGCGTGAGGCGCAGCGCGGCAGGGAACATAAGCCTCATATAGGGAATGGCTTCGGTCTCGAAACTAGTCTGGGCGTCCACGGCGGCATCGACCGTCATTGAAGTCCTCCTAGCCTGACTCCCGCCAGGCGCAGGTCGGCGGCCTGCGGCAACGAGGGGTAACAGGCGAAGCAGTGGGGGGAAGCTGATTGCCTTACCGCTGTCTAGCCTGGCCGACCGGTAGGCCGTCGCACATCGGGCAGACCCTGACCTAGCGCGCAGCGCCACCTGAGTTAACGCGCCAGTAACACGCGGAGGTAACACCCGCCGGTAACCAGGGGAAATGCGTTACCAGCTCGTTGCCAAAACGTGGCTCCAGCTGGGATCCCAGCCTGGCCGGGGCGCGGCCGGCCTCGGGGCTGGCAGGCCGGTCGGGTCGCGCGCTGCGGTGGATCTGCGCTTCGGCTGATGTTCACGCGCGGCCGCTGATCCCACGCTTGCGTGTCTAGTACGAACTATTCGTACTAGACATGCAAATGTTC
>DAIOWC010000013.1:1703-7449 GCA_036758685.1 Streptosporangiaceae bacterium | reverse complement strand
CCCATCTTCGCGACCAGGCTCGCCACGTGGGTCTCAACCGTCTTGGGCGATATGAAGAGCCTCGCGGCGATATCGGAGTTCGAGTAGCCGCGCGCGACGAGCAGGTACACGTCCATCTCGCGGCTGGTCACGCCGAGCCGGCGCATCTGCACCGGCACCTCGGCCGTGCCGCGGCCCGCGCGGGGGACACGCTCGCCCGCCCGGCGCAGCAGCCCGCGGCACGCGGAAGCGAGGCGATCGTGGTGGCTGGCCTCAAAGTCGCTGGCGGCATCGCGCAGCCAGGCAACCGGCTGCCCCCAGCGGTCCTCCAGCGCGGCCGGGGCGACCAGACGCCTGACGAGGTTGTTCCACCAGGGTGCAAACGGCGCGAAGTGGGCGGCACCCTCGTCCGCCAGCGTCGAAGCCCGGCGGCCGTGTCCCTCGCGGCCCGCCAGCACCGCCTCGGCGTACGCCAGGCAGCCCGCGTTCCAGCTGGTCCCGGCCCCCACTTCGTGAGCGCGGTTAATCGCCTCGCGGCCGTCCTGACCACTGATCGCGTGCAGCAGCGCGTGGAGGACCAGCGCCCGGCGCGGGGCCAGGAGCGGCGCCTGCATCACCGAGTAGAACCCCTGAGATTGCCGCGCGCCGGTCAGCGCCACCAGCCCGTACGTCATGCCCTCGGCCGACTCCTTGAGCGCGTGGGCAGTGTCGTTGCGGAACAGCGCGGTGAGCACGCGAGCCTGGCCGCGCGTCGCGAACATGATCTCGGGGTCGCCGGGCATCAGGTTCTCGGCGCGCCGGATAGCGATGTCCGCGCCCTGACGGTCGGCGCGGACGGCGGCGATGTTGGCTTGCAGGCAGAACGCCATCGCCTCGACCCGCGCCGCGCTGATCTGGGCGGCAGAGCGCTGGCACTGCCGCGCCGCGAGCAGCGCCTGGTCGAGGTCGGTGCCAAGACTCCATATATTCGCAAGCTGCAGCTCGATCAGCGTCGCGGCCGACCGGATGCCGGCCTGGTGGGCGAGCTCAAGCGCCTGCGACAGCTGGCTGAGCGAGCCGAACTCAAGCATGTCCAGCGTGCCGAGCTCGTGCATAGCCCGGATGCGCCAGACGCCCAGGTCCTTTTCGTCGGCGATCTCCCTGACCCGCTCGAACGCTGCGCGCGCAAGGCGCTGGTCCCGCGCGCGCTCCCGGCGGCCGATGGTCTCCAGCGACTCGAGGCCGACATCGGCCGCCCAGCCGGACATGCCCGCCGCGTCGGCCGAAGCCAGCGCCCGGCGGGCCAGCGTCTCAGCCAGGTCCAGCTCACCGGCGGCCAGGGCACCGCGCGCGGCAACGGCATCGATCCTGCTGGCCAGTTCGATGTCGTCGAGCTGGTCCGCCACCGCCGCGGCCGCCGACAGATGGCCCGCGGCCACGGTCAGGTTGTCCTCCGGCCTGGTGCTCGCCGCCTGGAGCCGGATCAGCGCCTCGCGGCGCGGGTCCGCGCCGGCGGCCCGCAGCCGCCGGATGAGGTCATCAGCGAGCGGTGCCAGGTGCTCGGAGTCCCCGGACATCGCCAGGGCGCCCGCGAGGACCTCGTCGATCTCGATCGCGAGCATCGGCCCGGCCAGCTGCGCCTCCGGCAGCAGTTTCCGCGCGTCATCAAGGGCGACGATCGCGCTTCCGATGGCGCCGTGATGCAGAGCCCGGCGCCCGGCGGTCAGCAGCAGCCTGGCCGCCGCGATAGCCTGCCCGGCGGCCGCGTAGAGCTCGGCCGTGAGCTCGCACCAGCCGTCGGGCAGCCCCGGATGGGCATCCTCGATGGCCGAGGCGGCCGCAGCCGACCTGGCGGCCAGATCGGGGGGCAGCAGGCTCGAGATGATCGCGCCCCTGGTGAGGCTGTGTCGAAAGCGGAATGTGCTCGCCTCGGTCGTAACGGGCTCGATCAGCTGCACCTCACGGGCCCGCTGCAGCGCGTCGAGGGCCGTGGACTCCGGCACCCCCGCGATCGCTGGCAGCAGCGTCCAGTCGAACTGGCGGCCGAGGATCGCGGCCGACACGATCACATTCGAGACGACCGGACCCAGCACCGACAGGCGCCCGCGCACCGAGCCTACGATCGACTCGGGCACGCCGGTGGAAACGTGGCTGTCGACATGCCAGCCACCATCATCACGCGCGAGCTGACCTGAGGAAACGGCGGCCGCGAGTATCTCCTCGACCGCGAACGGCAGGCCGTCGCAGTCCGCCAGCAGCCCGCTGACCTCGGCGGGGACCTCCGGCACATCGAGGCAGGCGGCGGCCATCTTCCGGACCGCGGCAGCCGGCAGGCGAGGAACGTCAACCCTCGTGGCTACCCGGCGCGCCGCGGCCGAATGCAGCAGCTCGGCCGATGCCGTCAGCTCGGTATCCCGCTGGGTGACGACGCAGAGCACGTTCGTACCCGCGATGTTGTCGGCGATGTACTCGACGATCGCCAGCGTCTCCGGGTCCGCCCAGTGCAGGTCCTCCAGGACCAGCAGGCCGCCCTTCCAGCCGGGGGAGGCGAGGATCCGCAGCACGGCTTCACCCAGGATCACCGGGGAGATCTCAGCGTCCCCGGCGCCGGGGCGGCTCCATTCGGGGACCAGGGAACCGAGTGCGGCGCGGTAGTCGGCGATCGCCGGCGAGTCGGGCACGACGCCCACGCGGGCAGCGCCCATCAGCGCCTCGGTGATCGGACGGTAGGGGACCGGGACGGTGGACTCCGTGCCGCGCCCGGTCAGCACCTGGAAGCCTCGCACGTATGCCATATTTGCGACATCTCGTGCGAGACGGGACTTGCCGATCCCGGCGTCGCCCGTGATGAACACGGCACCGCCGTTTCCCTCGGCGGCGGCGTCGAGAGCGGCCATGAGCGCATCCTGCTCGGCGCTGCGGCCGATCAGGACGGGACAAAGCATGGACTCCACTTCCGCGATACTACAAGAGCTACCGCATGATGACCATATGTGATCACTGCAGGTCAAGTACGCCCCAACAACTGCTTTGTCAAGGGCCTGATACGGCTGCAGGCCGTCGCCGACGCGATTTGGGACACCTTCCGGTGGATTGCGGCCGACTTATTTGAACCATCATCTGCAGTTCACCGTAATACCTAAGGCGGCTAGGTAATGTGGTTCCGCGGCATGGGCTTGCGTGACAGGAGTGCTGAGTGGTGCAGATTGGCAGAACAGCGGGCAGGACCGGGGATCCGCTCGCCGGGCAGCGTCCCAAACCCGCCGCAGGCGGGGGCCGGCGGCTGATGCCGAGGGCCGTCATCCGCAGCCCGGCCGGCCGTCCGTCGCCGGGCCGGCGTCGGCTGGTATCGGTCATCATCCCGATGTACAACTACGGCCACTATCTGCTGGAGACCGTCTCCAGTGTGCTGTCGCAGGACGGCGTCGACGTACAGGTGATCATCGTGGACGACGCCTCGACCGACGACAGCGCGCAGATCGCCAGCGCGCTGGCAGACGCCGACCCGCGCGTCAGCCTGATCACACTGGCAGCCAACGGCGGCCCGGCGGCGGCGTTCAACCGCGGGCACGGTGACGCGGCCGGCGAGTTCATCATGCGCCTGGATGCCGACGACCTGCTGACGCCCGGCTCGCTGGCCCGGTCGGCAGCGCTGTTCGACGCGTTCCCGGCAGTAGGCCTGGTGTACGGGCACCCGCTGCACTTCCAGGGCCCCGTCCCTGCGCCGGTGGCCACGCCCGTGCGCTCCTGGACCATCTGGCACGGGCCGGACTGGGTCGCCGAGCGCTGCCGCAAGGCGGTCAACTGCATCACCACGCCCGAGGCCATCGTCCGCGCCAGCACGCTCGAGCAGACCGGGCTGCTGTCCACCGACATCAGGGTCGCGACCGACATCCACATGTGGCTGCGCATCGCCGCGGTGTCCGACGTCGGTCACATCGAGGGACCCGACCAGGCGCTGTACCGGCTGCACGACGACAGCCTCACCGGCCGCTCCAGCTATACGCCGTGGGTCGACCTGCTCGAGCGCAAGTCGGTCTTCGACGACTTCTTCGCCGGCCCGGGCGCCGAGCTGGCCGCCGCCAACGGGCTGCAGGCCGCCGCCAACGCCGCCCTTGCCGGCGAAGCCCTCCAGCACGCGTGCCGGGCCTACGACCGCGGCCGGGCGCCCGGGTTCGACGTCCAGGCCGCCGTGGACTTCGCGCTCGCCGCCAGCCCAGACACCCGCGGGCTCCCGCAATGGCGCGCACTGCGCCGCCGCCAGCTGCTCGGCGAACGGCTGGCCGCGATGCCGCCGTTCTTCACCGGCGCGCAGCTCGGCCGGAGGATCCACGGCAAGGTGCAATACCGCCGATGGCAGCGCACTGGCCTATGACGCCGCGCATCCGGGCAAGGCGGGCCACGGCGCCGCCGCCGTTCCCCTAAAATGCCCATCTGAGGAGGGTGGCGTGGCTCGGTTCGGCGATCTGGAAGCCGCCATCATGGATGCGGTGTGGGCGGCGCCTGGCCCGGTGCGGGTCCGGGAGGTTGCCGATCAGCTCAACCGGCAGCGCGCGCTCGCCTTCAACACCGTGCAGACGGTGATGGAGAACCTCTACTACAAGGGCTGGCTCACGCGGCGCAAGGACGGCCGCGCCTACAGCTACGCTCAGGCCCGCTCGCGCGAGGACTACGCGGCGCGGCTGGTGAGCGAGGCGCTGGAAGTCGCCCTGCACCCGGCCGCGACGCTGATGCGCGTGGTCGAGGACCTCGACCCGGCTGAGGTGGCCGAGCTCAGGGCGGCGCTCGAGGCCGCCGCACGACGGGAACGCTCATGATGCGCGCAGCTGTGGTCCTGCTCCTGCTCGGCTACGCCGGGCTCGTCGCCACCGTCGGGCGCGCGCTGCTGGCCCGGGCCCGCTGGGTGACGGCGGCCCCCCTCGTCGGGGTGGCGCTGTGGCTCGGGATGGTCGTGAGCGTGGTGCTCTCGGTGCTGCAGGCCGGCCTCATCGCCACGCTGCCGCACGTGCTGGTCAGCACCGATCCGCATGTTGTGCGCGCCGGCCTCGCGATGAGCATCCGCGCCCAGTACAGCACGCCGGCGGGGGCATTCATCGGCACGGTCGGCGCGGCTGTCGTCGGCGGCACGCTCATGCGCATCGTCTGGACTGCGATGCTCAAGCGGCTCAGGACGGTCAGCAGCCGCGCCCGGCAGGAGGACGCGCTCACGCTCGTCGCCCGGCCAGGGCCGGCGCCGCGCAGCCTGGTGGTCGAGGATGACCGGCCCGCCGTGTACTGCCTGCCCGGCCAGCGCCGTACGGTTCTCACCACCGCCGCGCTTCGCCGGCTTGACCGCCGCCAGCTGCACGCCGTGCTCGGCCACGAACAGGCGCACCTGTCTCAGCGCCATCACCTCGTGCTGACGCTGGCTGAGCTGCTGGAGACGGCGTTCGGCCGGGTGGGGCTGTTCGCCGCCGCGCACGCCGAGATCGCCAGGCTCGTCGAGATGGCCGCCGATGACGCCGCGATCCGGCACTCCGACCGGCTCACCCTGGCCAGCGCGCTGCTGACACTGGCATCCGGGCGCGCTCCGGCGCCGGCGCTCGGGGCAGGCGGAACGACCGCGGCCCAGCGGATCCGCCGCCTCATCGAGTCGCCGCGTCCCGCGCGGAACTCGGCCGAGGCGGCGATGGCCGTCGTCGGACGGGCGTCGGGCCTCGCAACTGCGGTGGGCCTGATCGCAGTCCCGGCCATGGCGGTCAGCGTCGTCGTGTCCTGCTGCTGCTGACCGCTGCGCCGGCGGTCGGGC
>DAIOWC010000013.1:0-1603 GCA_036758685.1 Streptosporangiaceae bacterium | reverse complement strand
CGGGCACGCCGCGCCCTACCAAGGGAAGGATGCGACCAGCACGTGACCTTCGCCAGCATCGCGCGGGTCGAAATACGGGGCAGCTGACGGATCAAAGAACGAGACCAGCAGTTCGCTGGCGGTGCTCAGATCCGGGTGGCCGATGATCGCCCGGCAGAAACTGGTTCCCTTGACGGCGCACGGAACAGTTCCCGACATGACCTTGTGCCATGGGCCGCCCGGCGACGGTGCCCGGTAGACGCCGAACTGGCCCACTTCGCTGGTCTGCTCAATCAGCACGAGCCCGCGGCCGAGAGCAGCGAAGCTGCTGACGCTGACGCCGAGCGGGGTCGCGCCCGGGAGGACCGATGCGGCCGCGCTCGGAGATGCGGTCCACGCCGAGTTGCCCGCGAGCCACTGGTACCGGCTCGGCTGGCGCCAGGCTGACGGGTTCGCGCTCACGCGCGCCAGATAGATGGCGCTCCCGCTGCCGGTGATGCACGTCGCCAGTTCGATCTGGGCGCAGCGAGCGGCAAACAGATACAGGTACGAACCGGAAAAGATCGGTGAGCCAAGCCGCACCTGCGGTCCGAGCGCGCCCAGGCCGGCGGACGTGAAGACCGTCGACACGGCATCGAAGGTATTGGCGGCCGGGTCGTACTCCGCCAGTCCGAAGCCTTCGGGCAGCGGGAGTCCGCTGCCGATCGTCACGCAGTAGTTGTTGAAGGTGATGAGGACGTCGGAGGGCCGGGCCGCGTCCGCGGTGACTCCGGTCGGCCAGGACGCCGGATAAGCGTTGTTCGCCTGAGTGCAGTCCAGCCCGGTCGCGGTCTTCAGCCCGGCCGGGGCCGGCAGGAATTGGGCCGGGCTCTGGAGGCCGGGCGTAGCGCGAGTCCGGCTGCCGGGCGTGGCCAGCTCACTGAGATCGGCGGGCACCGTCCCCGCCTTCGCCGGGCCCGCAGCCGCCGTGGAACCGTCGATGATCCGCGAGAGCTCCCACTTGCCTTGCGGGCTGGACGCGTAGACATCGGTATCGCAGAACAGCCACAGGCTGACGGACGGGTCCGCGGGCAGAGGCTGGCTGTAACCGCAGTCGCGGACGATGTCGGCGCCGGAGTTTCGCTCGAAACTGGACAGGACCTGCGCGGGCGGCCTGAGGCCCGGCGTCGCCTGGAGGGCGTGCACCACCAGCAGCACGGCAGCAGCGAGCAGCACCGCGGTGCCGCCAATGAGAATGAGCCGCAGCCCGCGGCGCCGCCGCCAAAGGCGACTCACCCGCAACGGCGCCTCGTCTCATTTGTGACGGGTCTAGGGCCACCTTAACGCCCGATACCGTCCAGGTAGCCGACACCGCTTCGGTAGTACGCTCGGTCGCAACTGAGTCCGACGGAGGTCAGATGACTGCTCGCACCACGCCGCCGTTCCGCGCCGACCACGTGGGCAGCCTGCTGCGCCCGCCGCAGCTGATGCAAGCCAGGGACGACTTCGCGGCCGGCCGCATCGACGCCGGCGAGCTGGCCGGCATCGAGGACGTCGCGATCGCCGATGCGGTGGCGATGCAATCGGACGCCGGGCTCCAGTCGGCGACCGACGGCGAGTTCCGCCGCGCGACGTGGCACATGGA
>DAIOWC010000012.1:47208-48742 GCA_036758685.1 Streptosporangiaceae bacterium | reverse complement strand
TCGCCGTCGGGCACGCCCTTGACCTCGTAGCCCCACTTGCGCGCGGTCTTGATCGCGGTCTCGACCGCCTCGGCGCCGGTGTTCATCGGCAGGACCATCTCCATGCCCGCGAGGGCGGCCAGCTCGGCACAGAACGGCCCGAACTGGTCGTGCTCGAAGGCGCGGCTCACCAGCGTGACCCGCTCCAGCTGCCGCTGAGCGGCGGCGACCAGGCGCGGATGCCGGTGCCCGAAGTTGATCGCCGAGTAGGCGGCGAGCATGTCCAGGTACCGCCGGCCGTCGACGTCGGTGACCCAGGCGCCGTCGGCCTCGGAAATCACGACCGGCAGCGGATGGTAGTTGTGCGCGCTGTGCGCCGCGGACTGCGCGCGCAGCCGGGCGGCCGTGTCGCTAGGACTCGTGGCTGACATCACTCGCCTCCTGACTTACCTGAGCTCCAGCGTGCAGCACTTCGGCCCGCCGCCGGCCTTCAGCAGCTCGGACAGGTCCACCTCGACCGGATGGAAGCCGGCCGCGGCCAGTTGCGCGATCAGGCCCGTGGCCTGCGTCGGGACGACGACGTTGCGGCCGTCGCTGATCGCGTTCAGCCCGAGTACCTCGGCGTCCTCGTCCTTGACCTCGATCAGCTCGGTGAAGTGCGAGGCTAGCGCCGCCTTCCCGGCATCGTCGAAGGCGGCGGGGTAGTAGGCGACCGTCTCGGCGTCCAGCACTACCAGGGCGGTGTCGAGGTGATAGAACCGCGGGTCGACCAGCCGCAGGCTGATGACGGGCAGGCCGTAAAACTCCTCGAGCTCCGAGCTGACCGCCTCGTCGGTGCGGAAGCCGTGCCCGGCCAGGATCGCCTGTCCGGCGAACACGATGTCGCCCTCGCCCTCGTTGAGCACCTCGGCGTCGCGAATGTCGGCGTAGCCGTTCGCGCGGAACCAGTCCAGGTAGGCCTCAGCCTCGGCCCGGCGCTCGGCGTACCTAAACCGGGCGCCGAGGACCTTGCCGTCGATGACGGTCGCGCCGTTGGCGGCGAACACCATGTCCGGCAGGCCCGCTACCGGCGCGATCGTGCGGACAGTGTGGCCCAGGCTCCTGAACGCCTCGCCCAGGCTCCGCCACTGCTCGTTGGCCAGCGTGACGTCGACCGGCTTGTCCGGGTTCATCCACGGATTAATCGCGTATTCCACCGCGAAGTGCTCGGGCGGGCACATCAGGTAGGTCCTCGCGTGGGTGCACTCTCGGCGCTTGGCGTCGGTCATGTCTGGGCGGCTCCCGATCCGCTCGATGATCTCCGGGCCAGACCAGCCTAGGAGCCGGGGGATACCCGGCGGGACCACCTGATCATGCGTCTCAGTGGCGATCCGTTGCGTGATTGGCGGCTAGCGCAGCGATCGGTTGCAAGCGCCACGTCGGCGGCCGGCGGCCCCGCCCCGGCCGGAGGACCCAGCGGCAGCTTGAGGGACGAGTCCGACAAATCGGCGTCGCCTCACCAGGGAGGAGACTTTCCGTGCTGTGAGGACGGTTTGTCTCCTACGTGATTCGGGAG
>DAIOWC010000012.1:35641-47108 GCA_036758685.1 Streptosporangiaceae bacterium | reverse complement strand
GTGTCGGCGACCGTGACGCCCAGCGAAGCGAGCTCGGCCCGGAGCCGGTCTGATGCCGGGAAGTCCTTGCGCTCCCGCGCAGCGGCCCGTTCCGTCAGGAGATCGGAGGCGCCATCGGGGAGCCTCGGGGTGACCGGAGCCCGCCCGATCTCCCTGGGCAGGTCCAGCGCCAGCACCCGGTCGGCCGAGACGAACGTCTCGAACTTCGAGCCCGCCGGGATCTCCGGATCGCGCTCGAGCTCGCGCAGGGCCCGCAGTGCGGCCGGGGTGTCCAGGTCCTCGTCCAGCGCGCCGAACACCCGGTCCGCGTACCCGGCGCACATCGGCTTGCTGGGCTCATTGGCCCAGGTGGCAACGCGTTCCCGCCAGCGTCGCAACGTCGCGTCCGCGGCCTCCAGCGTCTGCCAGGTCAGGTTCATCTGCTGGCGGTAGCGATGCTCAAGGAACGCCATCCGCGCGGCCAGCGGGTCGAGCCCGCGCGAGGTCAGGTCGGCCAGCAGGACGACGTTGCCGGTCGATTTCGCCATCTTGCGGCCCTCGAACAGCACGTGCTCGCCGTGCACCCAGTGCCGGACGACGTCGCGGCCGGCGACCGAGTTGGACTGGGCCCGCTCGTCCTCGTGGTGCGGGAAGCGCAGGTCGATGCCGCCGGTGTGGATGTCGATGACCTGGCCGAGGTAGCGCAGCGACATGGCCGAGCACTCGGTGTGCCAGCCGGGGAAGCCCGTGCCCCACGGCGTCTCCCAGGTCAGCTCGCGGCCCGACGGCGCGCCCTTCCACAGGGCCCAGTCGGCGTGGAACCGCTTGTGCTCGTCGACGTCGCCCTCGAAGCGGTGACCGGGGCGCAGCGAGTCGAGCCGGTTGCCGGAGATGGCGCCGTAGTCGGCGAAGCTGGCCGCGTCGAAGTACACCGACCCGGTGCCGGCCGCATAGGCGTGCCCGGTTTCGATCAGCTTGCCGATGAGCTCGATCATCATGTCGATCGACTCCGAGGCGCGCGGTGAGTAGTCCGGCGGCGTGATGTTGAGCGCCAGGCAGTCCGCGCGGAACGCGTCCTCGTAGAACCGCGCGATCTCCAGCGCGGTCTTTCCCTCCGCCCTGGCCTGGGTGAGGATCTTGTCCTCGCCCTCGGGGTCGATCTCGGCGTCGTCGGCGAGGTGGCCGACGTCGGTGATGTTCTGGCAGACGATCACGGACAGGCCGTGCCGCTCGCCGTTGCGCCGGATCAGGTCCGACAGCAGGTAGGAGCGCATGTTGCCGACGTGCGCGAAGCGGTACACCGTCGGGCCGCACGTGTACATCCGCAGCTCGCCCCGCCGCGCCGGGGTGATCTCGGTGACGGTCCTGAGCCGGGTGTCGTAGAGCCGGAACATGGTGCCAGCTTAGGGATTAGGCGCGGAACGTGCTGACGCGTGGCTAGTCACGCTCGCGCTCCTGGCGCTCGACCCGGTCGGCGTGGCGCTCGAGCGCGTCCGAGGCCAGCCGCAGGAACCTCTGCATAAGCCGCAGGTCGTTGTCGCTGAATTGCTCGAACATGGTCAGCTCGCCTTCGAGCGGCCCGTAGATGTCGGCGGCCAGCTGGCGCGCCTTGTCGGTGAGCTGGACGAGCACCCGGCGCCGGTCGGAGGGATCGGGCAGCCGCTGCACGAAGCCGTCTCGGGTCAGCCGGTCCAGCATCGCGGTCACCGCGCCGCTGGACAGGCCGGTCTGGGTGGCGATCTCACCGGCCGTCAGCTGGCCCTTGCGGTCCAGGACCTCCATGCACCGCATGGCCGTGCGGTTCACGCCGAAGTACGCCGCCACGGCGTCCTCGAACCGGTCGTAGGAGTTCTGGTGCAGGCGCGCTTCAAGCGCGGCGGCCGTGACGAGCTCAGCCCGACTCCGGGGGGTGTCGGACTGGTCGGCGGCCACGCTCCGATCTTCCCACGCTCGCTGTTCGGCCGGCCCGGTTGACAGCGACGGCACTCGCGACATATCGTGTCTCAGGTCTCTCGATAATAAAGATTCTTAATACTCGAAGTATATCTGGAGGAGGCGACGTGGTGGCGATCCGTACCGACTATGCGATCCGCACCGAGCAGCTGGGTAAGGCGTTCGGAGCCAAGCGGGTGCTCGACGGACTGGACCTGGAGGTGCCCGCGGGGGCCATCTTCGGACTGCTCGGGCCGAACGGCGCGGGAAAGACCACGGCGGTCAGGATTCTGGCCACGCTGCTGCGGCCGGACTCGGGGCGGGCGTTCGTGCTCGGCCACGACGTGGTGCGCCAGGCGCAGCAGGTGCGGGCCGCGATCGGTCTCACCGGCCAGTACGCGGCCGTCGATGACCTGATCTCCGCTCGGGAGAACCTCTATATGATCGGCAGGCTCCTCGGTCAGCGGCCGCAGGCCGCGCGAGGCCGGGCGGGCGAACTGCTAGCCGCCTTCGGCCTGGCCGACGCGGCGGGCGTCAAGGTCAAGGACTACTCGGGCGGCATGCGCCGCCGGCTGGACCTGGCCGCCAGCCTGGTCGGCGAGCCGGCGGTCCTGTTCCTCGACGAGCCGACGACCGGGCTGGATCTGGCCAGCCGCAATCAGCTCTGGGAGATGATCCGCGATCTGGCCGCGCGCGGCACCACCGTGCTGCTCACCACTCAGTACCTCGAGGAGGCCGATCAGCTGGCGAGCCGGATCATGGTGATCGACCGGGGCGTCACGGTCGCCACCGGCACCCCGGCGGAGCTGAAGAACCTGGTCGGGGGACAGGTGCTCGAGGTCAGGCCGCTGCGCCCCGCGGACACCGCCGCGGCCGCGGCCACACTCGCGATGCTCACCGGGACCGCGAGCCCGGTCGCTGAGGGCGACCTTCTGACCGTGCAGGTTTCCGACGAGGACATGGTGACCGAGGCCGCGCGCAGCCTGGACGCCGCGGGCATCCCGGTCAGTCACCTCGCGGTGCGGCTGCCCAGCCTGGACGAGGCGTTCCTCGCCATCACCGGCCACCATGCCGAGGCCGAGCTGACGGGTGCGGGCCGATGATCGCGCAGACGGCCGTCCTCGCGCGGCGGAACCTGCTGCACGTCCTGTCCGACCCGGAGCAGATGGTCGGGATGACCGCGCAGCCGCTGATGTTCCTGCTGCTCTTCGTCTACGTCTTCGGCGGCGCTATCTCCGGCTCGACCAGCGGATACCTGCAGTTCGTCCTGCCCGGCCTGCTGGTGCAAGGGATCGGCTTCGGCACCACGCAGACCGCGGTCGGCCTGAACGCCGATTTCCAGCGGGGCCTGATCGACCGGTTCCGATCGCTGCCGATCGCCCGGTCGGCCGTGGTCGGCGGCCGGGTGACCGCCGACATCCTGCGGACGGTGTGGACGTCGCTGGTCATCGTCGGCGTGGCGGTCGCGCTCGGCTTCAGGTTCCATGGCGGGCTGCCCGGTGCGATCGGCGCATTCGGGCTCGTCGTGGCGCTCGGCGTCGCCCTCTGCTGCCTGATGGCCTACCTCGGCGTGGCCCTGCGCAGCCCGGAGGCCGTGCAGACGGCGGGCTTCATGCTCATCCTGCCGCTCACCTTCGCCAGCTCGGTGCTGGTGCCGGCGGCCAGCATGCCCGGCTGGCTGCAGGCCTTCGTGAAGGTCAACCCGATGACGATCTTCGCCGACGCCATGCGCGGGCTGATGCTCGGCGGGCCGGTCGCCACGCCGGCGCTGCGGGCGGCGGCCTGGATCCTGGCGCTGACGGTCGGTTTCGGCGCCCTGACAGTCAGCAAGTACCGGCGGCGGGCCTAGTCCATGCTGCTGATGCCAATGGCAAAGGGGGTGACCTGCCTGAGGTCGGCGACCTGCTCGACGCTCCCATCGTGGCCGGAATGGACTGGCTCGATGGCAACGATCGACAGGTCGTTGTGCGTCAGCGCGTAATCGTCAGTCAGGATCACCGGGGCCGCGGACCGGTCCAGCCGCAACTGGCCGCCGCGGATCCGGGCGTTCCACAGGACGATGACCAGGCCGTCGAACCGTGAGTTAGCGAAGCAGAGGTCGGCTTCGTCGAGCAAGGCGCCCTTGAAGTCGATGATGCCGCCGTCCGCCCGGAGGTGCTCAAATTCCATCCGCACGTGGCTCAGCGAGACATCGGTGAAGTCCAGCGACTGCGACGCCTCCGGATAGGCCAGCATGCTGAACGTCACATCACTGGCATCTTCGGCGGTGCCCTCGTCGCCCGCGTCGGCGCGCGCCGCCATGATCGGAATCATCCATTTCTGGCAATACCGGCCAGTCGCGGGAGGGTCGAGCGACTCGCCGTCGGCCCAGAAGATGGCGTGGCTGAAATCCAGAAGACAGCTGGCGAGCGTGCTCGACCTGAAGGACACGTGTCCGCCAGCGAACTGAGCCGCGCGGAACAAGACGGCGCCCGCAGTGGCGCGTAGCCCGAAGCCAACCCGCCCGGCACCGAATCGGGCCTGGCTGAGGTCGATGGTTGCCCCGGCAAGCTCGCAGTTAGCGAACCCCAGCGTGACCGGCCACACCGCCCGCCGCGCCACCCTGGGCGAGTCCTGCCGGCGCCGGCGCGGCTCATCGGCAGCTTCGTACCCGAACCTCGCATCCCGGAAGCTGAGCGTGCCGGCTTCCAGTCCGCAGTTCCTGAAGGAGACCAGGGACGCCCTGTCCCAGTCGGTCAGTTGCTCGCTGGGCTCGAACGTGGCGTTGTCGAACAGGACGCTCCCGCCTCGAAGCCGCATCCGGTCGAAGTCGTGGGCGCCCGCATGCCAGTAGGTTCGCCTGAGGCTCAGCCGCCCGGACACCAGGGTGATCTCGGTGAAATTCGTGCGCGCCTGCCTGAACTGTGACCCATCAAAGTCAAGGCCCGCATCGCCGTCGATCATGACTCTCGAGCAATCCAGGCCGCAATCCCGGAAGATCGCATCACGGATTGACAGCCCCGCGGCCACGAACCGGCATCCCGAGAACGACACCGACCCCTCGACGAAATGACTGCCGTCCAGAGAGCCCTGGTCGAAGACGGCCCCAGAGAAATCGAACCGAAGCCCTCGCCATCCGGCGGCCGAGCCGGGCGCGAGGTTTGCCCGCAGAGACTCGATGATGGCCAGCCGGACTTGCCGTTCTCCAGGCGCGGCCGAGTCGGGCTCGTACGGCAGGCGAAGATAGCGGCACAGGTACTCGACGCAGTCCTGGCGCCTGGCCGGCCAGTCGCTGGCCAGCCGGACTACAGCCGCGACGCCAGCGACCCGCACGGAGGCGGCATTCTGATCTCCGATCTGGGCAACCGCCCGGTCGAAGCTCGCGCCGAACCCGGCTCGGTCAGCTGGAGCCGACTCCGCGTCGGCCCGGGTCGAGGCCCAGGACCCGAGCGGCATGAGGAAGGCCGCTCCGACAACGGTCGCGACGCCGATGGCGAGCGTGATCCGGTTTCCGCTGCCGGCCGCGGTTCGCAAAAGCGGCAGTCCGAAGCGCCACGCCAGCGCGCCGCAGGCGAAGGCCCCGCCTAAGTCGACGGCGAGCGCCGCGATCCACCTCACGCCTCGGGACACCGCGGACCTCCCCTGTCCGGCCGGCACGCTTCAGAGCTAGTTGCCGGCGAACGTCGGGGGATGCTCGCCGTACGCCGCGGCCGCGATGACGCCCTGCTCACTGGCGGGCGCGGTCAGCAGGGGCTGCGCGGAGCCCTTCGCCGGGTCGAACAGGAGCAGCGATGACGTGCCGGGGCAGCTCGTCTGCGCGAGGATCAGGAGGCGGCCGCCCATGCTGCCGATGATCGTGTTGTGGTCGCCGGTGCTCTCCGGGATCGCATCCGGCGTGACCGAGCCCGACGACGTTGCCCTGGCGATCTCGGCTCCCAGGGCGCCAGACGAGCACCCGGCGGCCGTCGTCTGGACGACGTAGTCCTGCCCGGCCGCCTGCCAGGCATCGATGTTGTAGCCCACGCCCGTGCTGGCCGACCCTGACGCCACCGCGAGCAGCGTCGGCGTGGCGCCATCGGCAGGCACCAGCCACAGCCCGGTCGCCCCCGAGCCAGGGGAAGCCGCGACGCAGCTCGCAAGCACGGTCTGCGCGTCCCACCAGCTGATCGGCTCGCAGGATGGCGGCTTGCCGCTGCCCGGAACGTGCAGCTTCCGGACAGGGCCGCCGGCGTTGCTGAGGACCTGCATCTCCTGTCCGTAGACGCCCCAGACGGCAAGATCGCCATCGGGGGAGCTCATCGCGCAGAATCCGGAGCACGTAGTCGGCCAGTTCGGCGGTGCCGGATTGTCGGGCATGGTGGCGATGGTCTTCTGGAGGACACCGCCCAGGCTGTAGCGCTGCAGCTTGTACCTGACCGGCCCGCGCTTGACCGCGAGCAGGGCGAGACCGTCGGGCCGCGTGAATCCGGCGACGGTGACGCCCGCCGGGAGGCTGATCTGGGTGAAACCGCCGTTCCTGAGCGCCAGCAGCTCATAGCTGACGGAATCGCTCGCGCCCGCGACGCTGAACAGCGCCAGTGATCCGTCGCCCGACCACCCGATCAGGGCCGGTGTGCCGGTGCCGCTCCAGGTTGCGATCTGGTACCGGCCGCCCTTCGGATCGACGAGGTCCATGGTGTAGCCGGCCGATGCTGACGAGCTGCCACCCGCTGCCGGCGGGGTCGCGGAGAACTCGGCCAGGGTCCAGCCGGAGCCGAGCAGCGACCACGGGATCGCGCCGCGTCCGCCGACCTTGCCCGCGGGCAGCATCTGGGCCTTCGGCTTGCTGACCGTCTTGGTACTGATCGTGTGCTGGCCAGAAGGCGTTCCGTTGCTGTGGTGCGTGCTGAAGGCGAAATAGCCGAGGACGCCGAGCACAACGACGGCTGCGGCCGCCGCCGCCACGGCCTTGGTGTTGCCGCCGAACTGACCGAGCTTCCCGATGCCGGTGGTTGCCGTCCCGGGTGTGCCCGTCCGGTCCGCCATCAGCGCGGTGCCGCCAGCCTGCCCGGGTGCGCCGGCCTGCCGCTGGCGGACCCCGAACGGGTCGGACGGGATGGCTAGGCCGGGTCCGGTGCTGCCGAACAAGCTGCTGGGAATCGGGCCGCCCTGGGCGAACCCGCCGGCTTGAGCTGCCTCCCCGACCTGACCGGCGCCGTCGGCTGCGGCGAAGCCGGCGCCGGCCGCGGCGACGTCGCCAGCGGCAGCAGCGCCGCGGCGTCCTTCGTTCGGCCTGGCCAGCGTGGAGTCGGGGTCGGGGGCCTGCCTCGGTACGGCCGGCTCCCGGTACATGCCGGGCCAGGTCCCGGTGTCCGGGGGCGGTACTGCCGCCGGCGCGCCCTGCACGCGCCTGCGCTCGAACGCCTCCTTGGCGATATCGAGTACCCAGTTCTCCGGGTCGCGGTAGCCAGATACCTCGTACCACTGCTGGTAGGCGCGGGCGTACGCCTCGCGGACCGCGTGATCGGCTAGGGCATCGCCGCCGGCCAGTTCGTGCATCTGGCTGGTGACATGCGCGACGGTTCTGACGTAGAACGCGTCAAAGGTCTCCGACTCGCGCATCCGTATCTCCCACCGCTTGGCCCGCGAGCAACGTCGGCTGCCCAGCACCCTGCATTAAAGCCGCACTAGACAGGCGAACGCGAGTCCGCCTGTCCGGATCGTTGCTTAACCGATGAATTTACCTGTAACTAGCAAGCCTTACGGGCCGAGCCCGTGCATAAGCCCGCCGGGCGTCAGCTCGCGGCCGCCTCCGCCAGGCCGATGGCGATGTCAATGATCATGTCTTCCTGGCCGCCGACGTAGCCGGCCTCGCCCACCTTCTGGAGGATCTCGTGGGCGGGCACGCCGTACCGCTGAGCCGCCCGCTCGGCGTGGAGCAGGAAGCTGCCATAGACGCCGGCATGTCCCTGGATCACCGCGGAGCGGTCGGCGAACGGCAGCCGGCTGAGCGTTGGCTTGAGCACCTCATCGGCCGCCGCGAGCACGCCGGGCACGTCGATGCCGGTGGTGATCCCCAGCTTGTCGAACGTCGCCGCGAGCACCTCGGTAGGCGCGTTGCCGGCGCCCGCGCCGAGCGCGCACAGGGCGCCGTCTACCTGCCTGGCCCCGCCCTGCACGGCGAGCACGCTGTTGGCTACGCCGAGGGAGAGGTTCTGGTGGCCGTGGAAGCCGACCTGGGCGTCCGCGCCGATCTCCTTCACCAGCGCCGCCACCCGGGCCTGAGCCTCCGCCAGGATCAGCGCTCCCGCCGAGTCGACCACGTAGACGCACTGCGCGCCCGCATCGGCCATGATCCGCGCCTGGCGGGCTAGCTCGTCAGGCCCGATGCGGTGCGCGAGCATGAGGAAGCCAACCGTCTCCATGCCGAGGTCGCGGGCCGCGCCGAAGTGCTGGACGGATACGTCGGCCTCGGTGCAGTGCGTGGCGATCCGCGCGACGGACGCGCCGACGTCGTGGGCGTGCCGCAGGTCATCGATGGTGCCGACGCCGGGCAGCAGCAGCACCGCGATCTTGGCCCGGGTGGCCTCGTCGACCGCCGCGGCGATGAGGTCGAACTCTTCCTCGCGGGAGAAGCCGTAGTTGAACGAGGAGCCGCCCAGGCCGTCGCCGTGCGAGACCTCGATGACCTCGACATTGCTGGCATCGAGAGCGTGCACCACTCCCCGGACCTGTTCCTCGGTGAACTGGTGGGCCACCGCGTGCGACCCGTCGCGCAGAGTCGAGTCGGTCAGCCTGACCTGCAGGTTCTCGCTCATGAGGAGCTCCCGGCGGCGAGATGCGCGCCGAGCAGCTCGCCCACGCGGGCCGCGGCGGCGGTGATGATGTCGAGGTTCCCTGCGTACTCGGGCAGGTAGTCGCCCCGGCCGCGCACCTCAAGGAACACGCCGACCCTGGCCATGCCGCGCCACCGGGGGTCGGGCGGGTCGTACTGCGGGTCCGCGCGCAGCGAATAGCCGGGAACGTAGCCGCGCACGGTGTCGATCATGGCGTGAATGCTGGCGGTGACCTTGTCCTGGAGCGGGCCGGACTCGGCGGCCTCGGCCGGGATCGCGCAGAACACCGTGTTCCGCATGATCATCGGTGGCTCGACCGGGTTGAGCAGGATGATCGCCTTGCCCCGGCCAGCCCCGCCGACCTCCGCCAGCGCGGTGGCCGTTGTCGCGGTGAATTCGTCGATGTTCGCCCGGGTCCCCGGCCCGGCCGAGCGGGACGCGATCGACGCCACGATCTCGGCGTAGGCCACCGGTACCGCCGAGCTGACCGCCGCCACAATCGGCACCGTGGCCTGGCCACCGCAGGTGATCAGGTTGAGGTTCGGCGCGTCGAGGTTGAGGTCGAGGTTGACCGGCGGGCACACATACGGCCCGACGGCGGCCGGGGTCAGGTCGATCGCCCGGATCCCCGCCTCGGCGTACCGCGGAGCGTTCGCGGCGTGCGCCTTCGCGCTGGTGGCCTCGAACACGATGTCCGGCACATCGTCCTGCCTCAGCAGCCAGTCGACGCCCTCGTGGCTTGCCGACAGGCCGTTCCGCCGGGCGCGGGCCAGGCCGTCGGAGTCCGGGTCGACGCCGATCATGTAGCGCAGGTCCACGATCTCGCCGTGGCGCTGCAGCTTCGCCATAAGATCGGTGCCGATGTTGCCCGAGCCCACGATGGCGGCGGTGACAGTAGCCATTAGTCGAACACCGCCGTCGTGCTGCCGAGGCCATCGACCGTCACGGTGAACGCGTCGCCCGCAGTGACCGGGATCGACGCCGTGATCGAGCCGGTCAGGATGATGCTGCCGGCCGCTAGCGTGGCGCCGCGTGCCGTCAGGCTGTTGGCGAGCCACGTCGCCGCGTGCCAGGGCGAGCCGAGCACCGCCGCCCCGGCGCCGGTCGCCATGATCCGCCCGTTCCGGCGGAAGACGCAGCCGGCCAGTGACAGATCGCTGGTGCCGACCGGTACCGGCGACTGGCCGAGGACGAGCCCGCCACTCGAGGCATTGTCCGCGATGGTGTCGATCAGGCCGATCTTCCAGTCCGTGATCCGGCTGTCGATGATTTCAATCGCGGGCAGCGCGTAGGCGGTCGCGCCGATCACGTCGGCGACCGAGAGCCCCGGACCACGCAGGTCGCGGCTCAGGATCAGCGCGATCTCCGGCTCCGCTCGCGGCTGCCGGAACTCGGTCGTGTCGACCGGGTCGTCGGCCGCGTGCAGCATGTCGGTGAGCAGGTGGCCGAAGTCCGGCTCGTAGACGCCCATCTGCTGCTGCATGGCGGCGGACGTCAGCCCGACCTTGAAGCCGACGATGGCCGCCCCGCGGTCGAGCCGCCTGCGGATCTGCAGCAGCTGGATCGCGTAGGCGTCATCCACCGTGAGGCCGTCATAAGTACTGGTCAGCGGCGCGAGCGTCGGCTCGGAGCGACCGTAGGCGCGCAGCAGCTCGGCTGCGATCGATTCGAGGTCCGCCACGTGCAGCCTCCCGCCAACTAACTAGAACGTGTTCTAGGAATAGTAGCGGAGCGCCAGGAAAACCGAGAAGACGCCGGCGCGCTCGCTCGGCATAATCACGGGGTGAGCGATCTCGACCCGGCCCGCGTCATCGAGGCGCTGGCCAGCGATCCCAGCCTGCAGGCGTTCGTACGAGACGGCCGCGTGGAGACGATGCCGGCCAAGATGTCGCGGCGCCGTCTGCTGCTCAACCAGGTGGCGCTGGCCTTCGAGCCGGGCGTCCGCTACCCCGAGCGGGACGTGGATGACTTCATGCGCGCCATCCACCCCGATCACGCCGCGTTGCGCCGGTACATGGTCGACCAGGGATTGCTGGACCGGGCCGACGGCGTCTACTGGCGGACTGGCGGCACCGTCATCGCCTGATCGCGCCGGCGTTCCTCGGCGATGCGAGCATTGGCGAAACAGGCCCAGATGGCCAGGTCGAGGTCGAGGCGGTCGCCCAGGCCGGCCGGGATGATGCTGTCGGCCGTGATGTCGGCGTCGTGCCAGTCGGTGATCTCACCGCTGATGGGCGGCAGCTGCGGGCTGGCCGGGATGGGAGTCCCGTCGGCGCGGCAGATCGTGAATCCGCCGCTGCCGTTGTCGATGATCAGCAGGTCGCGGGCGTGCACGATCACGTGATGGACGTCGCAGAAGTTGATCAGGTCGCGGAGGCGGGTCTTGCCGCCGAGGGCCCAGGGCCGGATGTGGTGGATCTCCGTGTGGTGCGATTCGCATCCGGGGTACTGGCAGCGCCAGCGGTCACGTTCGCGGACGGCGTTGCGCAGCGGCGGCGGCGGACGGCGGTGCCGCCGGCCGACATCGAGCAGGGTCCCGTCGTGATCGTGCAGCATCCAGCTCACTGCGGCCTGGCAGGCCAGGCGCTGGGCGGTGGCGGGGCTTATCGCGGGCCCGTCTTCGAGGTGGCAGCGGGCGGGGTCGGCGGGATGCCACGCTGGCCGGGCCAAAGGCGTCGCCGCGGAGACGCGGTCCGGCTGAACCGAGGGCGTCTCCGCGGAGACGCGGTCCGGCTGAACCGAGGGCGTCTCCGCGGAGACGC
>DAIOWC010000012.1:0-35541 GCA_036758685.1 Streptosporangiaceae bacterium | reverse complement strand
GGCGTCTCCGCGGAGACGCGGTCCGGCTGAACCGAGGGCGTCTCCGCGGAGACGCGGTCCGGCTGAACCGAGGGCGTCTCCGCGGAGACGCCGGCCGCATCGGGCTCGGGGCCGGAGGTCAGTGCCTCCGGGCCGACGTGGACGATGAGGTGGTAGATGTCCGGGTTGCTCGCTGCGGCGATCTTCCCGGCCAGGAACGAGTGGGACACCTCGACGAGCGCGTCGGCCAGACTAGCGCTGTCGCGCACGCCAGCGTCCATGACCGGCTGGGCCGGCAGGTCACCGGCCGACGGCGTCTCCGCGGAGACGCCTGTGTTTGCCCGTTCGCCTACGGCCGCGCGCAGGGCCTTCAGCACCACCGCGCCGTCGAGGGCCGGCAGGCGGGCGCTGATGGTCACCGCTCCGTCGTCCTCGACGCGGACCGACAGCCGCCGGCGGTCGTGGGCTAGCTGGTCGTCGGCGTTGCTGACCCGGCGGTGCGCGGCGGTGAACCGCTCGAGCTGGGAGGCCGTCATCGGCCCGGCGAGCTCGGCCAGATCGGATTCAGTCTGGCGGGTCGCGATGCGAGTGAGCGCCCGCACCTTGGCGTACGACATCCGGCCGGCGGTCAGCTCGCCGGTTAGGACCGGCAGGTCGCGCAGGGCCCTGGCCACCCGGACGTGCTCGCGGGCGGCGCCGCGCGACAGCTGGCACTTCCAGGCCAGCCAGGCCGCACAGGATCCCTGGTCCCAGCTGGCCCAGCCCTGGCGCGCGTCGAACTCGCCGATGAGGACCAGGAACCGGCCGGTGGCGGCCGCCAGGTGTCCGGCCAGCTCGCAGATCTGCGCCTCCAGCCGTTCTAGCGGCAGGGCGGCTGGGTCGGGCAGCGAACGATGCGGGTCAGTCCTGGGTATGACTAATTCTTCGATCATGTGTTTGACGATAGCGGTGGGTACCGACAGTCCCGCCGCGCAGCCCCGTTCCGTTATGGGGTCGTCAAGCGGCTGATAGCGGCGTCGATCCGCTCGTCGGTCGCCGTCAGCGCCACCCGGACGTGTCCCGCTCCGGCGGGACCGTAGAAAGCCCCCGGCGCGACCAGGATGCCGAGGCCGGCCAGGCGCTCGACCGACGCCCAGCAGTCCAGGTCGGGGTGTGATGCCCAGAGGTAGAGGCCGGCCTCGGAGCCGGTGACCGCCCAGCCGGCCGCCTCCAGGGCCGGCCGCAGCCGCTCGCGGCGGCCCGCGTACCGAGCGCGCTGCTCCTCGGCGTGCGCGTCATCGGCCAGCGCCGCGGTCATTGCCGCCTGCACCGGCGCGGGCACCATCATGCCGGCGTGCTTGCGTACTTCGAGCAGTTCGGCGATGAGCGCCTGGTCACCGGCCACGAACCCGGCCCGGTAGCCGGCCAGGTTGGATCGCTTCGACAGTGAGTGCACCGAGAGCAGGCCCGCGTGCGAGCCATCGCATACCTCCGGATGCAGGACCGAGAGGGGCGTGACCTCCCACCCCAGCTCGATGTAGCACTCATCGGAGGCCAGCACCGTGCCGCGTTCCCTGGCCCAGCTGACCGTCTTGCGCATGTGCTCGGCCGGCAGAACCTTGCCGGTCGGGTTCGAGGGGGAGTTAAGCCAGGCCAGCCGGACCCTCTCCGGGCCGAGGCCGGTCAGACCGTCGGCGGCCACCGGCCGCGCTCCGGCCAGCCGCGCGCCGGCATCGTAGGTCGGGTAGGCAAGCTCGGGATGGACGACGATGTCGCCAGGCCCGCAGCCGAGCAGCGTGGGCAGCCAGGCGATGAGCTCCTTGGTCCCGATGACCGGCAGGATGGCGTCCGGCTCGACGGCGACGTTGTGCCGCCGGGCGAGCCAGCCGGCGGCGGCCGACCTGAGCGCCGCGGTGCCTGCTGTCGCCGGATAGCCGGGCGAGTCGGCGGCGGCCGCCAGCGCGGCGCGCACCACGTTAGGGACAGGATCGACGGGAGTGCCTACCGACAGATCCACGATCCCGCCGGGATGGGCACGGGCTTGCTGAGCCGCGGGAGCGAGGGCGTCCCAGGGAAATTCGGGGAGCCGGGCGGCTAGCGTCGTCGCCTGACCGATCGTCGAGGATTCCGGCACGCTGACCCGGTCCGGGGCTGGCTAGTGCTCGGTCGCCTGCGGCGGCAGCGCCGCTACGATCGGGTGGTCGGAGTTGATCTTGCCGGTCTTGGATGCCCCGCCGGGCGAGCCAAGATCGCTGAAGAACTCCACGTTCGCCTTGTAGTAGTCCTTCCACTGGTCGGGCACGTCATCTTCGTAGAAGATCGCCTCGACCGGGCAGACTGGCTCGCAGGCACCGCAGTCCACGCACTCATCGGGATGGATGTAGAGCATCCTCTCGCCCTCGTAAATGCAGTCGACCGGGCACTCCTCGATGCAGGCCTTGTCGATCACATCGACGCAAGGCTGCGTGATGATGTACGTCACGTCCGAGCTCTCCCTCTTCGCATCCGCGCCCCGGCTCGCCGCAGCGCTCGGCCGCCACCGCAGCGTCTCAGGGCCGACCCTACGTGTCGCGGTCTAGCACCAGTATCGGGTTCCCGCCGGATCGCTGCGCAAGCACCTGACCCCTGGGGATACGCAGGCTATCAGCCGAAGACGACCGCACCGGGGGCGACCGGCGTCCGGGCCGATGTCCGCTCGCGCTTCCACAGACCCGAGCCATGTCTCCCAAGCCACTCATATCCCTGATAGCGGACATCCGATATGCCGTAGCTGCTGGCGTGGGAAATGAGCCAGGCGGCTACGGCCCAGCCCTCGTCCGGACGCCGGACCTCGATCGCGACGGCGGGATCGCCGACCGTCGCGCTCTGCAGGTCGCCGAACGTGCCGTCCAGGGCCTGGCTGGCGGCGGTCAGGTGCGGCTTGCCGAGCGGATCGGCGTAGTAGCAGGACATGGCGTGCGGCAGCGACCCGTAGAACGCGCTGGCCAGCTGAGCCCCGACCTCCGCGTACTGGTCGTAGGCGTAGCCGTCGGCGCTGCGCTGGACCGCCTGGGCGGCCTGGTAGACCGGCATGCGCAGGTAGCCGGGAACCTCCGCCAGGGCCGCCAGGAATCTGCCGGTGGCGTAGACGGGATTCTCGATCTGCTGCGGGGTGCCCCAGCCCTCGGACGGCCGCTGCTGGAACACGCCGACCGAGTCCCGGTCGCCGTAGTCCAGGTCGGTCAGCTTCGACTCCTGCAGCGCCGCCGCGTAGGCGATGGTGACCGCCCGGACCGGCATGTCGCGCTTGGTCGCCACCCCGGCGATCGTCGCCGCGATGCCCGCCTGGCCGACGCTGAGCGGCAGCTCGTTCTTGCCTGACAGCGCCGTGCACGACGTGGGGGGCGGCGGGATCAGCGGCATCCGCTTGCTGACGACCAGGTAGATAAGCCCCGCGATGACGACGAGCACGACGCCGGCGGCCGCGCCTCTGGACAGGCGCAGCGAGCGCGCTGACCGGGAGCTGTTCGGCACGGGTACGAAGCTACCCGCTATCGCGGGCGCTAGGCTCCGACGACATGAATACGCCAGTGCAGCCAGCCTCGCCACTGCCCCCGGTCATCGACGAGCTCTGGGAGCGGCGGGCGGACCTGACGCCGTCCGACACCGAGGCCAGGGCCCAGGTGGTAGCCGCGGTTGACATGATCGACGCCGGCGAGGCCCGGGTCGCGTGGCCCGACCCGGTCACCGACCAGATCGTCGTGGACCAGCGGGCCAAGTGCGCGATCCTGCTGGCGTTCCGGCTGATGCCGATGGTCGAGTCGCACGTCGGCGACTTCCGGTATCACGACCGGGTGCCGCTGACGAAGCATCTCGACGGCGTCCGCGCGGTGGCCGGCTCGATCGTGCGCTGGGGCGCCTACGTGGCCCCGGGCACGGTGCTGATGCCGTCGTTCGTCAACATCGGCGCCTACGTCGACACCGGCACGATGGTCGATACCTGGGCCACGGTCGGCTCGGGCGCGCAGATCGGCAAGAACGTCCATCTGGCCGGCGGCGTCGGCATCGGCGGCGTCCTCGAGCCGCCGAACGCGGTGCCGGTGGTCGTCGAGGACGATGTCGTGATCTTCTCCCGGTGCATGGTTGTGGGCGGCGCCCGTGTCCGCACCGGCGCGGTGCTCGGCGCGGGCACGATCCTGACCGCGACCACGCACGTGATCGATGTCCAGACGGGCGAGGAACTGCCCCGCGGGGAAATGCCGGCCTGGTCGGTCGGCGTCGGCGGAACGCGGATGCGGAAGTTTGACGGCGGCGAGTTCGGCATGCCGTGCGTGCTGGTGATCAAGCGGCTGGGCGGGGGCGAGAAGCACGACAAGGCCGCCCTGAACGACATCCTCCGTGATCATGGCGTGGACGCCTAATTGCAGCACCTCTCGGGGCGGGCGAGCGCTCTAGCAGTGCGGACGGCCCGCTACCTTAGCGAACATGAGCGTCAACTCTGAGCCCAGGCGAGGGCTTCGCCGCCAGGGTCCCGCCACCCTTCGGGGCAAGCACATCCCGAAGACGACGACCGACCAGCGGCTGCTTGACTGGCGCGGCCCGAGCGACTGGGTCCATACCGACCCCTGGCGGGTGCTGCGCATCCAGGCCGAGTTCGTGGAGGGCTTCGGGCTGCTGGCCGAGCTGGGTCAGGCGGTCTCGGTCTTCGGCTCGGCCAGGACCCCGCCCACAAGCGCCGAGTACGCGTGCGCGGAAGAGATCGGTGCTGGCCTCGCGAGGGCCGGCTACGCCGTCATCACCGGCGGCGGCCCCGGGGTCATGGAGGCAGCGAACAAGGGTGCCTCGAGGGCAGGCGGCGTTTCGGTCGGGCTCGGCATCGAGCTGCCGATGGAGCAGGGCCTGAACGAGTACGTCGAGATCGGCCTTGAGTTCCGCTATTTCTTTGTGCGCAAGACCGTCTTCGTCAAGTACTCGCAGGCATTCGTGGTGCTGCCGGGCGGGTTCGGCACGCTGGACGAGCTGTTCGAGGCCGTGACGCTGGTGCAGACCGGCAAGATCACGAAGTTCCCGATCGTCCTGGTCGGCAGCGGCTACTGGAGCGGCCTGCGGCAGTGGATCCAGGACACGATGCTGGCCGAGGGCAAGATCTCGCCGGTCGACCCGGATCTGCTCAAGGTCATCGACGACCCGGCCGAGGTCGTGCAGGTCATCCTGGACGCGCACAGCCAGAACTCCGCCAGGCGGATCACCGACATGACCTGACCGGCGTCGTGCCCAGCACGGCACCGAGCATGGCACGATTCATGTGTGCCCATCGCAATCATCCTCATGGCCGTCGTGATCCTCGTCGGCATCGTTGTGGTGGCCATGGGCCGGGGCGGTGAGCTGTCCCGCACCGCCAGCACCGAGCCCGCCGAGATCGACTTCGAGTCCTGGACCGACGTGGCGAGCTACCGGCCGCCGCCGGCGCTGCTTGGATACCAGGCCGGGGCTACCGAGCAGGCGTTCGCCGTGATCGGCCGCGTCCTCGCCGACCGGGACGCCGAGATCGCGTGGCTGCGCGGCCGGCTGCGGGAGCTGCAGCCCGAAGGCGAGCGCAGGGACGGCACGCTGACCGGCGTGGGCGACGCCGAGGAGCCCGAGGACGCTGGCGATCCACTCAGCCAGGCCAGCTCGGCGACCGCGACCGGCGACGAGTCCTGAGCAAACCGCCTCCGAGCGAGCCGGAGGGGCGCGGCGTCGTCTGGACTGAGGAGCGGTCCCGAGCGAGCCGGAGAGGCGCCGGGGCCGCCTGGACTGACGAGTGGTTTTTGCGAGGAAGGAAGGCGGCGCCCAAAAGGCGCCTCGACAGGCGAGCGGGAGACGCTGCGAGCCGGAGGGGCGCGGCGTCGTCTGGACTGAGGAGCGGTCCCGAGCGAGCCGGAGAGGCGCCGGGGCCGCCTGGACTGACGAGTGGTTTTTGCGAGGAAGGAAGGCGGCGCCGAAAAGGCGCCTCGACAGGCGAGCGGGAGACAGAGTGGCTAAGGAAGACGGCGCCGTGGAGCGTCCCCTGCGCGAGCGGGGTGCAGAGGAAGGGCCGGATGGGCTGCTGCGCTGCCCGTGGGCGCTGAGCGCGCCGGATTATCTGGCCTATCACGACGAGGAGTGGGGCAGGCCTCTCCGGGAGGACAACGGGCTGTTCGAACACCTCTGCCTGGAGGCGTTCCAGTCGGGGCTCTCATGGCTGACTATCTTGCGCAAGCGAGACAACTTCCGGGCGGCGTTCGCTGGCTTTGACATCGACGCCGTCGCGGAGTTCGGCCCGCCGGACGTGGAGCGCTTGCTGGCCGATGCCGGCATCGTCCGCAACCGCGCGAAGATCGAGGCCGCGATCGTTAATGCCAGGGCCGCCGCCGCGCTCCCGGTCGGCCTGGCCGACCTGGTCTGGCGGTTCGCCGGCTATAACGATCCGGCGCCGGTCACGCTGGCCGATGTGCCGCCGTCGACGGCGGCATCCAAGGCTCTTTCTAAAGAATTGCGCAAGAACGGCTTCACCTTCACCGGCCCGGTGACCGCTTATGCCACCATGCAGTCGTGCGGCGTCGTTAACGACCATCTGGCCGACTGCTATTGCCGTGAGGCAGCAAAAAACACCCGTGCCGGGTCCTCATAGGCGGAGGACCCGGCACGGGCTGCGACTACGTAAGCCTGGTTACAGCTCGATGCCGATGCTCAGCGAGAACATCTGCTCGTTCGCCACGTAGCCGCCGGTGAGGAGGTTCAGCCGCTCGAGGCGAAGACGACGGCCAATCTTCGGGCCGCTCACGACCGTCAGAACCAGCGGGTGGGTGAAGTTGCTGTCCCCGCCGTTCAGGAACGGCGTGTAGCCGATGTGGGCGTCGGCGAGGTCGGCCACCCAGAAGGTCGCGCCGCTGACGCCGCACGGCTGGAGGGTGACGTTCTCGCCCGCGGCCGCCGGGCGAGCCACGCCAGCGCAGAGGTCGGTCTGGTTGCCGAACGGCGCCCAGTTGCTCTCGTAGACCGGCCAGAGGCCGTTGTAACTGCTAGTCGTGCCGTAGAAGTTGCAGATGTACGGCGAGAGCTGGTCCTCGGAGCACAGCTGGGCGACGGTGCCGACGTAGCCGCCCACGAAGTCCTCGTTCGGGCTGTCGTCGGTGGCGCTCTTCAGGTTGATCGTCTGGCCAACCTTGCCGCCCACGCCGTTGTCCCCAGGCACGTTGGCGCTCTGAATCTGACCGCGCCCGTAAGCCAGGCTGTACAGGTTGAAGCAGTAGTTGCCGCAGGTCGCGGTCGCGTCGGGCTTGACGATGCGCGGCGACGCCTGCGCGGCCGACGTGGCGCCCAGCGCCAGCAGCGCGCCGACTGCACTCAGCGCGATGAAGAACTTGCGCATTTTTCTCCTTGGTTCGGGCCAGGGCGAGTCCCTGACTTTCGTGCTGCCGTTGGGGAAACTAGACGTGCATTTGTAAAGCAAGGCGCAGAAGAGTCCAGCCTTTCCCGAAATTCAGGACCGGCCATCCCTCCCCTTGAATGAACAGCCACGGGAAAGGCCAGAGTCATCTTCTTCGTAGGAAGAGACGCTGGCCTCGAAGATGCGGTTTACAAAAATAATTAAGTTAGGTCGCCGGAAGGAGATTTAACCGCTATCAAACGCCGGTAGCATCCTCGATGTCCGAATGGCTTCTGGCCTGCTCAGGCGCCGTGCAAGCCCTTTTAGCCCGCCCGCGAAATAGCGGCCGGCTAATGCGTCTTTTCCGTCGAACGGCGAACCCGTGCCAGACTGTGGGCCATGACTGGCAAACCTGCGGTACAGGCTCTTGGTATCGACGTCAGCGCGCTCGACTGGAGCCGGGCTGGCGACGAAGCCGCCGAGCTGCAGGGGGCCGTCGAGGTGGCCATGACCGCGCGTCCGGGCGGCGGCACCTGGGTGCTGGTGCGCGTCGCGGCGGATCCGGAGGGCCGCGTGCTGGTCTACGACGAGCACGAATGGGAGTGCTTCCTGGACGGGGTCAGGAATGGCGAGTTCGATCTGACCGAATAGGCGCACCTCGTCCGGCTTCGGGGGGTCCGCCTGCTAGCCTGCTAGCCGGGCGAGGCGACCGACGCCGATGCGGCACGGCGGGTGCGTCCGCCGGCCGTCCCGGGCCGTGCGCCGTCCGTCTGCCTGGCCAGCCATTGCCTACAATGGCGGTATAACGGCGCATTCTCGGCTCCTTGCCCCGTTCAGCTGCGATACCATGTTTGTGATTCACAACTTTGAGTGCCATCGAGGGCGCTTGGCAGGCGAAGGGCGGTCCGATGAGCGACGACGCTTACGGCGCGACGGTTGCCAAGCGGCGGCTCGCGCGCCGGCTAACCGAGCTGCGGCGCGACTCGGGGCACACCGCGAACCACGTCTGTGACCTGCTCGGATGGGGCCGGGGCAAGGTTGGCCGGTTCGAGGCCAACCTGTGGAAGCGGCCCGAGATGAGCGACATCAGGGACCTGCTGCGCATCTACCGGGTGGACGAGGCGGAGCGCGATGAGCTGGAGGAGCTCGCGGTGCTCGCCAGGACAAGGGCCTGGTGGCGGGACTACCCGGACGTGTTCGAGAACGAGTTCCCCGGCTACGAGAACGACGCTGCGCGGATCCGCGTGTTCATGCCGCTGCTGATACCCGGCCTGCTCCAGACGCGCGACTACATGGAGGCTCACCTGCGGTTCGGCGGTCGCCCGCCGACCTGGCGGCAGCGCGCCATGGCTGCCCGCCTGCGCCGTCAGGAAGTGCTGAGCCACGCCGACGCGACGCGTCCGGTCATCGAGGCAGTCCTCACCGAGGCGTCGCTGATGTACCGGTGGGGCTCCAGGGCCGATCGCCTCGACCAGATCGAGCACCTTGTCGATCTGGCCGCAAAGCCCGGCATCGACGTGCGCATCCAGCGATTCGAAGACGGCCCGCCGCAGGGCATGTTCTCGCCGGTCAACATCTTCGACCTGCCCGACGGGGAGCCGGGCGTGGTCTTCACCGAGACCGACACCGCGATTCAGGAGGTGAGTCAGCCCGACCTGGTCGACAGCTACGGCCACACGTTTGACCGGGCCAGCGAAGCCGCGCTGGAACCGCTCGACACCACTGCCTACCTCAGACACCTAGCGCAACGACTGGAGTAACGCCATGACGGATCTGTCTCAGGCTGACTGGCGCAAAGCCAGGGCCAGCCAGAACAACGGTGGCTGCGTCGAAGTGGCGGCGAACCTGCCGGGGATTGTCGCGATCCGCGACAGCACGCGGCCGGCCGACGGCGCGCACGTGGTCAGCCGGGCCGCGTTTGCCGCTTTCATCGCCGCTGCCAGGACCGGAACGTATGACCTGGAGCGCGCGCGCTGACCGCCGGACGTCGGGGTACGGCGCGGGCCGGCGGTGTTAGCCCGGGGGACGACCCCCGGACCCCCGCGGGGGAAAGCTGGCGGCCCGCACCGAACCCCGGCGGCAATGGGCGCCTTTCCGCCCGGACAGTGACGCGTCGTGCTCGAGTGAACACTTCGACCATTTTGCGAAGCATTACCGGACTGGTATTGCGAAAGTTCGTACAATACTCATAATCTGTGCTTCACAGAGCCTTACTCGGGAGGGCGGAAGGGCATGCGGCCGCCAACGCCTGACGGCACCGGTAAGGGCGCGATGGGCCAGCCCGTCACGCCCGCCGTGGGATTCATGGCCGCACCGCTCGCTGAGGCCCTGGCAGTGCTTCCGCCCAGGCCAGCGAGCCTGGCCGACGCCGGGCTGAATGCCGGCGGCTGCTTTGTCCGGCCCCTGCCCGTGGACACGACCTGCGCGGCCGCGGCCAGGAGATTCTTCCGGGAGGCGGTCTCGACCCTCCCCATCCCGTCGGGGCTGGTGCATGACGGCGTCACGATGGCCAGCGAGCTAGCCGCCAACACCCTGCACGCCCACCGCAAGTCGGCGATGGGCGGCGCCTTGCCGGGATCGCCGACGGGCGTGCCCGAAATCTGGGTGTACCTGCGCGGCAGCGGCCGCACGTGCGAGCTGGTCTGCAAGATCTACGACTACGAGCGGAGCTGGGACGCGGTCACCATGACCGGCATGGCCAAGGCGCCGGCCGACTCGGTGAGCGGCCGCGGGCTCCAGGTGGTCGACGGGCTGTCGGCCGGCCAGTGGGGATGTCACCTCACCCTGTCCCGGCTCGGGAACAGCAAGACGCCGGGTAAGGCGGTCTGGTTCGCCCTGCGCATCCCGCCTGCGGCGCTGCCCGATTACCCCGGCCGGCCGCGTTACAGCCCTGAGTGGCTGGTCGATGAGCTGGAATCGGCCCTCGTCGAGCGTGGCCTGGACGGGGTCATGCGCGCCGACGCGAGCGGGATCTCGGTGCTGTCCATCAGCAGGCACCTGACCGTCTGGCGGCACGGCGGGACCGTGACCTGGCGCACGTCATCCGGTCGCTACGAGCGGCTCGACCTGGCCGACCTGGTCGACGTCACCGAGCAGATCGTCTGGGCCCACGAGGAACTGGTCCTGGCTGAGGAGAACGGCCTGCCGATGGGGCCGCTGGCCCTGGGCAACCTCACCGCGGCCAGCTAAAAACCCCTTCGGGACGGGAACGCGGCTGCGCCTGGGCCGGACCGGCCCGCACCCCAGCGGGCGTTGCGGTGGGCCCCGAGCTCGCTCGCCATACGGCCGGCCGATGTGCTTGCTTGATTATTGGGACCGCTGGTCAGTGCATAGCGCTGACTAACGGTCCCAATGAGTCGGCGGCCGGGCCGGGTGCTGCTAGCGGCCCTCGAAGCTGGGCGTCTGCTTATTCACAAAGGCCAGCGTCGCGGCCACGTGATCCTTCGTCGCGCCGAGCCGGGTCTGGAGCTGGGCCTCGAGCTCAAGCGAATCGCTGAGCGTCCGGCTGGCCCCGTAGAGCAGGCTCTCCTTGATCGCGGCGAAGGCCTGGGTCGGGCCTGCGGCCAGCCTGGCGGCGAACTCGGCCGCCGCCGTCGGGAGCAGGTCGTCAGCGACCACGTCGGTGAGCAGGCCGAGGCGCAGGGCGGTGGCCGAGTCGACCGGCTCGGCCAGGATGAGCAGTTCGGCCGCCCTGGCCGGTCCGACCAGCCGCTGGAGCGTCCAGGAAGCGCCCGAGTCGGCGCCGAGGCCGACCCGCGAGAACGACATCACGAGGCTGGCCCGCTCAGCGGCGATCCGGAAGTCGCACGCGAACGCCAGCGAAGCCCCGGCCCCGGCGGCGACGCCGGGCAGCGCCGCGATCACTGGCTTGGGCATCGTGGCGATGGCCTCGATCATCGGGTTGTAGTGCTCGCGGACAGTGTCCAGGGCGACGGCGCCGCCCTCCTGCAGCCGCTGGGCGTGCTCGCGTAGGTCCTGACCTGCGGAAAAGGCTTGTCCGGCCCCGGTGAGGATGACCGCCCGGACGCTGTCGTCGGCGCCCGCCGCGCGCAGGGCGGCCAGGAGGGCGACCTTGGTCTCAGCGGTCAGGGCGTTCCTGGCCTCGGGCCGGTTGATCGTGATTGTGGCCACTGCGCCATCGGTCTGACTCAGCACGCTGTCGGTCACTGGACGTCCTTCCCGTCAGGGTGTTTACGCCGCTCGGGACAGCCGAAGGTGGCCTGTCCCAGTCTCGCCTGAAATCGGACCAGCGAGGGTGGGAATGCTGATCGTTTCCATCGGGCGCCCGAACACTGGATAATAGAGGGACTGATCGAGATGTATGTGGCTGGCTGGAGCACCGTCAGGCACCGCACGCCTGCAGTCTCCTGCGTTGTGCGGTTCGGCGCAGCCCTGGGCACGGAAGGGGAGCTGAATGGCGGCGATGAAGCCGCGGACGGGTGACGGTCCGCTTGAAGTCACCAAGGAGGGCCGTGGGATCGTCATGCGCGTGCCCCTGGAAGGCGGCGGGCGCCTGGTTGTCGAGCTGACCCCTGACGAGGCGCGGGCGCTTAGTGACGCGCTGACCTCCGCCGTCGGCTGACCTTGCCGCTCACAGTCGGGGTCACCCTGCTACCCCGGCTCGGTTCACCGCCGCTTGCGGCATTTGTCCAGTCCGCACTGGCAGGAGAGACCGAGCCTCCAGACCTGATCGCCGTCGGCATCGCCCTAGGTGCGGCCGCTGCCGACGCCGAGGTTCCTGCCTGTCCGCCCCTTGACTCCCTGCTCCCGGCCAGCGTCGGCGATCTCCTGGCCGCATACGGGTTCGGGGGCAAGGCCGGCGAGATTTGCGAATCGGCCATCGCGATCGACGGCCGCGTCGTGCGGGTTCTGTTCCTCGGCACCGGCGACGGCTCGGCCAGGGCTCTGCGCCGGGCGGGGGCCGAGCTGGCCCGCCGCTGCGGCGACGACAAGGTCGCGGTCGCCGATGTCACAGGCATCGAGGCCGGGACCGGCGTTCAGGCGTTCACCGAGGGAGCGCTGCTCGGCGGTTACGGGTTCAGCGCGCGGCCAGACGCCGACGGCCAGCACAGCGACGGCCAGCACAGCGAGGACGGGGCCGATAGCCCGGGGGGAGGCGAGATTCGCCTTCTCACCAGCGACCCTGAGGCCCAAAGCCAGCAGGTGAGCAGGGCCGCGGTCATCGCGGGAGCGGTCGCCGTCGCCAGGGACCTGGCCAATACCCCGTCGGCGGTCAAGAGCCCGGAGTGGCTGGCCGCCGAGGCGGCGCGGCTGACCGCCGGCCGCGGCGTCGAGGTCCGGATCCGGGCGGAGCAGGAGCTGGCCGCCGAGGGCTTCGGCGGCATTCTCGCCGTGGGCGCGGGCTCGGTCCGGCCGCCGCGGCTTATCGAGCTGAGTTATCACCCGGCCGGGGCCGACCGGCACGTCGTGCTGGTCGGCAAGGGCATCACGTTCGACAGCGGCGGGCTGTCGCTCAAGCCCACCGACGGCATGAAGCTGATGAAAACGGACATGGCGGGCGGCGGTGCCGTGATTGCCGTCATGTCCGCGCTTTCCTCCCTGGGGGTCAGGGCGCGGGTCACGGGCCTGGTCGCGGCCGCCGAGAACATGCCGTCGGGCTCGGCCTACCGGCCGGGCGACGTGATCTCGCAGTTCGGCGGGCGGACCGTCGAGGTGCTGAACACCGATGCCGAGGGCCGCCTGGTCCTCGCCGACGCTCTGGCGTACGCGGTGGCGACACTGGCCCCTGATCAGATCGTCGACATCGCGACCCTCACCGGCGCGGCGCGGGTGGCACTCGGCGGGATCCGCGCGGCCGTCTACGCGACGAGCGACGCCCTCGCGGACGCCCTGGTCGGCGCCGGCCAGGCGAGCGGAGATCTGCTGTGGCGGATGCCGCTGGAAGACGGCTACCGGCCGGCGCTGGACTCGCCGGTGGCCGATGTCGCGCACGTGGCCAGGGAGCACGTCGGGGCCGGATCGATCGTTGCGGCGCTCTTTCTGCGCGACTTCGTGCCCGCGGACACGGCCTGGGCCCACCTGGACATTGCCGGGCCCGGCCGGGCGGCCGCCGACGACGGCGAGCTGTCCAAGGGGGCTACCGGATTCGGCACCCGCCTGCTGCTGAGCTGGCTTAGCTAGCGCGCTTCACGGCCGACAGCAGGCCGTTGCCCACCGGCAGCAGGAGCGGCACCAGGCGATCATTGGTTCTGACCAGCTCGCGCAGTTCGCCGAGCGCAGCCATCTCGGCCTCACCGGGCAGGCGTTCCGTGCTTGTCGTTCCAGGCATGGTGGCGTTGAAGATCACGATCCCGCCCGGCCTCAGCAGCCGCAGCGCGGCGCTGAGGTAATCCGGGAACTCCTGACGGTCGGCATCGGCGAAGACCATGTCGTAGGCGCTGTCGGCCAGCCTCGGCAGCACCTCGAGGGCCAGCCCTCCGATGAGCCGGTACCGGCCCGCCGGGAATCCCGCCGCGAGGTAGGCGGCCCGCGCCAGGCGCTGGTGCTCGGGCTCGACGTCGACCGTTGTCAGCACGGCGCCCGGCCGCATGCCCCGCAGGAGCCAGATCCCGGACGTACCGCAGCCGGTGCCGATCTCGACGACGGCCCGCGCGCCGATGGCGGCGGCCAGGAATCGCAGCGCGCCCCCGGTGAGCGGGCTGACCGGGGCCGCGCCGCCGATCTCGGCCGCCTGCCGCCGCGCGGTGATGAGGGCTTCGTCCTCGGGCACGAAGTCGTCGATATAGGCGAGGGTGCCGGCCGTGATCGACATGCTCACCTCTCTCGGTTCCGTCTGTTACTCAGGGTGGCAGCCTAACGGGCTGCACCGACGTACGTGAATCAAGCCAGGTAACCTCGAACGGGAACCAGGCAGGCGGCCGGCACGTTTAAGGGCTACAGAAGATATGCGGATCATCCGGTCACGCAACAATTGTCGCTAAGGGGCCATGGGCGACTTCGGGCGGAAGATTTGGGGCAGCAGGCGTGTTGGACGTTGCGGGAGCGGTGAAGGGGGATGCCGTGGATCGTGCCGGGCAGGCGGAGCCGCCCGCCGCTGACGCGCCCGTATGGACGCCTCCGAGCTGGGAAGCTGTCGTCCGCGACCACTCGGCTCGGGTCTATCGCCTTGCCTACCGGCTGACCGGGAATACCCATGACGCTGAGGACCTGACCCAGGAAGTGTTCGTCCGGGTGTTCCGTTCGCTGGACAGCTACACGCCGGGCACCTTCGAGGGCTGGCTGCACCGGATCACGACCAACCTGTTCCTGGATATGGCCCGCAGGCGGCAGCGAATCCGGTTCGAAGGCCTCGCCGACGAGACTGAATCCCGGCTTGGCGGCAGCGAGCCGACGCCCGCCGAGGCGTTTGACGACCGTCATCTTGACGGGGACATCCACGCCGCGCTCAAGGCGCTCGCACCGGAGTACCGCGCCGCGGTGATCCTCTGCGATATCGAGGGCCTGTCGTATGAGGAAATCGCCGAGACGCTGGGCGTGAAGCTCGGCACGGTTCGCAGCCGGATCCATCGCGGCCGGGCGCAGCTGCGCCAGGCGCTCGAGCACCGCCGGCCGAGGCGGATTGCCGCCGCCGTCCCGCAGCCCCGGCTGCACATCGACCTGCCGCTGCCGCCGCTACCGCAAGGAGGGCAGCCGTGACGCATCTCGGCCAGCGCCTCTCGGCGCTGATTGACGGAGAACTCGACGGCGACGATCGCGACCGAGTCCTCGGCCACCTAGCCCGATGCGGCTGGTGCCGAGACGAGGCCGCGGCACTCCGGGCGCTCAAGCGGCGCATGAACGCGCTCGGTGAAGCGGCTGCTGGCTCCGCGCTTACCGGACGCCTGATGGGCCTCTCCGCGCAGAGCGATGACGACATCTGGCCACAGCCAGCGGGGGCTGGCTTTCCCTTCGCCGCGCACAGCCGCCCGGAGTCCAGAGCGAGCCGCTACTTCCTGGCGGGCTCGGTCGCAGTCTTCCTGGCTGGCCTCGGCACGGCGGCGTTCATCGCCGGCGGTGAGCCGCAGGCCCAGGCGCCGGCGCCGAAGGTCACGCCCTCGGTGGACGTGCTGCTCCTGGAGCACGCCGACGTCAATGGCCTGCACCTGAACGGACTGGTTCAGCCCAGGACGGGGGAGTCCGACAACGGCAGGAATCACACCAGTTCGCTGCCGTGATGTTCCAGGTTTCCCACTGGCGAGTCGCCAGCGCGGCCGTCGTGTTCGTCCTCGCGGGGTCGTCAGCCCTCGCGCTCGCGATGCACGACCGGCCCGATGGCCCTCCGGCCGCCTACCGCTCGTGGCCGATGCCGGCGCCGGCGCACCATGACCCGGCCGTGGCGCGCACCGCCGCTGCCCGCGCCACTGCGGCCAGGACCGGGCTTCAGCTCATGAGCCAGGCCGCGGCGGCCTGCCGCGCCACCGCGTTCAGCGCGATCCAGGTAGCCAGGTGGTGGGGGCCGGCCGGGACGCGGGTCTTCGTCTCTGCCATCTGGCACCGGCCGGGCGGCCAGACCGTGGCCGAGCCCGTTGCCGGCGCCGCGAGCCCGAGCGATCCTGCCGTCGGCAACGGGGCCGGCAGCTCGGAGCCGAGCGTTTCAATGATCATCTCGGTGCCCCAGCTGAGCCTGCTGCAGGCCGACTACGTGCTCGACTTTGCCGGCCACAGTTCGGCCGCCGGGCGCCAGGCTGACCTCGTAACGGTCGACCGGCCGGACGGGCGGCTAGTGGCTCGGTACTGGATCGACGCGACGACCAAGCTGCCGCTGCGCCGGGAGCTGTTCGATAACGACTCGCGGATGCTGAGCGACATCACGTTCTCGGCCGTCCGGCTTGGCCCCGGGGCGCTGACCGGGATGCCGAGTGCCGGGACAGCGCCTGACGGCCGGCCGATCAGCGACTCGGTGATCGCCGCGCTCAGAGCCAAGGGCTGGCCGCTGCCTGGCCGGCTGCCCGGCGGGCTGACGCTCTTCGCCGCCACCCAGACTCCGGCATCGGCAGGCCCGGTGATCGGGCTGTCGTACTCCGACGGCCTGTCGGTTATCTCCCTGTTCGTCCAGCGCGGCGTGCTGCCCCCGGCGATGAAGGGCTGGCAGCGCATCGCCATAGCCGGTCACGACGCCTACGCCGTCGACCCCGACGACCAGACCATCGCGTGGTCAGGATCTGGCTATGTCTTCACTGTCGTGGCGGACGCGCCTGCGGGCACCGTGGCCCAGGTCATCGGGGCCTTGCCGCACGACGGACCGCCGGGCTTCTGGGCCCGGCTTGGCCGCGGATTCCGCCGCCTGGTGACGCTGGCAAACCCGTTCCGCTGACCATGCCTACTCCTGTCCGGCCTAGGGGAGGTATGGCGCGACGGCTGTTCGCAAGACGCCACGGGGGTGCCGTCACGGGGAGGCGGATGGATGTCCGGACAGCCAGGGGTGGACGACGCAGCCGAGTCACCCAGCATGCCGGACATGGCCGGCCATCCAGGCCATTTCCGGCGGCCGGGCTCGGCGAGCGCGACGGCTGGCCACGTCGGCCGCCCGTGCGATCGGACCAGGTCCGGTGCCCTCCTGCCGGGGGCGTGGGCGACCGCGGCTGACCGGGATTCCGCGTTCGAGGCTGGCCGGGCCAAGACGGCCGCGGCCAGGTTGAACAGCACGTCGGCGCGAAGCTCCGGCCGGCCCGCTGGCAGCGCGAGCGGGAACGTGCGGCTGGCCTCAGCGCCCGCCCCGAGCCAGGCGCGGCCCGCCGGCGGCGGAGTAAGCCGTCCGGGCTCGGCAGGGACTGGCTGGCCCGACGGCGACGCTTCGAGCCGGCCGGGCCTGCTGGGCGCCGGCAGCTTCGTCGGCGGAGACGCAGGCAGCGGAGACGGGGCTGGCGGAGACGGGGCTGGCGGAGACGGGGCTGGCGGAGACGGGGCTGGCGGAGACGAAGGCAACGGCGGGCCGCGCTCGCCGCGCCGGCTCAGCTTCCTGCGCGGCACCGACGGCCGTCGACGCGGCCGGCTAGCGCTGCTGGTCGCGGCCCTCGCCCTGGCGTGCACAATCCTCGGCGGCGTGGTCGGCGGCTTTGTCGTACTGCACACGCAGAGCCCGCAGACCGACCCCACCTACACCCTCGGCACGGTGCCGCCAGCGCTGACCAGCCGTCCGGCCAGCTCGGTCGCCGGGATCGCGGCGCGCGTCACGCCGAGCGTGGTGATGATCAAGGTCAACGGCGGTGAGGGCACCGGATCCGGGTTCATCATCCAGGGCGGCTACATCGTCACCGACAACCATGTGGTGACGCTCGACGGCCAGGTCACCAACAGCTCGCTTGAGGTCTACTTCGCCAATGGCCAGTCGGAGCCCGCGGCCGTGGTCGGCCGGGATCCGTTCTCCGACATCGCGGTCATCAAGGCGGTGGGATCGGCCAGCATGCCGGCGCTCACCCTCGGCAACTCCGCCGCTGTCGACGTCGGCGACCCGGTGCTGGCGGTCGGCTCGCCCCTTGGCCTGGCCGACACCGTGACCAGCGGAATCGTGAGCGCGGTCAACCGGCCGGTGCAGCCGGGAGCGGCGGCCGGGAGCACATCGCAGGTCTATTTCGATGCCATCCAGACCGACGCCCCCATCAATCCCGGTAACTCGGGCGGGCCGCTGGTGAACGCCCGCGGACAGGTCATCGGCGTCGACGCCGCGATCGACACCCTCGGGGCCAACCCGCTGATGGGTACGCAGGGCGGCAGCATCGGTCTTGGCTTCGCGATCCCGATCAACCAGGTCAGGCGCGTTGCGGTCGAGCTCATCCGCACCGGCCGGGCCACTCATTCCGTCCTCGGCGCGGTGATCAACACCGGCTGGGGCGGAACCGGCGCCATGATCGCGGGGGCCAGGCCGGGCAGTCCTAGCACCGTGACGCCGGGCAGCCCGGCGGCGCTGGCGGGGCTGAGGCCAGGGGACGTGATCATCCGCTTCGCCGGACAGCCGGTGACCAACGGCGACACGCTGCTGGATGCCGTCCGTTCCCTGCCGCCAGGGCAGAACGTCAGCGTGACGTTCCTTCGCAGCGGCCAGACGCACACGGTGAGCCTGCGCCTCGGCTCGGCCCAGTCCTTACCGGTCCTGGCCGCCGCGACAGATTTTCCGCGCGCGAGGGGATTCGGGTCAGCGCCGCCGGCGGTTTAGGCTGTTGGCATCGAGCACTGGCTCGTGTGTCCTGGCCACCTGGAGTCCACGGTGTTCGAGCTATCCCCGTTCAAGATCATCGTGCTTGGCGTCGTCGCGCTGCTCGTCTTCGGGCCCGAGCGTCTGCCCGCGATGGCGGCGCAGGCCGGCCGCATGCTGCGGGAGCTGCGCCGGATGGCCGAGGGCGCCAAGGCCGAGCTGCAGGACAGCCTGCCATCGGAGCTCAGCGAGTTCGATGTCAGGGACCTCAACCCGCGCCACTTCGTCCGCAAGCACCTGGTCGACGAACTGACCGGCGACGGCGTGCTGCTCGGGCGGGCAGCTGATGGCGGGAACGGGACTGGTCAGGGGCAGACCCAGTGGACGGCGGCCGCGGCCAACGGGCACCCGGCTCAGCCGGGCCTCAGGCCCGGCGAGAGCCCGCCCTACGACGTCGAGGCGACCTGAGCCACTGGCGCCGGGCGCGGATTGCTCGCTAGCCCCGGGTGGGATCAGGCAGGCGTGAGGCCGAGCTGGCGTCCGGCCAGCCCCCGGCTGCGTCCGCCGAGGCTCTCGGCGATCATGCGCAGTTGCTTGGCCGCCGGTGAGTCCGGATCCGAGAGCACTATCGGCATCCCGGTGTCGCCCGCCTCGCGAAGCCGCATGTCGATTGGTATCTCGCCCAGCACTGGTACCGGAGCGCCGGTGAGGCGGGTGAGGGTCTCGGCCACCACGTGGCCGCCGCCTGACCCGAATACCTCAACTCGCTCGCCGCAGTGCGGGCACGGCAGGTACGACATGTTCTCGATCACGCCGGCGACCCGCTGGTGCAGCTGAGTCGCCAGGGTCCCGGCGCGCTCGGCGACCTCGGCCGATGCCAGCTGCGGCGTCGTCACGACCACGAGCTCGCTGCTCGGCACGAGGTGCGCCGCCGAGATGGCGACATCGCCGGTGCCCGGCGGCAGGTCCATCAGCAGGACGTCCAGGTCGCCCCAGTACACGTCGGCGAGGAACTGCGTCAGCAGCCGGTGCAGGATCGGGCCGCGCAGCGGCAGCGGCTCGTTGCCCTTCTTGAGCATCCCGCTCGAGATCGCCACCACGCCGTGCGCCGTCGGCGGCATGATCATCTGCTCGACCTGAGTCGGCCGAGCGGTCACACCGAGCATCCTCGGCACTGAGTGGCCGTAGATGTCGGCGTCCAGCAGGCCGACCTTCAGCCCGCTGGCGGCCATGGCGACGGCCAGGTTGACAGTCACCGAGGACTTGCCGACGCCGCCCTTGCCGCTTGCGATGGCGTAGACCCTGGTGAGGGAGCCTGGCTGGGCGAACGGGATCTCCCGCTCGGCGCCGCCTCCGCGCAGCTTGCCCTGCAGGGCCTTGCGCTGCTCCTCGCTCATCACGTCGAGCTCGACCCGGACCGCAGAGACGCCGCTCAGCTTGCCGACAGCCGCGGTGACGTCTCTGGTGATCGTCTCGCGCAGCGGGCAGCCGGCCACGGTGAGCCATACCTGCACGAGCACGGTCCCGTCGGCGGCGACCTCAACGTGCTTCACCATGCCGAGCTCGGTAATCGGGCGGTGGATCTCCGGGTCGTTGACCCCGGCGAGGGCCTGAGTGATCTGCTCGACCGTCGGCGCCCCGCCGATGCCGTTCGCCGCGGGCAGCGAGTCTGTGGACATGACCCCATGCTATGACCGGCGGGGTCGTGCCACTCCACGTTGGCGGCCGGAGGCGGGCGGACCCGGGCGGGCACCGGTGTTTCGGTGCGAACTCGGACAGCCCGCCGTTCGGTCATCCCGCCCAGCCTGCGTCCGCAATCATTGCTGGGGCGGCCAGGCGGGCACGGGGGTGGCGCCGTCCAGGAGCACAGAAATTAAGGGGTTTCGGAATGCCCAGTCACGGGGCGGCTCGGCAGGGCCTGGCCACTGCTATTGCGGCGGAATTACGGCTATGGCGGGACAACACGCCATGGGCCAGGCGACGGGCGGAGTACTCCCGGCTTGCCTTTACCGAGCTGGACATCCGGCGGCTCGACGAGCGGATCGACACGCTGCTTGAGGTGCTCGCGCAGCTGTGTGACTACTCCGGGCAGTACGACGCCGCGGAGGATTTCCGGGCCCTGTCCGAACGGCCGCCGGAGCCCGAGCGCCAGCTCCGCCTGGTCCCCGGCCAGTAGGAGGGCCTGGAGCGGTCGCGCCCGGGAGGCACAGCGGGCCCGGCGCCCGGCCTGGCCGGCCGGTAAGCTCGGCCAGCGTGAACGGACGGGCATTCAGGCCGCGGCGGACAACGCTCGCGGTTCCCGGCAGCAGCGCCAGGTTCCTGGACAAGGCGCGTGGCCTGCCCGCTGATGAGGTCTTCCTCGATCTCGAGGACGCAGTGGCGCCGTCGGCCAAGGTCCAGGCCCGCACGCTGATCACCGGCGCGCTCCGGGCCGGAGGCTGGGGAGCGAAGATCCGGGCCGTCCGGGTGAACGACGCCAGCACGGGCTGGGCGTACCGCGACGTGCTGGAGATCGTTGAGCAGGCCGGTGACTGCCTCGACGCGATCGTGCTGCCGAAGGTGACCGGGCCGCGCGACATCGGCTGGCTTGACCTCACGCTCGGTCAGATCGAGCAGGCCGTGGGGCTGCCGGCGGGCCGGATCGCGATCGAGGCTCAGATCGAGGACGCGGCCGGCCTGGCGGCGGTGGACGAGATCGCCGCCGCATCGCCCCGGCTGGAGGCCCTGGTATTCGGCCCGGCCGACTTCATGGCGAGCCTCGGGATGCGATCGCTGACCGTCGGGGCACAGCCGGCGGGGTACGCGGCCGGTGATGCGTTTCACTATCCGCACCTGCGGATCCTGATCGCCGCGCGGGCCCACGGCCTGCAGGCCATCGACGGCCCGTTCGCGGCCATCGGGGACCTGGCGGGACTGCAGCGCAGCGCCGCGAGCGTGGCTGCGCTCGGCTACGACGGCAAGTGGGTCGTGCACCCGGACCAGATCGACGTGGTGAACGGCGAGTTCTCCCCGGCGCAGGCCGAGTATGACCGGGCCGAGCTGATGCTGGAGGCCTACGACCACTACACGGGGCAGGGCCGCGGCGCGGCGATGCTCGACGGCGAGATGATCGACGAGGCGTCGCGGAAACTGGCCCTGGTCGTGGCGGCCAGGGGGCGGGCCGCGGGGATGTCGAGGACAACAGCGTTCTCGCCCCCGGCGGCCAGCTGAGCACCCGATCATGACGCAAGCCGTACCGCCCCGCCTGCTGCGCGAGCGCGGCGCCGGGCGGAGCCGGGTCACGAACATTGAGCTGTTCTTCGACCTGGTCTACGTCTTCGCGATCACGCAGCTGTCCGACTTCGTCCTTGGTCACCGGACGGCGGCGGGAGCCCTGGAGGCGGCGCTCCTGCTGACGATGGTCTGGCTGCTGTGGGCGTACACGACCTGGGTGACCAACTGGTTCGACCCGGCAAAAATCCCGGTCCGGCTGCTGCTGATCGCCCTGATGCTGGTCAGCCTCGTCATGTCGGCGGCCCTGCCGGACGCGTTCGCGGCGAGCGGGCTGCTGGTCGGATCGGCGTACGCGGTCTCGCAGATCGGCCGCAGCGCCTTTGCGGTGGTCGGCCTGCGCGGGCAGCCTCGCGGGTCGGACTACCAGCCGCTGGCGCGCAACTACCAGCGGATCCTGGTCTGGTGCATCGGCAGCGGCGCGCTCGCGCTCGCCGGGGGCTTCGCGCCGGCCGTGCTGCCCAGGGCGCTGCTGTGGCTCGCGGCCGCCGGGGTCGACCTGCTCGGCGGGGCCGTGGGTTTCTATACGCCGGGCCTGGGCCGCTCGAGCACGGAGGAGTGGAACATCGAGGGCGGGCACTTCGCCGAGCGCTGCCAGGCCTTCATCCTCATCGCGCTCGGCGAGTCCATCGTGGTGATCGGCGCGACGCTCGCGGGCTTGCTCGCCGGACCGCTCGCGCGTCCCGGTGCCGACCATGCCCCGGCGCTGCTGGCGTTCCTGGTCGCGTTCGGCGGAAGCGTTGCTTACTGGTGGCTGTACTTCGACCGCAGCGCCGAGGAGAGCGCCCGGATGATCGCGACGTCCGCCGATCCTGGCCGGCTGGGCCGCTCGGCTTATCACTTCATCCACCCGATCATGGTCGCCGGCATCATCCTCACCGCGACTGCCGACCACCTGGTGCTCACCGGGCCGACCGCCGTGGGCGTGACGTCGACGTCGTGGCTCATCCTCGGGGGAGCCGGCCTGTACGTGGCCGGGCACCTCGCGTTCAAGCTGACCGTCTGGCGGCGCCTGTCCTGGTCGCGCGCGGTCGCGCTGATCGTGCTGGCGCTCCTCGGACTGCTCGCGCCGCACGTCAGCGCGCTGGTCCTGAGCGCCTGCGCGGCGGCCACGGTGCTGGCCGTCGCCGTCGCCGACTACATCGACAGGCGCGCGGAGTCCCATGGCCCCGAGGGCGCCGGCCCGGGCGGCGGCGGCCCCGCGGAGGGGCGATTTGCGGCCTAGGGCAGGACCGACCACGACCTGAGCGTCGCCAGCAGGTCGCTGGTGAGCTGACCGCCACGACCCAGCGCCTCGGCCTCGTCGAAGCTGACCCAGCGCACGTCGGCCGCGTCGTCGCCTGCCGCCAGCTCCCCGGCGGCGGCAGACGCACGGTAGTCCCGAATGTCGTAGATGACCCCGGCCGGCCCCGGCCGCCGGACCGACCCCAGCAGCGGCCCGCACGTCACCGACAGGCCGGTCTCCTCCAGGGCCTCCCTGACGACCGCCTGCTCGTCGGTCTCGCCCGGCTCGACCCGCCCGCCGGGGATGGACCACAGCCCCCGGCCGGGATCGTGGCCGCGCTGAACGAGCAGCAGCCGCCCGCGATCGGTCATAACGGCGCCGACGCAGGGAACCAGTACTGGAGCCGCAGCGGCGTCAGGAAGCCCCGTCACGGGGCCAGTATGCCCGAGAGAGCCGGATACCGATGGGTAGGTATTTGACGCAGCCGTTCCGGGGGATAACGCTGAGTGAAATGAGACCGGTACTTACCTGCCCGCGCTGCGACTCCGTCGTCCGAGAGCCCAGCGTGTGGTCCAGCGCCTACCACTGCGAGCAGCATGGCGAGGTCCATCCGCTGCGGTCAGCACTGAGTCCTTCCCTTGAGGGCCTGGATGGCGTGCTGCGGGGGGCCGAGGTGCCGGTCTGGGTACCCTGGCCGCTGCCGCAGGGCTGGCTCGTCACCGGCTTCGCCATCGCGGGCGACGAGCGGACCGGAACCCGCGGCTGCTCGGTGGCTCTGTCCGGCCCGAACCCGCTGGGCGGGCCGGCCGACATGATGATCATCTCGGAGGAGCCGGGCGTTGGCCTCGGGGCGCGGTTCGCTGGCCTCGGCGGTCCCGACCCGGGCGCGCACTTCGCCAAGGGCCAGCCCGCGGGCGTGGTCGAGTTCGCCAACCACGAGTTCCCGGTCTGGAACGTCGACACCCGTGGCCGGGCCGCCTTCGCGGGCGAGGTGAGCGGGAACTGGCTGTGGCTCGTGCTCTGGCCGGACACCGCCGGCATGCTCATGGTGGAGCCGCTGCCGATTCGAGACCTGCGCGATCCCGGCCAGGAGCTGGACCTGCCGTTCGGGGCCCGATCGCCCCAGTTGCCGGGATAGTCTCCCGCTGATGCGCGCGGACCTCCACAGCCACAGCAACGCCTCCGATGGCACGCAGCCGCCCGCCGATGTGATGCAGCGGGCCGCGGCCGCGGGCCTGGATGTCATCGCGCTGACCGATCATGACACCGTCGCTGGCCTGCGCCGGGCGGCCGCCGCGCTGCCGCCGGGGCTCACGCTGGTGCCGGGGATGGAGCTGTCCTGCCGGCTCGAGGGCCACAGCGTGCACCTGCTGGCCTACCTCTTCGATCCCGGCAACGATGAGCTCGCCGGGGAGATGGCCGAGATCCGGGAGAGCCGGCTGTACCGGGCGCGGGCGATGGTGGACAAGCTCGTGGGGCTCGGCGTTCCGATCACCTGGGATCAGGTCAGCGAGATTGCGGCCGGCGGGGTTGTCGGCAGGCCGCACGTCGCCAGGGCACTCGTGGAGGCGGGCGTGGTGCCAACCGTGGCCGACGCGTTCACCCCGGAGTGGATCGGCCCCGGCGGACGCGCCCACGTGCCCAGGTACGCGCTCGACCCGGCCAGGGCCGTACGGCTCGTCAGCGCCGCCGGGGGCGTGAGCGTGCTGGCGCACGCGCGGGGCGCCGAACGCGGCTGGCGGACGCCGGACGAGGTGATCGAGGAGCTTGCCGACGCCGGACTGACCGGTCTGGAGATCTTTCACCCCCAGCACAATGAGCGGGAACGAGCTGCGCTGGGGGAACTCGCCACCCGCCTGAACCTGGTCGCCTCCGGGGGGAGTGACGACCACGGCGAGCTCACCGGGTATCGCATCGGCACCGTGCTTGCCCCTGATGGTGCCTACGAGCAGCTAGCGGAGCGCGCCACCGGCGCGGTGCCCATAGCGACAGGCTGAGAAGCTGGACTTATCATCGCCACAATGGAGGTCCGGCATCTGCGCTACTTCGTCGCCGTCGCCGAGGAACTCAACTTCGGGCGAGCGGCGGCCCGCCTGCACATCGCGCAGCCGGGGCTGAGCCAGCAGATCAAGGCGCTGGAGAGCGAGCTCGGGCTGCGCCTGCTCGACCGCACCAAGCGGCGCGTCAGCCTCACCGAATCGGGTGCGCTGCTGCTGGCCGAGGCGTACGCGGTGCTTGGTCGCTTTGACGAGTGCCTGGACACGATGCAGCGGGCCCGGTCCGAAGCCGGCCCGGCGCCAATCCGGATCGGGCTGGTCAGCGAGTTCTCCCGCAGCTGGGGCTCGACGCTGGTCGCCGAGCTTCGCCGGCGGCGCCCGGACCTGACCGTGGCGGTAGAGGCCACCCCGAGCGCGGCCCAGGTGCGGGCGATCGAGGCCGGAGAACTCGACATCGGCGTCGTCCGGTCACTGCCGTCGGCGAGCCGGCTGTCCCGGCGGCTCCTGGATTCCGAGCCGCTCGGCGCCTGCCTGCCGGCGGGACACCGGCTGGCCAGCGCGGATACCGTGCCGCCAGGCAGGCTGAGCGGCGAGCCGCTGCTGTGGATGCCGCGCAGCGCTAATCCCGAGATGTATGACCGGGTGCTCGCAACGCTGGCGGCAGCCGGCCTGCGGGCCGAGTCCGTCCAGTCGGCAGGCAGCGCCAGCGCGTCGTTCGCGCTCGTCGCGGGCGGCTACGGCTGGACGCTGGCCTGCTCCTCCGACCTGGCGCAGGCGGCCGAGCGGGACGCGGTCTCCTGGCGCCCGCTCGCGGGCGTCAGCCTGCCCGCGGAAACCTGGGCGGTCTGGTCACCCGCGGCTACGGTTGCCGTGAAGCCGGTCCTGGATGTACTCGCCGACATCGTCCCTGGTCAGCGCCAAGCGAGCGGCCAGTAATAAGCCAGGATTCTCAGAGCCAGAACGAACTGGTCTTGGACGGCAGCCGGGCGCCGCGACTGTACTAGGCATCATGCGAATGCTGTTCACCTGCCGGCCTGGCTACGGTCATTACTTTCCGCTGGTGCCGCTGGCCCGCGCGGCTGCCGCCGCTGGTCATGCGGTGGCGCTGGCCGCCGGGGAACCGATCCGCAGCGTCGCCGAGACCGATGGCTTCGAGACGTTCAGCGCCGGGCCGAGCTCCGACGCGGTCCGCGAGGCCATCGCCGAGCGACTCGGTGACCTCGGCGCGATCCCGGCCGACCAGCACCGGTCGTTCTTCTTCGGTCGCGTCTTCACGGGCATCGAGCTGCCCGCCCGGCTGCAAGATCTCCTCGATGTGGCGGCTAAGTGGGAGCCCGACATCCTCGTGCACGAGCTGTCGGAGTTCGCCGGGCCGCTCGCCGCCAGGCTGACCGGGATTCCGTACGTCACCTGCGGTTACGGACCGCTGCCCGAGCCCTCGATCGCGGAGATCGCGGCGGCCGCGGCGGCACCGCACTGGGCGGCCGCCGGCCTCGAGCCCGCTCAGGCAAAGATGTACCGCTCGCTGTACCTCGATCCCTGTCCGCCGAGCCTCCAGGTGCCTGAGATCCGTCTCGTCGCGCGGCGGGTCACGATCCGGCCCGAGCCGGCCGGGACGGGAGCCCAGGCCGGGCGGCGCTGGCTCGGCTCGCTACCCAGCCGGCCGACCGTCTACGTGACGCTCGGCACAGTGTGGAATCAGGATGCGTCGGTCTTCGAGGCGATCCTGGACGGCCTGGCCGCGCGGCCGGTCAACGTGATTGTCGCGCTTGGTCCCGGCCGGGAGGCCGGCATGCTGGGCCCGCAGCCGCCGAACGTCCACGTGACCGACTTCATCCCGCACGCGCAGCTCATGGGCCGCTGCGATCTCGTCATCTGCCACGGTGGCGCCGGATCGATGCTCGACGCGCTCGCCGCGGGCGTGCCGCTGCTACTCCTCCCGCAGGGCGCGGATCAGTTCTACAACGCCGGCCGCGTCGTTGCCGCTGGCGCCGGGCGGTGCCTGCGGTCAGCCGATCTGACGCCGGACGGGGTGGCCCGCGAGGCGGAGCTCCTGATCGATGGCCACAGCTATCGTGACGCGGCCGGGGCTATCGCCGCGGAGATCGCGGCGATGCCGCCCGCAAGCGCGGCGCTGCCGGTCATCGGGTCGCTGACGACGCAGTGCCTGGCCTAGGGACGATCGCCCGTTCAGCTCATGAACGTCGCAGTCCCGACTATCGTTGCGCAGAGCCAGCACGATCAACGGGAAGGCAGCACCCGCGATGAGCACGAACGACGCCCGGATTGACGCGGTGCCCGGCAAGGCCAACACCTGGATCGTCGGCGATGACGAGGAAGTCATCGTGATCGATCCCGGCGAGGACGCCGCCGCTGTCCTCGCCGTGGTTGGCGACCGGGAAGTCCTGGCTGTGATCTGCACGCATGGGCACGCCCGGCATACTCAGGCGGCGTTCGGGGTGGCCGAGCGGGATGAGGCCCCGGTTGCGGTGCACCCGGCCGACCGGCAGGTCTGGCGCGAGGCGCATGACGACGACGCCGACATCGACATGGAGGACGGCGGCAAGTTCGCCGTGGGCGGGGTCACCCTCGAGGTCCTGCACGCGCCCGGCCACACTCGCGGCTCGGTATGCCTGCTCTGCGACGAGCTCGAGGTCGTATTCACCGGCGACGTGGTCGGCGAGGACGGGCCCGTGCCGCATGGTCACGACTTCCCGAACTGGGCCCGCCAGCTCGACTCGATCGGCGCCCAGGTGCTGACGCTCCCGCCGCGCACCCGGATCCTGCCTGGCCACGGCGAGGAGCTCACCGTCGCCATGGCCGAGAAGCGGTTTGACTCGTGGGTCGCCTCCGGCCAGGACCGGCCGCTGGCCGCCGCGGAAGAGTAGTTGCCCTGCCCGCGGGGGTCCGGGGGTCGCCACCCGGGCTGACACCGTCAACTGTCGTCGGCCCGTGCCAGGATGGCACGGTGGAGCAGCTCGGGTTTGAGGGGATGCCGCGGCGGCTGTTTGCCTGCACGCCGACCCGGCTGGCCACCTGGCTTGACTGCCCGCGCCGGTACCGGATGAGCTACCTGGACCGCCCGGCGCCGTCCAAGGGCGCGCCGTGGGCCCATAACAGCCTCGGCGCTAGTGTCCACAACGCGCTCGCCGGCTGGTGGCGGCTCCCGCGCCCGGAGCGCACGGTGTCGGCGGCTGGCGATCTCCTGGAGAGCGGCTGGCTCACCGAGGGCTTCGCCGACGACGCGCAATCAGCCGGGCACCGGCGTGAGTGCCGCCGGATGGTCGAGGGCTACGTGGCGGGCCTGGATCCCGCGGCCGAGCCACTCGGAGTCGAGCGCACGGTCGCGACCAAGACCGACCTGATCGCGGTGTCCGGTCGTATCGACCGGCTCGATGACCGGCGCCCTGCCGACGGCACGCCCGGCGAGCTGGTCGTCGTCGACTACAAGACCGGCCGGCACCTGCTGACCACCGATGATGCGCGGGGCTCGCTGGCGCTGGCGCTGTACGCGCTCGCGGCCGAACGGGTGATGCGCAGGCCCTGCCGCCGGGTCGAGCTGCATCACCTGCCCACCGGCAGCGTGCTCGCCTGGGAGCACAGCGAGCAGACGCTGGCCCGTCATCTGGGCCGCGCGGAAGCGATCGCGGCCGAGTGTGCCGAGGCGGACGAGCGGTACCGGGCCGATGGCCCGGAGGCTTCCCGCGAGCTGTTCGCTCCCCGGCCGGGCAGCTGGTGCTCGTGGTGTGACTTCCGGGCGCACTGCCCCGAGGGCGGTTCGGCGGCTCCGCCGCGGCGCCCGTGGGACGCCCTGGCCACGCTGCCGCAGCCGAGTGACGGTCCGCTGGCCGCCACCGCCTGACCGCAGGCTACGGGCTCGTTGCGGTGGCCGAGTGGGGCGCGCGGCCGCAGGAATGCACGGTTGGCTGGCGCCGCTCGGCCCGGTTCCAGAAGGCGGTCAGCGTGCCTGCCGTAGTCTCCGGCGCCTCGATTGCCGGCGAATGCGCCGCGCCGGGGATGCAGGTTCGCTCGGCGTGCAGGCGCCTGGCCATCCGATCCTGCTCCGCCGGCGGCCAGGCATCGTCGTTCTCGCCGTAGAGCACCAGGGCGGGCAAGCCGGCCCTGACCGTCGCGGCCAGCTCGTCGGTTCGGTCCGGGCAGGTCAGCAGGTACCTGGCCAGCACGATCAGGTGGACCGGGCAGGTCCGCAAGGTGCGCTCCTTGAGGAAGGCGATGATGTGCTCGTCGACGCCCTCGGCCCGGGCCTGCGGCTCGTGCTGGTCGTGCCATGCCTGCCGCACCAAGGCCGCGAGCTGAGCCCGGTCATCGCCGCGGGCTCCGCCGGACGGGTCGAGCAGGGCCAGGAGATCGCGCAGCGCATCGGCGCGCTGGCCGCCGATGACGCCGGGTCCCGATCCGAGCAACGTCAGGGACGCCAGCGCGGCCGGCCGCCGCAATGCCGCCTCACGGGCGATCAGGCCGCCGAGTGAGTGCCCGACCAGGTGCACGCCGCCGGTCTGCTCGCCGATGGAGTCGGCCACCGCGAGCACGTCCGCGGCGAGCGCCGCGGCGCCGTACTGGTCGCGGTCCTCGCCGGGCGGGCTCTGATACTGCCCGCGCAGGTCCATGGCGACGACCGTCCGCCCAGCGGCCGCGAGCGGCTCGAGTATCGGCAGGAAGTTCTCCTTGCTGCCGGTGTAGCCGGGGACAAGAAGCGCCGGATTGCGGTAACTGACACCGCGCGACGGCTTGGCCTCAAGGACGGCGAACTGGCCACGGGCCGTCGTCGCCGTCGCGGACCGAACTTGCTCGGGCAGGTGCAGGGACCTGAGGGTACTCACGGGGTGGCAGCCTACCGACAACTTGCTGAAATGTAACAGGCGAATAACGCAGGATTCGCTGAAAGAGTTCCGGCCGCTGCCCCGGCTCGCTCTGCGGGCCCTGCGGCTGCGGCCGGATGAGCTATTCGGCGGCTGGGAGGCTCGAGGCGCTGCGGCTGCGTGACCGCCGCCGGCGAGGCCGGCTGGCCCGCGGCGAGTCGGACGCCTCAGCCGCACCGTCGGCGGGCTCAGCGGTCGCGGCCTGGGCTAGGTCGCCGCCCTGCCGCTCGCCGGCGGAATTGCCTGCGGCGCTGTCCTGGTGGTGCCCGGCCGGCTGGCCCGCCCTCGTCCGGCGGCGGGCGCGCTGAGCCGGCTGCCTGCCGCTCTCGCCGTCCCGTCGGGCCGGTCCGCCCGTGTCGGCGCGGCGATTGCGTGAGCGGGTCTTCCCGGTTTCGCCAATGTCTTCGAGATCCTCGGCCTCCAGGCCGGCCCGTTCGCGCTGGGCGCGCGGGAGCACGCTGCCGGCCGACTCCGGGATGCGCAGGGCCGAGTAGAGGTGAGGCGAGGTCGAGTACGTCTCGGCGGGCTCGGCGAAGCCCAGGTTCAGCGCCTCGTTGATCGTCTTCCAGCGGTGCAGGTCGTTCCAGTCGACGAAGGTCACCGCCACGCCATCGCGGCCGGCCCGGCCGGTGCGGCCGATGCGGTGCAGGTAGGCCTTCTCGTCCTCGGGGCACTCGTAATTGACGACGTGAGTGACGTCGTCAACGTCGAGCCCCCGCGCGGCGACGTCAGTGGCGACGAGCACGTCGACCTTGCCGGAGCGGAAGGCCCGCATGGCGCGTTCCCGCTGGCTCTGCCCGAGGTCGCCGTGGACGGCCGCGGCCGCGAATCCCTTCGTGGTCAGGGTCGAGGCGACCTGGTCGGCCGAGCGCTTGGTCCGGCAGAACACGATTGTCAGCCCGCGGCCCTCGGCCTGCAGGATCCGGGTGAGCACCTCGACCTTGTCCATCTGGTGCGCGCGGAAGACATGCTGCTCGGTGCTCGGCACGTGCGCGGGCTCGTCGTGCTGCTCGGCCCGGATGTGCATGGGCCGGCTCAGGTGCCGGCGGGCCAGCGTGACGACCTCGCCGGGCATGGTGGCCGAGAACAGCATCGTCTGCCGGCCGGGCGGGATGAGCTGGAGTATCCGCTCGACATCGGGCAGGAAGCCGAGGTCGAGCATCTTGTCGGCCTCGTCCAGGACCAGGGTCGTGACCCGGCCGAGCTTGAGGTGCCCTTGCCGGCTCAGGTCGAGCAGCCGGCCTGGCGTGCCGACGACGACGTCCACCGTGGCGAGCGCGTCGATCTGCGGCTCGTACGCGCGGCCGCCGTACAGGGTCACGACGTTCACGTCCATCCTGGCGCTGGCCAGGCGCAGGTCATCGGCGACCTGGATCGCAAGCTCGCGGGTCGGAACGACGATCAGGGCCCGGGGAGAGGCCGGCTGGCGCGGCGTCTGGTGAATGCGCTCCAGGATCGGGATGCCGAACGCGAGGGTCTTGCCGGTGCCAGTCCGCGCCTGGCCAATCAGGTCGTGGCCGTCAAGCGCGACCGGCAGCGTCAGCGCCTGGATCGGGAAGGCCGTAACGATGCCCCCCGCCTCCAGCGCCGCGCAGATCGGCTCGGCAATGCCGAAGTCGCGGAACGTCTTATCGCTGCTGCGCAGCTGGTCGGCTTCCGGGTTGGGCACCTGGCCGTCCTCGGTTGGTGTCGTATACATGCTTAGGGCTTCCGCCTCCATCAAGGGCCCGCGGTCCCAGGCGTTGACCACGCCAGGCTGGTAGCGCTGCGGGCAAGTATCTGACCTCTCCAGCGGGGCGGCACGCGCCTGACATCGGCGGGCGCCGACCAATCGCGAAGAGGGAGTAGCGCGGCGTCGAACCACAGTGATCGTCACGCTCAACGCTCTGTATAACGGGTCCGGGGGCTATCACATTCCTCGTGTGTCTCTCGCCACAGTCTAGCAAGCCCGACTTCGTGCACTTGAGACGCCACGCAGAGCGCTGCCGGCGACCGGGTTGTTACGCTTCGCGCGTGAGCCATGAGGGAAGTGAGGCGGCGGTGGCGCCGCCCGCCGACGGCGTCGTCGATCTGCTCGGCCTGCTGGCCTACGCCTCCCTGACCGCGTTCTTCCGGGTTTCCGACGACGCGGCGCTGGCGATCTCGCTTGCGGACAAGACGGCGCTGGCCGAGCTGGCGGTGGCCGAGTTCGAGCACTTCCGGCGCCTGCGGGCGCGTATCGAGGGGCTTGGCGCCGACCCGACCGCCTCGATGCAGCCGTTCGTCGCCGCCGTGGATGCCTTCCACGCCCGCACTGCGCCCGCTGACTGGCTTGAGGGCCTGGTCAAGGCCTATGTCGGCGACGGCATCGCGGCCGACTTCTACCGGGCGGTGGCCGAGGTCCTGGATCCGGACACCAGGGCGCTGGTGCGTACGGTACTCGCGGACACGGGGAAGACCGAGTTCGTGGTCGCCAGAGTGCGCGAGGCGATCCAGGCCGATCCCAGGGTGGCGGGCCGGCTGGGCCTGTGGGCCAGGCGCCTGGTGGGCGAGGCCCTCGGCCAGGCGCAGCGGGTCGCGGCCGATCGCGAGCCGCTGGCCCGGCTGCTGGTCGGCGAGACCTCCAGGCAGCTTGGTGACATCGGGCGAATGTTCGCCCGGCTGACCGATGCGCAGGCCGAGCGGATGGCGGCGCTAGGCCTTGCCGACTAGGGCTCCGTCGAGGTAATCGGAGACCATCGGCCCGAAGATCGCGAACGCGTTGCCGATCGCGTCGCCGAGCTTGAGTGCCGGCCAGTCGGCCGGCAGCAGCTCGGCGGGCAGGTCGGGATCGGCGGATGCGACTCGGTACAGCGGAAGCGCAGCGTCAGCGAACGCCCGCAGCGCCGCCGCGCCGACCGGCGGCTGGCGCAGCGCCTGCGCCACCCGCTCATCGAACTCGGCCAGCGCCTGGCGGTAGTGGGCGGCGATGTCGTCGAGGTCCCACAGGTCGCCGGCCAGCCTGCGGCTGTCGGGCGCCGAGAAGGTCAGCTTCGTGCGCAGCAGCTGAATGCCGGCCGGCTGCGGCGGCAGCGCCGCCACCAGCTCGTCATAGCGGTCGGTCGTGGCGACGAGCAGACCCGGGCGCAGGGTCACATAACCCAGGAGCAGGGCCGAGCGCCGGAGGCGATCGCGGAACGGGCGGAAGCGCTCGGGGACCGAATACAGCACGCCGCTGAACGAGCCGTTCCACCTCGGCCGGTGGCCGCGCAGCTGCCGTTCCACGCGTTGCTGGCCCGCGAACAGGAGCGGGTCGAGGCGGTAGCGGGCCTGCCGGCCGACCCGCTCAGAAGTCAGCCAGCCCTCTCGCCGCATTCGCAGCAGCAGCGACCTGGCTGCCGGGCCTGACACGCCCAGGTCGCCCAGGAGCCGGAGCAGCACCGGACCGGCTACCGGTTCATCTGACCCCGCCTGCGCCGCACCATAGGCGAAGCAGACGAGACCTACCTGCGGCGATATGTCAGCCGGCCAGTTTCCTGGCATGGCCGCTCCAACATTGCGCATTCAGGTTCACGATCGTGAGCTATTATGCACTACGTGGCGCTCCCGGAGAACAACGCTCCCGCCGTTACCCGTTACCGAAGTCAGCTGCAGTCGGTGGCCATGATCGCCGTGTTCGACATCGGCGGGCCGCTCGTCCTTTATCAGCTACTTCGATCGGCCGGCCACAGCGCGGTGATCTCGCTCGTGCTGAGCGGCATCTTCCCGGCCCTTGGCGTGGCCATCAAGTTCGCGCGAAGTCGCAGCGTCGACGCGATCGGCGTCCTGGTGCTCGCCGGCATCGCGGTCGGCTCGCTGGTCGGGCTGCTGAGCGGCAGCGCCCGGCTGCTGCTCCTGGAGGGCTCGGTACCGACGGCAGTGTTCGGGCTACTGTGCCTGGGCTCGCTGTGGTCGAGGCGCCCCCTGATGTACCGGTTCGCGATCGAGTTCATGGGCGGCGAGGACTCGCCCCGCGGGCGTGAGTTCGAGTCGTTGTGGCAGTACCAGGAGTTTCGCCACGTGTTCCGGGTCATCACGATCGTGTGGGGCGTCGGGTACCTGGCTGAGGCGGGCGCCAGGGTCCTCATCGTCGAGCTGACCTCGACCGGGACCGCCTACGCCATCTCCAAGGTGATGCCGTACGCGGTGGCCGGCGTCCTCTTCGCCTGGACGTACGGCTACGGACGGTGGTCGAAGCGGCAAGGCGAGCGCAAGATGGCGGCGGCCGAAGCCGAGGCCGCGGCGCAGGACGCAGCCCCGGTTGCCCCCGGCGCTCAGGCCGAAGGGTGACTGGCGGTCAGAGGTTGCTGAACCCGACGCGCCGCGGCTCGCTCCCGCCGAACTCGACATAGGCGATCTTGTCGGCAGGGACGAGAACCTTTCCGCCCCGGTCGTCGGCCAGGACGAACACGCCGCCATCATCCACCGCCGAGCGCAGCGCGGACTCGACATCCTCGGCCGGGTCGTTCGTTTCCAGCACGAGCTCACGAGGCGCGGACTGTATCCCGATCTTGACTTCCACGGCTCTCCTCTCTGCGGTACGAGGCTAGCTCGCGGCGCTGCGGCCCGCGTGGAAGGTGCTTAGGCGCAGCTACGCCCCGAGCGAAACGGCGTCCAGCAGATCAGGAGGTCAGCGGCCAGCCGCTGATGCCCCGCCAGGCGAGCCTGGCGATCAGCTGCTCGGCCGCGTCCTTCGGCATGGCTCGGTTCGTGCTCAGCCAGTACCTCGCGGTGACCTGCGCCATGCCGACCAGGGCCATGCCGAGCAGGTGCGCCTCTTCGCTGCTGACCCCGGCGTCCTCGCGGATGAACTGGCTGATCTTGTCTGAGCACTCGTACATCGCGCGGTCAAGCCGAGCCCGCACGGCGGGCTCGTTGCCCAGGTCGGACTCGAAGACGAGCCGGAACGTCTCGCCCTGCCCGGCCACGTAGTCGTAGAACGCCTTGAACGTGGCCGGCACCCGCTGCCGGTTGTCGTTCGTGGACTGGAGGGCATCGCTGACGATCTGCACGAGCTCATCGGCACTCTGGTCGAGCAGCGCCAGGTACAGCTCGAGCTTGCCGGGAAAATGCTGGTAGAGCACGGGCTTGCTGACGCCCGCGCGCTCGGCGATCTCATCCATTGCGGCTGCGTGATAGCCCTGGGCGACGAAAACATCGCGCGCCGCACCGAGCAGCTGCAGTCGCCGCGCGGGCCGCGGCATACGCGAGCTGGCGGTCTTGGCGTGGGGCGATGCTGTCAACATTGACTCCGGATTGACGACAAGCGCCGCCAGGGCGGCGTTCCTTAGGTGCAATCCTACGACCGAGTAGATTCGCAGACCCGGTCAGCGGTATTCGTCGTCATCCAGACTTAGCTCACGGGACTGCTCGGCCGTGTCGGCTGAGCTCGCCTCCAGGGGGACTTCTCCGGGCTGATCGGCCTCACCTGGCCCCGGGATGGCATCCTGATCCTGCTCGACGGCGTCGGCGTCCGGCGCTTCTAGGCCCATGTCGCTCATCGGGATCCTCCCGTCGATTCGACCGTTCGAACATATTGCCGAAAGAAAAAAAGCGGACAACACTGCTTGTATCAGTACCCACCAGGGCCTGACATCCGCGCTTGATCCGGGTCGATAATTGATTGCGGTCGAGCTGCGGGGTAGGGAGATGGAATGCACAGCATGTGGAAGGGGGCAGTTTCCTTCGGGCTGGTCATGATCCCGGTGAAACTT
>DAIOWC010000011.1:0-49057 GCA_036758685.1 Streptosporangiaceae bacterium | reverse complement strand
ATGCCCGGCTCGTCGGAGGGTAACGAGCGCGTCGCTGACGCCGCCCTGGCCTGACCCGGCTCTGCCTGACACGGTCCTGGCCTGACGCGGCCGTGGCCTGACGCCGCCCCGCCCAGCGCCCGCAGGCGCGCGGGCGCCCGCAGGGCGTCGGCCGCCGGCGGTGGTGCGCGGCGCCGGGGGTGGTGTGCGCGGCGCGGGTGCCGGGGCCGATTCGCGGCTTATGCGACCGGCTCCGAATCACGTAGGAGACAAACCGTCCGGTGCGGACGGTAAGTCTCCTAACTGATTGAGACATCCGGTTGTGCGCGCCGAAATGTACTGGTTTGCCGGTCTCCTGTGGCACGAACAGCGCGGTGCTCCTGTCCCCGCCGCGACTCACCCCCAGTTCCATGTCCGCAAATCGGTCGAAAGTGACCGCGAAAGCCGATGAAAGTGGGGGTGAGTGGCCGGCCCGTCGACGCCTGCGCTCACGCCGGGGTGACCGGCGACCTTTTTGCGATGGTTTACGCCAGCCGAGTCGCAGCTCCGAAAGTTGATCTCTGGCGTCCCTGAGGCGGCTCGAGATTTGCCTGGATCGCCGTCACCGAAGTGGTACGGATAGGTGACCGGCGCGTTTTCGGCAGCCCGGCGAAGTGCGCATAAAGTAGAAGGCCGGGTCGCTGTCAGCGGCCTTCTGCCCTCAGCTACTGGAGCGCGCACGCCGTGTCATCGCAGCAGCGGCCCACCGGAGCCAGTCCGGCACCCCGCCAGACCGGCACCGAGCCCGGCACCCAGCCCGGCTACGGCGTGCCGCCGCCTGGCCCCAAGACGCTATGGAAGCCCAAGCCGAACGGGCACACCCTGTTCCGGCTGCCGGTCCCGCTCGTCCTGTGGTGGGGCTGGGTGGCATTCACCCTGATCAACCTGGGCTACATCCTCGCCGGCTCGCGGACCATCCACGGACTGCGCGGTGCCGCCCTGCTGGCCGTGGTGAGCGGCGTCATGTACGCCTGCACGGTGCACTCACGGGTCGAGTCCGACGACGAGGGCGTAACGATCTTCAACCCCCTCCTGACCCACCACGCGCCGTGGGGCGGCGTGGAGGGGATCTATCTCGGTGACTCCGTCGAGTTCGTGTGCATCCGGCCGGCCCCGCGCAAGGCCAAGACCATCTATAGCTGGGCTCTTTACTCCCGGCGCCGCTCACGGGCTCGTACGCAGCTGCAGCGCAACATCTTCATGCCGAACCGGGCCGCCAGGACCAGCGTTACCGGGCGGGCACCGGACGAGGCGGCCGAGCTGGCCAGGCAGCAGCCGAGTCAGATCATGGCCGCCGAGCTGGGCCGGCGAGCGACCGAGGCACGGGAGAAGGGCGCGCCCGCGGGCTTCCTCAAGACCTCGTGGGCCTGGGAGCCGCTGGCCGCTGTTCTGGGCCCGGTCGTGTTCCTCGTCATCACGCTGCTGGTGAAGTAGCCCGGCCTACTGCAGGGCCTCGGCGGGCGACTGATCACCCAGGAGCCATCGGGCGCCCGCTCCGCGGCCCGAGGCCTCGTCATCGGGGTTATAGAGCGCGCACTTGCGCAGCGAGAGGCAGCCGCAGCCGATGCAGCTGCCCAGCGTCTCGGACAGCCGCTTCAGCTCATCGATCTTGGCGTCTATCACCGCCTGCCAGGTGCGGGCGGCCCGCCGCCATTCGGCCTGGGTGGGTGCCTTGTCGGCCGGCAGCAGCGCGAGGCTCGCCTCGATCTGCCTGAGCTCAAGCCCGAGCTGGCGACCGGCCCGGATGAAGGCAACCCGCCTCAGCATGTGCCGCGGATAGCGGCGCTGGTTCCCCGCGCTGCGGGTGGCGGAGATGAGGCCGCGGCCCTCGTAGAACCGCAGGGCCGACGGCGCGGCGCCGCTTCGCGCCGACAGCTCGGAAATAGTCAGGAACGGGGGAGGCTTGGGGCTGGCCACGACCGCCAGCCTAGCGGGATGTCGCGGTTGACTTAAAGTGCACTCTAAGTTGCAGACTCCCTGGTATGACCAACGTAACTACGGAGGCCAGGCTCGGCTTCGACGACCTGCCCCGTCTGATGACCGCCATGAGCGGTGACGAGAAACACGATCACTCGGCCGCCTCGACCCTCGATGTGCTCTGGGTGCTGTACGACCAGGTGCTGCGGGTTAGCCCAGAGACGGCGCTCGACGACGACCGCGACCGGTTCCTGCTGTCGAAGGGGCACTCGCCGAAGGCTTATTACGCAGTGCTCGCCGCCAAGGGCTTCATCGACCTCGCCGACCTGCCAGGCTTTGGCACCTTTGACTCGGCGCTCGGCCATCACCCGGACCGCAACCTGCTCCGGGGCGTCGAGATCGCGAGTGGCTCCCTCGGCCACGGGCTGCCGATCGGGACGGGCGTGGCGCTCGGCCTCAGGGCCCGCGAGCAGCACGCGGCGCGCGTCTTCGTCCTCATCGGCGACGGCGAGCTTGACGAGGGTTCCAACCACGAGGCAATCGCGTTCGCCGGCGCCACCGGCCTTGACCGGCTGAACGTGATCGTCGTCGACAACGCCAGCTCGTCCTACGGCTGGGCGGGAGGCGCGGAGACCCGGTTCAGCCGGGAAGGCTGGTCGGCCGAGCGAGTGAACGGCCGCGATCACGCTGCGCTGGCCGCCGCACTGAGCGCGCCCCATCCGGGAACCCCACGCGTGGTCGTCGCGGCCATCGCACCGGCGACGACGAACTGAGAGGGCCGGAAATGGACACCATGCGCGAGCGATTCGAGCACGTGACCAGCGAGGTGCTGGACACCGACCCGCGCGTTGCCGTCGTGCTGGCGGACATCGGGACTGCGGGCTTCGAGGCCGCCCGGCAGCGTCATCCGGACCGGGTCATCAACCTCGGCATCCGCGAGCAGCTGCTGATCGGGGTGACGAGCGGGCTGGCACTGACCGGGCTGCGGCCGGTCGCGCACACCTTCGCCCCGTTCCTGATCGAGCGGCCGTTTGAGCAGATCAAGCTGGACATCGTGCACCAGAACGTGGGCGCGGTGCTGGTCAGCGCCGGCGCCTCGTACGACTACCCCTACTACGGCCGGACCCACATGGCTCCGGGCGACGTGGCGCTGATCGACACGCTGCCCGGGTTCGCAGTTCACGTACCCGGTCATCCGGACGAGGCCGAAACGCTGCTGCGGCACGCCATCGGCGGGTCCGGGCCGGTGTACGTCCGGCTGTCCGGGCCGGCCAACGCCGCGCCGTTCCGGGTGACGCCGGGCGAGTTCACGGTCCTGCGGACGGGTGCCGCCGGCACCGTCATCGGTGTCGGCCCGCTGGCGGACTCCGTGCTTGCCGCCACGCAGGGACTGGACGTGACCGTGCTGTACGCGGCGACAGTCCGGCCGTTCGACGCGGCGGCGCTCCGCGCTACCCTCGGGCGGCCCGATGTGGTCGTGGTCGAGCCGTACCTGGCGGGCACGTCCGTGCGGTTCGTGGCCGACGCGCTCAGCGACATCCCGCATCGTGTGCTCGGGCTCGGCGTCGGCCGGGAGGAAGTCCGCCGGTACGGCACCCCGGCCGAGCATGAGGTCGCGCACGGGCTGGACGCGGCGAGCCTGCGGGCGCGGATCTCCGGGTTCCTGGCCGGCACCCTGGCCCCGGCCAGTCAGATGGCGCCCGTCGCCGCGCGGTGATTGCGTCACCTGCGCCAGGTCCCATTCGATCGGCTCGCGATGGTTGTCGCACCGCTGGACCTGGGGGCATGCCCCGCCCAAGCCTGACGGCGGTGAGCGCTTGGCGCCGCAGGCCGGGGCTGGCCCTGCCTGGTGGCCGGCGGGCGAGCACCCTCCGCCAGCTTGTGACGCCATAGTGTGACGCAGATCATATGACTGATTTAGGCAATTAAGCCGCGACTGGTCGGTTTTCGCGATCCACTGTCCGGTGACCGACTACACCCAGGCGCGTGATGGTTGCCCCTCGCAACGCGTCGCCGTGACCCGCGGCACATCCGCGTCACCGCCGTCAGCCGCTTTCGTCAGTGGCTGGCAGTCCCTGGGTCACCGCCGAGCGCTGCCCCGCGCCCCACCATTGGCCTGTATTGCCTGCTCGTCATCGTGCTCCGCGGCGGTTCGCGCCGCCGCCTCGTCGCGCCCGCGGCTCTCATCGCCGGGTGCGCAAGCTGCCCCTGGGCGTCGCCGCCGCGACCGGTGCCCTGGTCGCCGTCGGTACGACGGCAGGCGTGGCGGTGGCCGTCTCCACGAGCGGAGCGCCGCCGCGGCCCGCCGCGCTGCCGCGCCCGGTCGCTACCCACGACGTCGATGCGCTAGGACGACGGACCAGGCCCGGCGGCCAGGCCGCCACGGCCCGCAGCCGGGCTGCGGCCAGCCAGCACGAGGCCGCGGCCGGGCAGCGCAAGCCCGCGAGCAAGGCCGCGGCCAGCCCGCAGGCCACGCCCGCGAAGCAGGCGGCACCAACGCCCAGCGCCAGCACCACCACCCCGCCCGCCAAGGCAGCGAGCGCCCAGCCGTACCTGATCTACGACTCGACGACGCCCGCGGCGATCCCGGCCAACCAGGTCGTCGCCACCTACGTCGACGGACCGCACCCGACGCCGGTCTCCGCGGTTGCCGGGCGGCAGACGGTGTTCTGGATCGACGTGGACGGCAGCGACCCGCAGGCGCAGGTCATCGACGTTGAGCCGGGGTGCGCCACCCCGGCGGCGGCCGCCAGCTGGGTCCCGCAACGCCTGAGCGCCGATCCGGGCGGCGTCGCCATCATCTACACCGCCATCGCCGAGTGGCCGTCGGTCCAGGCCGCGGTTGCTTCCCTGCCGGCCTCGACGCAGGCCCGGATCCGCTGGTGGATCGCCGATCCGACCGGCACGCCCCACATCGTCCCCGGCTCGGCGGCAACGCAGTGGTACTGGGGACCCAGCTACGACATCTCGACGGCGACGGCGGCCTTCTAGCCGTAGGAGTTGCAGGGCCGCACGCGCAGCGAGGCAACGTAGTCGGCGGGAGCTCCGGCAGTCTCGGCGGCATCGGCCAGGATTCCGAGATACCGCGCGGACGGCAGCCCGCCCTCGTAGTCGTTCAGGACGTAGAGCCACGCCAGCACGTCGCCGTCCAGCGTCTCGACGCGGACCTTGGACTTCCGGTAGTAGTCGAGCGAGACGCCGTCCCAGTTGTCCAGCGTCTCCTCATCGGCGTCGGCCACCTCGTACAGCACCACGAAGACCTGCTCGCGCTCGGCCTCGACCACTGTGGCCAGCGCGCCCTCCCAGCCGATCTGCTCGCCGCCGAACGTCAGCCGCCATCCCTGGAGCCATCCCGTCCCGCGCTGCGGCGAATGAGGGGCCCGCTGCGCCATCTGCGCCGGGTCCATATTGCTGCCATAGGCCGCGTACATCGCCACGGCTAACTAGCCTACGAGCAATGCGGCATCGGCTGCTGGCGATCGTCGTGGCGCGGGTATGACCCCAGCTCAGGAAGCCGATGGCGGGATCGGCGCCAGGATGCGACAGAATGAGAAAACGTGAGTCGAACCAGCGCCAGGATCGCCATCATCGGGGGCGGGCCGGGAGGTTATGAGGCCGCCCTGGTCGCCGCGCAGCTCGGTGCCGAGGTCACGGTCATCGAGCGGGATGGCCTCGGCGGCGCCTGCGTGCTGACCGACTGCGTCCCCTCCAAGACCCTGATCGCCACCTCCGGCATGATGGCGGCGCTCGACGGATCCGCAAGTCTGGGCATTCAGCTCTATCCGGACAGGAACGAGCATCCGCAGGTCGATGCGCCCCGTTTGCACGCCCGCGTCAAGGCGCTGGCCAGGGCCCAGTCGGCGGACGTGGCGGCCCGGCTGTCGGCCGAGGGCGTGAAGGTCATCTCCGGCGCCGGCAGGCTGACCGGCCGGCGGACCGTCGCCGCGGGGGACACCGAGGTCGAGGCCGACGCCATCCTGATCGCGACCGGCGCCCAGCCGAGGATCATGCCCGGATCCGAGCCCGACGGCGAGCGCATCCTGACCTGCCGGCAGCTGTACGACCTGCCCGAGCTGCCGCCCGAGCTGATCGTGGTCGGCTCCGGCGTGACCGGCGCCGAGTTCGCCAGCGCGTACCAGGCACTCGGCTCGCAGGTGACGCTCATCTCCTCGCGGCACCGGGTGCTCCCGCACGAGGACGCCGACGCGGCGGTTGTCATCGAGGACGTGTTCCGCCGCCGGGGCATGACCGTGCTCAGCCAGTCCCGCGGGACCGCGGTGCGGCGGACGGGCGACGGCGTCGCCGTGACGCTGCAGGATGGCCGCACAGTGCGCGGCTCACATTGCCTGATGACGGTCGGCATGGTGCCCAATACCACCGATCTCGGACTGGCTGATGCGGGCATCATGCTCGACGCCAAAGGCTTCGTTCCCGTCGATAAGGTGTCGCGGACCTCCGCGCCCGGCGTGTACGCCGCGGGGGACTGCACGGGAGTGCAGATGCTGGCCTCGGTCGCGGCGATGCAGGGGCGGATCGCGATGTGGCACACGCTCGGCGAGGCGGTGAAGCCGCTGCGCCTCAGCCACGTCGCGGCGACGATCTTCACCGAGCCGGAGATCGCCACCGTCGGCGTGTCCGAGCAGGCGGTCCTGTCGGGCGAGATCACCGACGCGGTCGTGGTCAAGCAGCCGCTCGCCACCAACGCGCGGGCAAAGATGCAGGGCTTCCGTGACGGGTTCGTCAAGCTCATCGCCCGGCGCAGCAGCGGGACCGTGCTGGGCGGGGTCATCGTCGCGCCGCGGGCCAGCGAGCTGATCCTCGCGGTCTCGCTCGCCGTCGAACGGCTGCTGACTGTGGACCACCTCGCGCATACGTTCGCCGTGTACCCCTCCCTGACCGGCAGCGTGACCGAGGCGGCCCGCAAGCTGATGCAGCCCGCCGAGGATGTGGCCGATTAGGAGCCGGGGGAGATGACCGAGAGTTCAGCGGCCCGCGCCGGGCCGGCCGGCCCGTCGTGGCCGTCCGACCTGAGGGTCGAGTTCGCGTTGTCGCGGCGCTTCCGCCGGCTCTGGCTGATCAGGTTCATCCTGGCCAGCGGCGTGACGGCGCTGATCGTGGCGGCGGACCTGCTCCACTCTGGCCGCCGGGCGTCGCCGCCGCTGGTGGTCATGGAGATGCTCGTCGGCCTGGCCGCGGTTTACAACGGCGTGGTCTACGCCTGGCGACGACGCTTCCGGACGCGCGTGACCAGCCTGGGCATCGAGATCCGCGGCTACCTGAATCACCGGGTGCCCTGGAAGGACGTCCGCGCCATCCAGGTCGGCGGATACGGCGACTCGGTGCCGCTGGACTTCGGCGTGGGCTTCGCCGCGGGCGGACAGCCGGGGGGCTATTACCGCTCGCGCCGGCTAACCGGCCTGACCAGCGGCCGCCGGGCTCGTCTCGGCACTGTGCACGTCATCTGCGCCAGCGGGCGCAGGCTGTTGCTGCGCGCGCCACTGGTGACCAGCTGGGCGCCTGATCCCTATTTCACCGCGAAGGCGGCTCAGCTGCAGCAGCTGTTCGATCAGTATCAGCGGGCGCATCCGCGCTACGCCACCGGCAAGCGGGAGTAACATCATCCGTTTTTGCCGGACATAGCGTTCTATGGCTAACCAGTTTCGGGACGAGGCCCATCGAGCGGTCGTTACGCGGAGTTACTTCTCCTTTTGCCGAAGTATTAGTGGTCTACGCTGTGACCAACTGCGGGAATTGCGGGATGTGATGGCGGAGGACGCGTTCGCGAGCGGCGGCCCGGTCGTCGGCATCACCGGCCTGCCCGAGACGGTGACCGACTACCGGCTGGCACCGGCTTACGTGCGGCCCAACCTGACCCGCTTCATCATCTTCGGGGCGCTCGGCGCGCTCTTTCTCTACGCCGACTCCCGCCGCGCCTTCCCGGACCTGCTCTTCCTCGGGTCGGTTTTCAGCCCGGTCGCGATCTACAACGGCGTCGCCTTCATCTGGCGGCGGCGGTTCAGGACCCGGCTGACCACGCAGGGCGTTGAGATACGCGGATACTTCAATCACTTCGTCCCGTGGTCGGAGGTCCGGGGCTTCGAGGTTGGCGGCTACGGTGAGTCGCAGCCGCTCAACCGGGGCTACGACGGCGCCTTGGTCGCAGGTCCGCTCGGCGGTGCCCTGACCGCGCGCCGGAGTGGGCCGGCGCCAAAGTTCGGCCGGCGGGCGAGGCTGGGGACGGTGCATCTCGTCCGCACCAGCGGCCGCCGGATGCCGCTGCGCGCGCCACTGGTCACGAGCTGGGCCATCGATCCGTACTTCGACCAGAAGACCAGGCAGATGCAGGAGCAGTGCAACCAGTACGGCACGAGGCCCATCGGGCCCTAGTGCGTGGGCCGGCCCAGGTCCGGGTCGTCGGGCACGTCGAGGCCGTGCTGGCGCAGCCGGCTCGCGCGGAGGTCATCGGCATACGCGGCCACGCTGAACACGCTTCCGCACAGGATCAGGCCGACCGTGGCCACCGCCAGCCAGGCGGAGGCCGGCAGCAGCACGAGCAGCAAGACGGCCACGACCGCGCAGATCGGCAGGATCACCGCCAGGTGGCGCAGCACGGTGCGGCCGCGCCAGCCGGCGTCGGTGAGCTCGTGGCGCACCCAGTCGCGATTCTCCGGGGGCAGCCGGAAGCCCACGGCGAACCGCAGCCAGCGGCCGACGCCAGGGTCCCCCGACAGCCGGGCCATTACTTGAGCTGACAGATGACAGCGCCGGCCGGGACGGTCTGGCCGACCTGAACGCTCAGGCCGCTGACAGTGCCGTCCTTGTGCGCGGTGAGTGGCTGCTCCATCTTCATGGCCTCCAGGACCACGATCGTGTCACCGGCGCTGACCGGCTGCCCGTCCGCGGTCACGATCTTCACGATCGTGCCCTGCATGGGACTGACCAGCTCATCGCCGCTCGCGGCCCCGCCGCCCGCCTTGCCGCCGCGACGGCCGCCGCCCTTCCGTGCCCGCGCGGCCGCCCTGGGCGTGCCGCCCGCCGCCACCGCCCCGAGGCCGGCCGGGACCGTGACCTCCAGCCGCTTGCCGGCGACCTCGACCGTGATGCGCTCGCGGCCGCCCTCGACCCCGTCTTCCTCCGGGCCGGAGGTGCCGCCCGCGTACGGCGGGATCTGGGTGGTGAACTCGGTTTCGATCCAGCGGGTGTGCACGCGCAGCGGGCCCTGCGCGAACGCCGGATCGTCCACCACGGCCCGGTGGAACGGCAGCACGGTGGGCATGCCATCGATTTCGAACTCGGCCAGCGCGCGGCGAGCCCGTTCCAGCGCCTGCTCCCTGGTCGCCCCGGTCACGATGAGCTTGGCGATCAGCGAGTCGAACGCCTGCGGGACCGTCTGCCCGGCCGTGTACCCGGCGTCCAGCCGGACGCCCGGGCCGGACGGCTGCCGCCAGCCGGTGATCGTGCCGGGAGCGGGCAGGAAGCCGCGACCAGGATCCTCGGCGTTGATGCGGAACTCGATGGAGTGGCCGCGCAGCTCGGGGTCGGTGAAGCTGAGCGGCTGCCCATCGGCGATGCGGAACATCTCCCGCACCAGGTCGATGCCGCTGACCTCCTCGGTCACCGGGTGCTCGACCTGGAGCCGGGTGTTCACCTCGAGGAACGAGATCGTGCCGTCCTGCGCGAGCAGGAACTCGCAGGTCCCGGCGCCGACGTAGCCGGCCGCGCGCAGGATGTCGGCCGACGCGGTGCGCAGCTGCTTGTCCTGCTCGGTGGTCAGGAACGGGGCCGGCGCCTCCTCGACCAGCTTCTGATGCCGCCGCTGCAGTGAGCAGTCCCTGGTGGAAACGATCACGACGTTGCCGTGCGTGTCGGCCAGGCACTGGGTCTCGACGTGCCGGGGCCGGTCCAGGTAGCGCTCGACGAAGCACTCGCCCCGGCCGAAGGCGGCCGTCGCCTCGCGCACGGCCGACTCGAACTGCTCGGCGATCTCGTCGCGGGTGCGCGCGACCTTGAGGCCGCGGCCGCCGCCGCCGAACGCCGCCTTGATCGCGATGGGCAGCCCGTATTCGTCGGCAAAGGCGATGGCCTCATCGGGGCCACTCACCGGGCCGTCGGTGCCCGGCGCCAGCGGGGCGCCCACCTGCTTGGCGATGTGGCGCGCCTCGACCTTGTCGCCGAGGGCCTCGATGGCGGCCGGCGGCGGGCCGATCCAGGTCAGGCCCGCGTCGATCACCGCCTGGGCGAATGAGGCGTTCTCGGCCAGGAAGCCGTAGCCGGGATGGACGGCATCGGCGTCGCTGTCGGCGGCGGCCTTGAGGATCTTGCCAATGTCGAGGTAGCTCTCCGCCGCGCTCTGACCGCCGAGCGCATAGGCCTCGTCGGCCATCGTGACGTGCAGTGCGTCCAGATCGGCCTCGCCGTAGACAGCCACGCTCACCAGCCCGGCATCCCGGCAGGCCCGGATGATCCGGACTGCGATCTCGCCGCGGTTGGCAATCAGGACCTTGCGCACGAACGTTGTCTCCCTTCGACTGTGAGGAGTCTAGGAGACGGCGGGCGGACGACGGTCGGCACGTCGGCATGATGGGCTTTCGCCACGATCTGCCCGCCTGCAGCTGTTTCCTGAACGTGGGTGCGGCATAGCTACTGCTATGGCGATAGCTACGCCGCCCCCATGAACGATCATGGAGCGTTTTGTCGGTATTGAGCGCCCACGGCGCGGCTGCGGCTAGCGGGGGAGAGCGCTCGCCCGCCAGGCGCCGGGACCGGGGGCAAGTGGCGCGCGAAGCAGCCGGGACTTGGCGGCCCACTGCGACGACGGCGCGGAACGCGCTGGCGCGGCGCCCGCCTGTCCCGCGCGGCCGGCCAGCACCACGACGACCGCGGCTAGTTCCTCCGGTGTCGGGTCGCCCCGGACGACAGTCAGCAGCGGGCGGTCCTTCGCCCCGGGTCCTTCAGCCAACGCTGCACTCAGCCCTTCGACTTGCCGACCCCAAGGCCGAACTGGCGATGCACTCTAGCCCAGAAGGCATCGCGCAGCCACTCCCTGGCCTCCTGGTAGGCGCGCAGCGACAGGCCGAGTTCCTTCTCGGCGTCGACGAGCAGTTCCTTGTCGATGACGGGCGGCAGGATCGGGCCGGGCAGCAGGTCCCTGATGTTGTCCTCGCCGCGGGTGAGGATCCACTTCTGGGCGACGTGCTCGCCGGCCTCCTCGACCCGTTCCCGGTCGGGGCCGAGCCTGGCGGCGGAGAGGTGAGTGATCGGCAGCGGCCTGGACATCGGCCGCGAGGCGTGCCGCTCGCCGAAGACCTGGGCCGGCGACGGGGCGGCCTGCGCGGCCACCTGCTGGCCCCGCACCAGCGCGGCCTCGCCGCTGGCGGCCGCGGCCGGCGTCGGCTCGGGAGTCAGCTGCCGCGTGAAGTACGGCTCGACGAACGAGCGCTCCAGAACGTCGACGGTGTCGGACTCCCATACCAGCCGCTCGGCCTGGTTGGTCCCGTACGGCGGCTCGATCCCCCACAAGTGGACCCGGACGCCGAAGGCCTGCGCGGCCTCGACCGCCGGCACCATGTCCTCGTCGCCGGCCACGAGGATCGCGTCGGTGATCGCGCGGTGCCGGGCCAGCGCCTCCATGTCCGCCCTGATCTGCGCGTCCACGCCCTTCTGCTGGCCGCGGGCGTTCAGGTTGCCCAGCCGCAGCTTGACCCAGGGCATCTGCGCGATCACGCGCTGGTCGATGGTCGGCACCCGATCGCGCGCGGCGTCGTACCAGTAGACCCGCAGCAGCTCTCCTCTGACCTTGTCCTCGGCCAGCCGGGTGAGGGCCTGGATCAGCTTGTCCGCATCGACCCGATACTCACGCCGGGACGCGGCGCTGAAGAGCAGTTCGCCCGCAGATGCGTAGATATACCCGACGTCCACCATGATGGCGTACCGGGATAGCAGCGGCAGAGGCGAGCCGGATTCGGTCATAGTACTGACGACTCTAACCGCACTTGGCGATGCTCAGACGCCGAAGCTGGTACCGGAGTGCGGTCACTCCGTCACGATGGGCTGTTGCCGCCCTGATCCGTGTTTTCCGCCTGGCCGAGACCGGCCAGTTCCGGGGACGTGGACTCCGGCAGCGACCCGCCAGCCTGCGGAGAGGCCACAGCGGCACCGTCGGCCGATCCGGTAGAGGGTGCCGCCTCGGCTGGCCGGGGCAACGGCCGGGCGAAGGCGAGCGCTGCCGCGAGGCAGGCCACGGGGATCGTGGGCACCACGTACCGGTTCGAGAAGTTGGCGGTCAGCTGCGGCGTGATCTCGATGACCAGCACGGCCAGGAAGGGGTACAGGCAGGGCCCGCCCCAGCCACCGTGTCTGCCGGGGGGGACGACCCCCCTGGACCCCCCGCGGAGTGGTTTCAGGAAGCCGCCCCGGCGCCAGGCCAGGATGATGCCGCCCAGCCCGATCAGCAGGAGCGCGCCGATCATCGTCCCGCGCACGTACATGACCTTCTGGTAGTCGATCATGACGTCCGCGAACGGCTGGACTTCCCTGGTGTCGGCGGTGGACCCGCCGGTGTAGGCCCGCTGGACCTTGTGCAGCGCCGCGACCCCGGCCCTGGTGGCGGCCGTGGAGGTGCCCGACAGCGCGTTCTGGGTCTGGGTCGCGTTGGTGAACTGGTACCGGTCCGCCATCGCGACGCTCGGCACGTTCGGCCGGGTCCAGTCGAAGTTCATCAGCCAGCCGCGGAACACCACGTTGGCGTAGCTCAGCGGCTGGGCCTCGATCGCCTTGATCGCGAATTTCTGGGCCAGGTCGTTGCGCGACTTGCTGAACTTGTTGGACCCGCCGGTGCCCACCTTCAGCAGCGGGGAGTTGCCCTCCCAGATGTAGAACGGCGCCGACTGGCGGGTCGCCGGGCTGCCGGTGGGGCACAGGGGCCGCAGGTCCGCGGGCGGCTTGATCACCGAGCAGTCGGCGAAGGTCATGGTCCGGGACCACAGGAAAACGCCGTTGGAGTCGTTGAACGCCACCTGGTGGTAGCGGACGTCGAACCAGCCCAGGTACAGCGCCAGAGGGATGGCCCCGCCGACCGCGGTCGCCACCACCGGGCGCCACCCGAACCGGCGGACGATCATGTAGATCAGCAGCAGGATCAGCAGCGGCAGGCCGGGCGGCCAGAACGTCGAGGCGATGGCCAGCAGGGCCGCCGCCGCCGGGAGCGACCAGGCCGGGCGCCGGTCATCGGGCCACCACAGCACCAGCGTGATCGCGGCCACGCACAGGAAGGTGAAGGCTGAGTCGGCCAGGATCTCCTGCTCGAGCTGGATCATGTAGACGTCCAGCAGCACCGGCGCCGCGGCCAGCGTCGCCCCCCAGGCGGGCAGCCGGTAGCGGCTGCGGAGCAGCGCGTAGACCAGCACGCCCATGGCCAGGCCCATCAGGTGCTGGATCGCGGTCACGACCACAAAGCTGTGGAAGGGGTGCAGCAAGCCGAGCATGACGCCGTAGCCCGACTCGCGCGAGACCCCTGGCCACCAGTGGAGGCCGGAATTCACATACGAAACCGAGTCGCCGCCGAACCAGATCGCGGGCGGGAAGCCGAGCATGGTGAAAAGGCGCAGCAGCAAGCCGAGGCCGAGAGCCACGCTGAATAGCCAGTGCCGGGCCAGCAGGTTGACGGCGCCGCGCATGCTCACGGCGCATATTGTGCCACGCTGACCTGACTGCTCCGGCCGGGGCCGGGTGATCGCCAGGGCCGCAGATAACCGCCTTTCGAGGTGGTTACAGCGGAATATTGCCGTGCTTCTTGGGCGGCAGCGTCTGCCGCTTGGTCCGCAGGGCGCGCAGCGCCCTGGTCACCTGGGACCGGGTCTCGGCCGGCCGGATCACCGCGTCGACGTAGCCCCGCTCGGCGGCGATATAGGGGTTGAACAGCGTGTCCTCGTATTCGGTGATCCGCTGCCGACGCTGGGTGGCCCGCTCGTCAAGATCTTCTACCGCGGCCAGGTCACGCCGGTAGAGGATGTCGACCGCCCCGTCGGCCCCCATGACCGCGATCTGGGCGGTCGGCCAGGCCAGGTTGATGTCGCCGCCGAGGTGCTTGGACCCCATCACGTCGTAGGCGCCGCCGTAGGCCTTCCTGGTGATCACCGTGACCTTCGGCACCGTGGCCTCGGCGTAGGCGTAGATCAGCTTGGCGCCCCGGCGGATGATCCCGCCCCACTCCTGGCCGGTCCCCGGCAGGAAGCCGGGCACGTCCACGAACGTGACCACCGGCAGCCCGAAGGCATCGCAGGTGCGCACGAACCTGGCCGCCTTCTCGGACGCGTCGATGTCGAGGGTGCCAGCCGAGTGCATCGGCTGGTTGGCCACCACGCCAACCGCCGCGCCCTCGACCCGGCCGAAGCCGACGATCATGTTCTGCGCGAAGCCGGCGTGGATCTCCAGGAACTCGCCCTCGTCCAGGACGTGCTCGATGACGCGGTGCATGTCGTAGGGCTGCCGGGGCGAGTCCGGGATGAGGGTATCCATCTCGGCATCGTCGTCGGTGATCTCCAGCCGCGAGGCCGGGTCGCCGTCGTCATCGATGACGGGCGGCTCCTCCAGGTTGTTGGAGGGCAGGTAGGACAGCAGGTCACGGGCGAAGTCCAGGCAGTCCTGCTCGTCGGTGGCCTGGTAGTGGGCCACGCCGGACTTGACGTTGTGCGCGTGCGCGCCGCCGAGCTCCTCCTGGCTGACCTCCTCGCCGGTCACCGTCTTGATCACGTCCGGCCCGGTGATGAACATGTAGGAGGTCTTGTCGACCATGAGCGTGAAGTCGGTGATGGCCGGCGAGTACACCGCGCCGCCGGCGCACGGGCCCATGATCAGCGAGATCTGCGGGATCACGCCGGAGGAGATGACGTTCCGGTAGAAGATCTCGCCGTACAGGCCGAGCGCGACCACGCCTTCCTGGATGCGGGCGCCGCCGCTGTCGTTGATCCCGATCATCGGGCAGCCGGTCTTCAGCGCGTAGTCCATGACCTTGACGATCTTCTCGCCGAACACCTCGCCGAGCGAGCCCCCGTTGACGGTGAAGTCCTGGCTGAACACCGCGACCGGCCGGCCGTCGATCGTGCCGTACCCGGTGACGACGCCGTCGCCGTAGGGGCGGCTCTGGGCCATGCCGAAGTCGTGCGCCCGGTGGCGGGCCAGCTCGTCGAACTCGGTGAACGAGCCGGGGTCGAGCAGCGCATCGATCCGCTCGCGGGCGGTCATCTTGCCCTTGGCGTGCTGCCGTTCGACCTGCCGGGCGGCGCCGGCGTGCACGGCCTCGTAGCGCCGCTGCTCCAGGTCGGCCAGCTTGCCCGCGGTCGTGTGGAGATCGGCGGAGGACTGGTCGGGCGGGAGCGGATCGGAGGCCATGCCGGACAGACTAAATGTTGGCGGCACCGGCCGAGGTACTGGGTGTTTGCAGAGCCTCAGCCGCGGGGGCGCCGGCCTGGCTGACGATGACCGAGCCCGCGCCGCTGGCCTCCGCCGGTTCCGCGCCCGGGCTGACCCGCGCCGCGCGCTGCCGCTGCCAGCTCAGCCCGGCGGCCAGGCATGCCAGCGGGATCGCCGCGATCGCGTACCGGTACAGCGACTCGGTGAGGGCTGCGGGCGAGATGATCAGTACGGCGGCCAGCGCCCACGGCAGGAGCTGCGGGCCGCCGCGGCGCCGCCAGTCCAGGAGCACGCCGGCCAGCCCGCCGACGACGATCAGCAGGAACAGCAGGCCGGGGAACCAGACCGGCTGCTGGTAGCCGAACATCAGACTGGCCCACGGGTAGACCGGGTGGGTGTTCTCGGTCGTGTTCGCGTACGCCTTCAGGTAGCTCTGGTAGTAGCCGGGCAGCGGCGACAGCCGCGGCTGGGGGGTAAACGACAAGTCCGCCTGGTCCTGCGGCCGGTCGGTGCCGGTGAAGGTGAGCAGCACGTCGGTCGCCACGACGCGGACGTAACTCAGCGGCTGCGCCGTGATCGCGTCGAGGGCGAACCGCATCGCGAGCGCGTTGTTCCGCGGGTCGAAGCCGGCGTTCGGGCCGCGGCGCCACCAGGCGTTGGCCGACCAGAGGTAGTCGGCCGGGGAGCCGACCGTCAGCTCGTTGGCGGGCGAGAACGGCGGTGATGCCGGGATCACCGGCGTCGGGACGTTCGCCGCCGGGCACAGCGGCCGCAGGTCGGCGGGCGGCTTGATGACGCCGCAGTTGGCGAAGCTGGTCGTCCGCGACCACAGGAACATGCCGTCGCTCGCGGTCAGGTTGTACGTGCCGTACTCGGAGTGGAAGCCCAGCGCGTAGCCGCCGACGGCGAGAATGAACACCGCGGCAAACGCCAGCAGCGCGCGCCCGGCAGCCCGCTGCAGCAGCAGGAAGGCCGCGACCACGACGACCAGCAGGATGCCGTTACCGCGCAGGATCGTCGCGTACGCCAGCAGCAGGGCGACGCCGCCGCATCGCCAGGGGCCCGGCCGGGGCCGCAGCAGCAGCACGACCGCGACGAGGACCACCAGGCAGAACAGCGTGTCCGGCAGGATGGAGGACTCCAGCGCGATCTCCCGCGGGTCCAGCAGGACCGGCAGGGCGGCGAGCGTCGCGCCCCAGCCGGGAAGCCCGGCCTGGCGCAGCAGCGCGTAGACGATCACGGCGATCGCGATCCCCATCAGGTGCTGCAGGGCGGTGATCACCGTCAGCACGTGCGGCAGCCCGCTGAACAGGCCGAGGAACATCGAGTAGCCCGACGGCCGGATCTCGCCGAGGCGATGGTTGACGGCCTCGCGCATGTACAGGAACGAGTCGGAGGTCATCAGCGCGGGCCGGAATCCCGCCATCGCGATCAGCCGCGGCAGGATCGACACGGCCACCGCGATCGTCATGATCCGGTGCTGGCGCCACAGGACCGAGGGCCGGAACTGTGTCGGCCGGAACAGTGCTGGCCGAAACAGTGCCGCTAACCGCCCGATCCCGGCTGCGCCGCCCTGGCCCGGTCCGGCCGCGTGCCGCTCGGGCGGGCGCCCCGCGTTCCGCAGCCCCGCCCGGCGCCCGCGCGCTGGTGTCCTCAGTCCGGCCGTCTCCGCTCCCGGTGTTCGATCTTGCCGCTCGTGTCGAAGAGTAGCGTCTCACCTCGGCTTCGTTGCGCATTGCGATCACTGAGATACTTTCCGTGATGCAATCGTGTCGTCAGAACGGGAACGAGGGTTCCCCGGGTACACCTGGCTCGTAAGGTGGCGGGATGAACGAGAGTCCGACAAGCCTGCTGATCGCAGCGCCGCTGCGCGACCGCGTGCTGCCGGGCAGCAGGCTGTGGTCCGACGTGAGCGTCGTGACCGAGACCGGCTCGACCAACGAGGACCTGATCGCGGCCGCCCGCGGCGGCGCCACCGAGGGGACCGTGCTCGTCGCCGAGCGCCAGACCAGGGGCCGGGGACGGCTCGGCCGCCAGTGGGTCAGCGAGCCAGGGGCCGCGCTGACGTTCTCGGTCCTGCTCCGCCCGGCTGGGGTGCCGCCGGCCTCCCGGGGCTGGCTGCCGTTGCTGGCGGGCGTCGCCGTGGCCGCCGGCATCCGGGCCCAGACCGGCCTGGACGTGAGCCTCAAATGGCCCAACGACGTCCTCACCCCGGGAGGCAAGCTTGCCGGCATCCTCGGCGAGCAGACCGGCGATGCGGTCGTCGTGGGCATCGGCCTGAACGTCGGCGACCTCCCGGCCAGCGTTCCCGGCGGGACCGCCACCTCGCTCGCGGTCATGGGCGCGACCGGGGTCGACCGGTCCGGCCTGCTCGCCGCGATCCTGCGCGAATTCGAGCACTGGTACCGGCGCTGGATCGACGCGAGCCCGCCCGGCGACGCAGTCAGCTCCGGGCTTCGCGCCGAGTACCTGCGCTCGTGCGCCACGGTCGGCATGCAGGTGCGAGTCGAGCTGCCCGGCGGCGCGATTCTGGCCGGCCGGGCGTGCGATGTGGACGCAGTCGGCAGGCTGCTGGTCGCGACGCCCGACGGGGTGGAGCCGGTGAGCGCCGGGGACGTGATTCACGTTCGCTGAACCCCGGTTGTGCGCATAACGTGTCACGATGGGGCCTATGGTCGGTGCGGCAGGGCTCTCCGAGGGAGAGCATCTTGTGTTGCGAATGCATCAGCACTGGAAGACAGTGCTCCGCCCGGTGCTCGTGCTGGCACTCATCATCGCGGCGACGCTCGCCGTGCTTCTCCTTGTGCCCGGCCTTGTTCCGCCCGCGCGGCTCGGCGTCGGCGGGGCCGCGCTGATCCTCGCGATCGTGTTCGTCGCCGGTCCGCTGCTGCGCTGGTGGACGACGAGCTACGAGCTGACGAACCGGAGGCTGCGCCTGCGCGCGGGCGTAGTGACCAGGAGGGGCAGGGACTTCCCGCTCACGCGCATCAGCGATGTCTCGTTCGCGCAGGGCCTGCTCGACCGCGTGCTCGGCTGCGGGCGCCTGGTGGTGGAGTCGCCGGGCGAGCACGGTCAGCTCGTGCTGACCGAGATCCCGCACGTCCAGCACGTGCAGGCGACCCTGTTTCAGCTGGTCGAGGACGAGCAGGCGAGACTGGCCAGAGAGAATCCGGACCGGCCGGAGCCCTACTAGCGGAGGCTGTCGGTGTCAGATCTGCCCAGCCGGATATCGGTGCGTGAGGTCGGCCCGCGGGACGGACTGCAGAACGAGGACCCGGTGCCGACCGCGGCGAAGGTCGAGCTCATCAACCGGCTGTCGACCACGGGAGTGCAGCGGATCGAGGCCGTGTCGTTCGTCCGGCCGGACGCGATCCCGCAGATGGCCGACGCCGATGAGGTCTGGCGTGAGATCGACCGCGCCGGGTCCGTGCGGTACTCGGCTCTGGTCCCGAACTCGCGCGGGGCCACCCGCGCGCTGGACAGCGGGGTGGTGGAGATCGAGGCCGTGGTGTCCGCCTCGGACACCCACAACCGCAAGAACGTCAACCGCAGCACCGAGGAGTCGCTCGACGACATCGCCGGGATCATCGCGCTGGCGCACGAGCGCGGGGCCACCCTCCAGGTCATCGTCTCAACCGCGTGGGGCTGCCCGTACGAGGGCGACGTGCCGGTCTCGCGGGTCGTGCAGGTGGCCGGCCGGGCGGTGGCCGCCGGGGCCGACGGGATCTCCTTTGGCGACACGACCGGGATGGCGACGCCGGGCCGGGTGCGCCGGCTGATCGGCGAGTTCCGCTCGGCGTATCCCGACACCGAGCTGAACCTGCACTTCCACAACACCAGGGGCACCGGGCTGGCGAACGTGCTCGCCGCGCTCGAGCTCGGGGTCGCGGACTTCGACGCCTCGGTCGGCGGGCTTGGCGGCTGCCCGTACGCGCCGGGCGCCACTGGCAACATCGCGACCGAGGAACTCGTGCACATGGTCGAGGACATGGGCGTCGCCACGGGCATCGACCTGGAGGCGATGATCGATGCCGCGGCGGATGCGGAGCGGATCATCGGCCGCAAGCTGCCCTCGCAGGTGCTCAGGGCGGGCCCGCGCACGCGGACGATACCGGCCTGAGACCGGCGCGGGCCGGCCGCCATCTGGCGGCCGGCCCGGTTCCGGTCTCAGGTTCTACCTACCTACTTTCCTCTCCAGCAGGCGCAGATCGTGGATGAACATCTGCCCGTTCGGGGTGCCGACGCCGGTCATGTTGTCGTAACCGGGCAGCGTGACCTGGCCGTAGTAGCCCTCCATGTTCCGGTTCTGATCGTCGAACGTGGTGAGGATCTGGATGCCGCAGTTCTGCTCGTTGCAGGCGACTCCCCGCCAGAGGGCGGGACTGTGGTTAGTCAGCGGCAGCGCATCGTGCAGGGCCGAGGTGCCGAGCAGCTTGTACAGCTCCGGGTCGATGAAACCGAAGGCCCGGGGCTGCCCCTGCTGAGCGTCGGCGATGATGCCGGCGATCAGCGGCGAAGACTCGCTGGTCCCGCCGACCGGGATCTCGGTGTAGACGAGCTGGTTGTTCGAGTTCGGCTGCAGGAGCCCGACCGCGAAGCCGGTGAACGGATCGGCGTCCGCGCTGATGTCCGGCACCGACCGGGAAAGGCCGCGGTTGCCCTGGTTCTTGGCGAGCTTCGCCGGGACAACGCCGCGCTGGTAGCCGGGCTGCGCCCAGACGAGGCTCGGGCCGCCGCCGCTCGCGCTCTGCTCGCCGACGAGCACCCAGCCCTTGTGCGTCTCGACCGACTCGCCGGTCGACCAGCCGGTCTCGAACAGCCGCTGGTTGCCCTTGCCGATGCCAAGCGTGGTGCCGCCGACCGCGATCGCGTACGGGTTGTCCGACGGCGAGAACACGCTGGATCCGTCGCCGGCCGAGAAGTACATGCCGACGCCGACCGCAGCCGCGCGGACGAGGTAGTTCGTCTCGACCTTGGTGATGAACGCCGGCTGCTCCTCGCGCAGGAAGTTGTTCTCCCACGAGTTAGAGACGATCGTCGCCAGCGGGTGATGGCCGTTCCCGTTGATGACCTTGAGGTCGGCGTTGAACAGACCCTGGAGCCCGAAGTCGCCCTCGTTGCAGCTGTTGCCATCAACGACGAGCTGCTTAGCGCCCGGGGCCACCGAGTAGGAAGCCTCGACGTCGAGCTGCTCCTCGACGAAGAACTCGTCTCCGCACGCGTTGTCGTTGCCCAGCGACAGCTGGGAGAAGTGGCCGCGCTGCGGCTTGGGCAGGTTGTTGACCTTGGCGTAGTCCGCAAGCGTGGTGAACATGTCGGGGGCCAGGCCGAGCTCGATCAGCGCGACCCGCTGACCCCGGCCGTTGACCTTGCTGCTCATCCCGTAGGCCCCGGCCAGCTGCTTGCCGGAATACCCGCAGACCTCGGTCGGGAAGGAGTTCGTGCCGAACTGCTTGCGCAGGCCATTCTGGAAGAACTGGCCGTAGTAGCCAGAGCAGGGGACGACGGGCGAAGCGTCCGTGATCGCCCCGGTGGGCTCCTTGCCCGCGGGCTTGCTGGTCTGGTACACCAGCGGGATCTCCGGCGCGGCGTTGTCGAGGCCGGTCACGCCCTCGACGCTTGAGGCCAGCGCGGTCGGGATCGTCACCGGCTCGCTGTTGGCCCGCAGGGTGTACGGGCCAGCGGCGACCGCCGACGAGGAGCGGTAGTTTTCCATCTGCACCTTGAAGGCGGAGTCAATCTTCGACACGGCGGCCGTGGCGCGGACGTAATCCCGCTGCGCGTCGGCGCTCACCCCCGAGAAGCCCTCGCCGCGCAGCCACGCCTCCACCTTGGCGGCCTCGCTCGCACTCGCGCCGAACCTGGCGGTATAAGCGTCCGGGCTCAGGTAGTGACCAAACTGCGCGCTGCCGGGCGTAGTGACGGCGGCGACATACTTCTCCGCGCCGCTCAGGTTCGGCGCCAGCCACACCTGCACTGACAGTCGTTCCGAGCCCCCGACCGCGCCGATGGCCTGGCTCGAGCGCGTGAACGACGCCACGCTGCCAGTCAGGCGCGTGTAGTGCGGCGCGGATGCGGCCCCTGCTGCCCCGCTGAAAGCAACGACCGCCAGGCCCGCCACCGTCGCAGTCGCGCCGAGGCCGGCCACCCATTTCTGAACAGGCACTGCTGATCTCCCCTCGTGAGCCGGACCCGGTGCTTGCCGGTTGCCAGCCGACCGGCGTCCGGACATTACAGCGTCGATCTTGGACTATCACGGCATACATGGCAATAAGCAGTTTCACCACGCCGTATTTCGGATGTCGGCAGCCGTTCACCGAATCGCAATTGGGTCGCCATCGGCCCGGCCCGCGTCTCCGGCGGGATGCGCGCCGATGTGCACCGACGCATGTTTGAGCAGCCTTTTTCGGGACACCTGAGGGGCCGCATCGGGCTGGACGCGGGAGATCGGAGTAGGTGCCGTGAGATTCAGATGGCTATGGGTCATTTATGTCATCATCGGCCTGGTTGTCGCGTGGGAGAAGCACTACCTCACCGTGGGCGTGCTGAAGGTGGTTTTCTCCGCGCTCCTGGCGGTGTTCCTGTGGTGGCTGGCGCTGCTTGGCGTCAACCTTCACGTTCATTAGGGCCGCGGGCGGGCGGCCCGGTGCCCGGCCAGCCGGGGACTCGGTACGCTCGCCAGCGTGAGTGACAACGCAGACCCGGCTCTATCGGGCCATCCAGAGCTCGCCGACGTCCGGTCCCGCATCGCCAGGGGCGGCGCGCCGCGCTATCACGAGCAGGCGGCCGCCGCGGGCAAGATGTTCGCCCGCGACCGGATCGCGCAGCTGGTCGACGCCGGGAGCTTCACCGAAGACGGCGCGTTCGCGAACGTTCTTGCCGATGGCCTTCCGGCCGACGGGGTGATCACGGGGACGGCTACGATCGCCGGCCGGCCGGTCGCGCTGATGGCCAACGACTCCACCGTCAAGGCAGGCTCGTGGGGCGCCCGCACCGTGGAGAAGATCATCAGGATCATCGAGCAGGCCTACGCGACCGGCGTGCCGATGATCTACCTGGTCGACTCCGCCGGCGCGCGCATCACCGATCAGGTGCAGATGTTCCCCGGCCGACGCGGCGCCGGAAAGATCTTCCACACTCAGGTCCGGGCTTCGGGGTCCATCCCGCAGGTCTGCGCGCTGTTCGGGCCGTCCGCAGCCGGCGGCGCCTACATCCCGGCATTCTGCGACTTCGTGGCCATGGTGGATGGCAACGCGTCGATGTACCTCGGCAGCCCGCGCATGGTCGAGATGGTCGTCGGCGAGCAGACCACGCTGGAGGAAATGGGCGGCGCCCGCATGCACTGCTCGGTCTCCGGCTGCGGGCACTTCCTCGCGGCGGGCGAGGCCGAGGCGCTGACCGCCGTCCGCGACTTCCTGTCCTACCTGCCCGGCAACTGGCAGCAGCCGCCGCCGGTCCAGCCGGCCCGCGAGCCCAAGCCGACGGACCTGCGGGCGATGGTGCCGGTCAGCGAGCGGCAGGCCTTCGACATGCGCCGGTACGTGCGCGGCATCGTGGACGAGGACTCGCTGTTCGAGGTGCACGCCCTGTGGGCCCGCGAGATCGTGGTCGGCTTCGCCCGGCTCGATGGCCAGCCCATCGGGGTCGTCGCCAACAACCCGATGTTCAAGGGCGGCGTGCTGTTCGTGGACTCCGCGGACAAGGCCACCCGGTTCATTCAGATGTGCGACGCGTTCAGCCTGCCGCTGCTCTTCCTGGCCGATGTCCCCGGCTTCATGGTCGGCACGGCCGTCGAGCGGCAGGGGATCATCCGGCACGGGGCGAAGATGATCAGCGCGGTGGCCGAGGCGACGGTACCCAAGATCTGCGTGGTGGTGAGGAAGGCCTATGGCGCCGGGCTGTACGCGATGGCCGGCCCGGGCTTCGAGCCCGATGCCACGCTGGCCCTGCCGACCGCGAAGATCGCGGTCATGGGGGCCGAGGCAGCCGTCAACGCCGTCTACTTCAACCGGCTGGCGGCCATCACCGACGGGGACGAGCGCTCGGCCGAGACCGAGCGGCTCCGGCGAGAGTACGAGGCCGACATCGATGTACTCCGGCTGGCCGGTGAACTTGTGGTTGACGACGTGGTCGAGCCGGAGGATCTGCGTTCCCAGCTAATCCGCCGGTTCGCGGCCGCCAGGGGCAAGGACCGGGGATTCTCCCGCCGCCGGCACGGGGTGACGCCCGTCTGATTCGTATGCTCAATCCTCGCGAAGGCCATCAATTGCGCAGGTCAGGGCGCTAATGATGGGAAGAGGCGGGCCCGCGGGGCGTGTATCGAGCGAGCATTACTGGCCGGCCGCCATACCATCAGAGCATGACCAGCGTGCTGCTCGCCGAAGATGATCCGGCTATCTCCGAACCGCTCGCCAGGGCTCTGCGCCGCGAGGGGTACGACGTCGAGGTTGCTGCCGATGGCCCGGAGACGCTCGAGGCCGCCAAGAACGGCGGCATCGATCTCATCGTGCTCGACATCGGCCTGCCCAGGATCGACGGGCTGGAGGTGTGCCGCCGCATCCGGTCCACCGGCCAGTCGGTCCCGGTACTGATCCTCACCGCCCGGGCGGACGAGGTGGATACCGTGATCGGCCTGGACGCGGGCGCCGATGACTACGTCACCAAGCCGTTCCGGCTGGCCGAGCTCCTGGCCAGGGTCCGGGCGCTGCTGCGCCGCGGGGCGTCGGAGACCAAGGTCGTTCAGGGCGTGCGCGTCGACACCGACGCCCGCCGGGCCTGGGTCGGCACTACCGAGATCGAGCTAACCTCGAAGGAATTCGACCTGCTGGCGCTCATGGTCGCGGAGGCCGGAAAGGTCGTGACCCGCGAGCAGATCATGCGGCAGGTCTGGGACAGCAAGTGGTGGGGCTCGACCAAGACGCTCGACATGCACGTCTCGTGGCTGCGCCGCAAGCTGGGCGACGACGCTCACAGCCCGCAGTACATCACGACCGTGCGCGGGGTCGGGTTTAGATTTGAACGCGGGGATTGACCGCGCCGGAGGCTGATGGCGGCGTGCACGTAGGACCAGGAGCAAGGCAATGCAGCGACGGTTGCTGATCTCCATGATCGCCGTGGCGGTCGCCGCAGTGCTCGCGCTCGGCCTGCCGCTGGGCTTCGTGCTGACCCGCCTCCAGTTCGACGAGGCGAATCAGCAGCTGCACCGCGACGCCCAGACGGTGGCCAACAGCCTCCAGGAGCGATGGGACTCGAGCCTGCCGCCGGACGCCACCCAGCTGGCCCTGGCGCTGACCGACCGCTACGTCGTGATCAGGCAGAATGGCGGCGGCGTGATCAGGGAAGGCGTCCGGCTGCGGCCCGGCGATTCCATGAGCCAGGCAGCCACCACGCCCAACTTCACGGTCACCGTCGCGGCCGACGACTCTTTTGTCTCGGGCAACGTCGCCAAGGCGCTGCTGCTGATCTTCGCGGTGGCGCTGGTCGCGGTCGGCATCGCGGTCGTACTGGGCCTCGGCTATGCCCGGCGGCTGCTCCGGCCGCTGCAGGAGCTGGCGACGGCGGCTGACCGGCTTGGCTCGGGCGACTCGAGCCCGCTCGGCCGCCGGTACGGGATCCAGGAGCTCGACCGGGTCGCCGAGGGCCTGGATGGCTCCGCCCAGCGGATCAACGAGCTGCTGTCGGCCGAGCGGGAATTCTCCGTCGACGCGTCGCACCAGCTCAGGACGCCGCTTACCGCGCTGTCGATGCGCCTGGAGGAGATGATCGACGCCGCCGACCAGCCCGAGGTGGTCAGGGAGGAAGGCGCGGCCGCGCTCGCGCAGACCGAGCGCCTCGCCGAGGTGGTCGGCCAGCTGCTCGGCCGCGCCCGCCGGTCATCCTCGGGCGCCCCGGCCCTGTCGAGCGTCGACGAGATCGTCGGGCAGCAGGTCGTGGAGTGGGAGCCTGCCTTCCGGCGGATCGACCGGCGGCTGATGGTGACGGGCGAGAGAGGACTCTACGCGTTCGCCACGCCGGGCGGAGCCTCGCAGGTCATCGCCACGCTGCTGGACAACGCGCTGGTGCACGGCGCGGGCACGGTGACGATCAGGACGTCGCGCACGCGGCGGTCGGTCGTGGTCGAGGTCAGGGACGAAGGCAGCGGCGTTCCGGCCGAGCTGGCCCCGCGGATATTCGAGCGCAGCGTGAGCGGCTCTCCTGGCGGCACCGGCCTGGGCCTGGCGCTCGCCCGGACCATCGCGGCCGCCGACGGCGGCCAGGTGGTGCTGGTGCGGCCGCGGCCGGCAGTGTTCGCGCTGTTCCTCCCGCATGCGACGGCCGACGCCGAGGAGCGCCCGGCCGTCGTCGGGCCGGCCTAGCCAAAGGCAGCGCTGCCACCCGCCCAGGCGAGCCCGTAGGCTACGGCGGCTAGGTGCGGAACCCACGTCACTGCGGGTCTCCGGCCTGCCGGGGAGTGCTTCTGGGGAGCGGCAGGCGCATCGTGAGATGAGCGCGCGGGACGCAGGGCTGGCCAGCTCGCTGCCTGGCTCTCGGGCCCTCTTGAAAAGGGCGGCCAGCGCCCCGCGCTTACCGCAATTGTGGCATCCGCCGACAACTTCGGGGCCCGTAACCACACCACCGCCCGTCCGAGGCGCGGCGGCGTTTCCGTCTCTTCCGTGAACCTGAGCCGCGCAGCAGGCAATAGACGAGGTGATGGACAAGCAATTCGACGAAGGGGAATGCCATGCCGGTCAAATGGATCGTCGGTGTGAGACCGCACGCGGCAACGCGGCCCGAGGACGGGCCGCGGCGGCTGTCGCGAGCGGCGAGCCTGGTTGCTGCGGCAGGCTTGGCAGCGTGCCTGGCCGCGGTGTCTGCGTCGGCCGCGCCCGCCCGCCCGGCAAAGGCCGCGACGGTCGACCGGTCCGATGCGGCCGCCGTGCAACCGGGCCCGGTGGTGTGCGGGCCGCCCGGCTATTTCATCCAGTGCTACAGCCCCGCAGAGTACCAAGTGGCATACGGCGTGGCGCCGCTGCTCAAGCGCGGGATCAGCGGCAAAGGCGAGACCGTGGTGATGCCCGAGCTCGCCGAGCGCCCTGGCAGCGATTTCACCGACATCCGCAAAGACCTGGCCGCCTTCGACCGCAAGTTCGGCCTGCCCGCGGCGAAGCTAAAGATCACCACTGGCCTCGCCGGGGCCAGTGCGCCCTACGTCGCGGGAACCGAGGAGGTCGAGGACACCGAGATCGTCCACGCGATCGCGCCTGGTGCCACCCTCGACGTAGTCCTCGTACCGCACAATGCCACGGCCAGCGCGGCGAACTTTACCGCCGCCGTGATCGGAACGATCCACGCCGCCATCACCGAGAACGCGGCGGTGGTCTCGATCAGCGGTAGCCACGCTGAGCACCTCTTCAGCCCGGCCCAGGTTGCCCGTCTGCACGCGGCGCTGCAGCAGGCCGCCGGCCGCCGCGTCACGGTTGTCACCTCCTCCGGGGACACTGGCGTGATCAGCGACAATGGCCCGCCCAGGCAGGTCAGCCTGCCCGCCTCCGACCCGCTGGTGCTGGGTGTCGGCGGCACCGCCCTGGACGCCAGCTTCGTCACAGGCGCCTACCAGGGCGAGATGGCCTGGAACTCCGACACGAGCGCTTCTGCTGGCGGTTACAGCTCTCTGTTCCTCCGGCCGTCCTACCAGGATGGCGTCCGGCGCATCGGCCGCATGCGGGGCGTCCCCGACGTCAGCGCCGACGCTGACTCCTTCACCGCGATGACGCTGATGTTTACCGGCGGAGTCCCGTACCCAGCCCAGGGCACTAGCGCAGCCACCCCGCTGTGGGCCGCAGTGATCGCCCTGGCCGACCAGGACGCCGGCCACCACCTCGGCTTCGTCAACCCGGCCATCTACGCCATCGCCCGCAGCCCCGCCTACCACCGCGCCTTCCACGACGTGGTCACCGGCGACAACTCGGTGTTCTGGCCAACCGGCCTCTTCGTCGGCTACCGGGCCGGCTCGGGCTGGGACCCGGTCACCGGCTTGGGCAGCCCGAACGCCCAAACCCTCGTCCCCTTGCTCGCGCACAGGACACGCCATGGGAGCACACGGTCCTGAGACACCGATCGGGACGTCGGCCGCGCACTGCTTGTCGGCGCGGCCGACACCCATGAGAACGCTGGCCGACAACTCCTGCCCGAGCAAAGGAACGGTCACTGACCGGCAGCATCGGACCCAGCGCTGCCGGGGAGTGACGGGGGAGTGCCAGGACGGCCTGCGGCCACCGGTGACCAGCCGCCGTGACGAACGCGAAGGCTGCTCACGGCCGGTCCGGCGACCTGGAGCACGGGCGATTCTGACCCGGATAGGCTACGGCGGGTAATGGATGAGACTCCCGCTTCCGACCCGGCCCCGGTGGTCGGCATGGTCGGCGCCGGCCAGCTGGCCCGGATGACCAGCGGCCCGGCCGCCGGCCTCGGCATCTGCTTCCGGGTGCTCGCGGCTGCGGCCGACGACAGCGCGGCCCAGGTGGCCGCCGAGTCCGTGATCGGCGACTACCGCTCGCTGCCCGACCTGATGGCGTTCGCGGCGGGCTGCGATGTGGTCACCTTCGACCACGAGCACGTACCGGGCCCGCTGGTCGAGGCCATGGAAGCGGCCGGGCACGCGGTCCGGCCCGGTTCGGCGCCGCTGCGCTACACCCAGGACAAGCAGGCCATGCGGCAGCGGCTGACCGAGCTCGGCTACGCGTGCCCGCGCCACGCCCCGGTCAGCGATCTGGCCGGGGTGACCTCGTTCGCGGCCGAGGCCGGCTGGCCGGTCGTGCTCAAGGCGGTAACCGGCGGTTACGACGGCCGCGGAGTCTGGGTTTGCGGCGGCCCCGACGAGGCGGCCGAGGTCCTGAGCCACGGACTCACGCTGATTGCCGAGGAGTACATTCGCTTCGACCGCGAGCTGGCCATCCTCGTCGCCAGGGCACCGAGCGGCCAGGGGGCGGCCTACCCCGTCGTCCAGACCGTGCAGCAGGACGGGATCTGCCGCGAGGTGGTCGCGCCCGCGCCGGGCCTCGCGCCCGGCCTGGCCGCGCACGCACAGGGGCTGGGCCTCGCCATCGCCAGGGACCTCGGCGTTATCGGGCTGCTGGCCGTGGAACTGTTCGAGACCGGGGGCCGGCTGGTCATCAACGAGCTGGCCATGCGGCCGCACAACAGCGGCCACTGGACGATCGAGGGCGCGGTGACCTCGCAGTTCGAGCAGCACCTGCGCGCCGTGCTCAACCTCCCGCTCGGCTCGCCTGCCCTGGCCAGCAGGTACTCGGTGATGGTGAACATCCTCGGCGGCGAAGATCCCGACCTGCGGTCCAGGCTGACGCACGTGATGGCGGCCGACCCGGCGGTCAAGGTGCACCTCTACGGGAAGCCGGTGCGGCCGGGCCGCAAGGTGGGCCACGTGACGGCGCTCGGCCGTGACCTCGATCAGGTTCGCGGCCGGGCCCGGCGGGCGGCGAGCTACCTGGCCGACGGCACCGAGGACGAGGGGGACTTCCGGTGAGCGATCAGCCAGTGGTCAGCGTCGTGATGGGCAGCGACTCGGACTGGCCGGTGATGCAGCAGGCCGTCGAGGCGCTGGCGGAGTTCGACGTCCCCTGGGAGACCGACGTCGTATCCGCGCACCGGATGCCCGCGGACATGATCAGCTTCGGGCAGGCCGCGGCCGGGCGGGGGATCAAGGTCATCATTGCCGGGGCGGGCGGCGCCGCCCACCTGCCGGGCATGCTCGCCTCCGTCACGACCCTCCCCGTGATCGGAGTGCCCGTGCCGCTCGCGCACCTGGACGGGCTGGACTCGCTGCTGTCCATCGTGCAGATGCCGGCCGGGATCCCGGTGGCCACGGTCTCGGTGGGCGGCGCTCGCAACGCCGGCCTTCTGGCGGTGCGGATCCTGGCGGCGAGCGATGGCCGGCTCGCCGACCGCGTCGCTGCCTTTCAGGCCGACCTGCGGGCAACCGCGCAAGCGAAAGGGGAACGACTCCGCGCCGCGGCCAGCGAGCTGTCCGAGCGGTCCGCGCCGGACTGACGGGCGCCAGGGCGCGAGCTCACGCCGGCGTGCAGATGAGGCCCCACGGTCTGCCTTCCTGGCGCGTCAGCACGATCACGGCGCTGCCCTCGCCCCGCAGGCCCAGTCGCCTGCGGATCTGCTCGACGTCTCCGGCCAGCCCGCGCCGGCGGATGTCGGCCGTCCCGATGCCGAGCTCGCGCAGCCGGCGGGCGGCCTGCCGCTCGTTCCACGGCATGGACTCCAGGACCCGCAGCGTGCGGGCGAACGGGGTGCGGATCTCCTCGTCCGCGCTCAGGAACGCGATCATCGAATCGATCTTCCAGGCCCCGACGGCGCGGGCCAGCTCCTCAACCAGTCCGGCCCTGGTCACGGCGGGATTCGGGTCGAGCAGGTAGCCGCCAGGCAGAGCGACCGGCACCGGCGGGCCCGGAGCCGGCGTCAGCGTGTGACCAGCAGGCAGGACCGTCGCGCGCCGGGACGAGGTTGCCAGCGCCGGGGACCACAGCAGCGCCTCCTTCAGGCCGCGCTCGACCGCGACGAACTCGAGTTCCCAGCCCGGCGGGACGACCTCGTGGGGCAGGCCGGGGGCCGCCTTGATTCCGACCGCCGGGACCTGGCCGGCGAGGCCGAGGCACCAGTCCAGCGGCGGCTGGCTGTCACCCGCCCGGAACCGCCGCGACCCCGCCCGCCTGGCCGGGTCGATGAAGGCCGCCGCGGGACCCCGGCGGAAGTCGAGCGCCAGGCCGGTGACGTCGGCGCACACCGGCGTGACCCGGTCCGCGAGCCCGAGCGCCAGCCCGTTCCGCTGAGCGAAACGAAGGGTCTGCAGGTCGGCATCGGCGGCGAGAACGTGGCCGGCGGCGTCGGCGAGGGCGGCTAGGTTGCCGCCGATGCCGCAGCACAGGTCCGCGATCAGGTCGAGGCCGGCGAAGCGCCTGGCGCTGTGCCCGGCGGTGAGCTCGGAGGACGCCTGCTCGAGGCCGGCGCGCGTGAAGTACATCACGTCGGCCCGGCTGAACTTGGCCCTGGCCGCCATCCGGAGCGACTGCTGGGTCAGCGCGGCGGCGATGAGGCCGGGGGGGTAGCGCCCGCGCAGCTCGCTGGCCAGCACGAGCGCGCGGTCGGGGGTGACATCCTCGCCGCGGAGCGAGTCCAGCAGCTGCTGGCCCGCGGCGGACAGCAGGTCGGTTTCGGAAGTCACCGCCTCATCATCGCGTCGGGGCTGGCTGAGGCGCGCGCTGGCTGTGCCCACTCGCTGTGCTCGCTCGCTGTGCTCGCTCGCTCATTCGGTAGGACGTCCTACTATCGAGTCTATGAGCCATGACTTCCCCGCGTTCGCGCTGTCAGAAGAGCACGAGGCGCTCCGCGAATCGGTCCGCGCCCTGGCTGAGGAGAAGATCGCGCCGCATGCGGCCAAGGTGGACGAGGCCGCCGAGTTCCCGCAGGAAGCGCACGACGCGCTGGTCAAGGCCGACCTCCACGCTGTGCACATTCCGGAGGAATACGGCGGTGCGGGGGCCGATGCCATCGCCACCGTGATCGTCATCGAGGAGGTCGCCAGGGCGTGCGCCTCGTCCTCGCTGATTCCCGCGGTGAACAAGCTCGGTACCGTGCCGCTCCTGCTCGCCGCCTCCGAGGAGCTCAAGCAGCAGTTCCTGCCGCCGGTGGCCAGCGGCGCGGCGATGTTCTCCTACGCGCTGTCGGAGCCGGAGGCAGGCTCGGACGCAGCCGCGATGAAGACGCGCGCGGTCCGCGACGGCGACAGCTACGTGCTCAACGGCACCAAGCGCTGGATCACGAACGCTGGCATCTCGCAGTACTACACCGTGATGGCGGTGACCGACCCGTCGGCCGGGGCCAACGGCATCTCCGCGTTCGTGGTCGACAAAGACGACGCGGGGTTCTCCTTCGGCGCGCCTGAGCACAAGCTCGGCATCAAGGGGTCGCCGACCAGGGAGCTGTACTTCGACAACTGCGTGATCCCGGCCAGCCGCAGGATCGGCGCAGAGGGCACGGGGTTCAGGACGGCGCTGGCGACGCTGGACCATACGCGGGTCACGATCGCGGCGCAGGCTCTCGGCATCGCGCAGGGCGCGCTCGACTACGCCGCCGGCTACGTCAAGGAGCGCAAGCAGTTCGGCAAGGCCATCGCCGAGTTCCAGGGACTGCAGTTCATGCTGGCCGACATGGCCATGAAGGTCGAAGCCGCCCGGCAGCTGACCTACGCCGCGGCCGCGCGCTCGGAGCGAGCCATGCAGGGGGACCGGGCCGACGACCTGACGTTCATCTCCTCGGCCTGCAAGTGCTTCGCCTCCGACGTCGCCATGGAGGTGACGACGGACGCCGTGCAGTTGCTCGGCGGCTACGGGTACGTTCACGACTACCCGGTCGAGCGCATGATGCGTGACGCCAAGATCACCCAGATCTACGAGGGAACGAACCAGATTCAGCGCATGGTGATGGCGCGGCAGCTGCTGAAGTGATGCGCCGGTCGGTCGACCGGGCCGTGAACATTTCCAAGCGCCAGTCTGCGACCGGCTTCCACTAAACCTTCGCCACTCGCCACCAACCCAATCGGCCTGGGCTGCAGTGCGCGAGCGAACCGACTCTGATCGTTGACACGCGGGCGAGGCCATGGGAAGTTACCAGCGAAATTGATGCCATATGCGCCTGTGCAGGATGTGGGGTAAAGGACAAGGGATACCAGGCATATCTGTTTGGCTACACCTTGCGCTTGAGGTGACCCCGCTCCGCGCGCCCGGCGAACGACTGGAGGGGATCCGTGCATCGCCGCCTTGTGATGGGGACAGCCATACCGATATTCGCGTTCACACTCGGCGTCAGCGGGGTCGTCGTTGCTAGCATCCCCGCTGCTCAGGCCGCGCCGCTGGCACCTGTCATCGGCTCCGCCGCCTCGGGCGGCCCGGTCATCGTGACGCTGAAGAACCAGTACTCGAGCCTGAAAGTCGGCCATGGCGGCGCGCGCCTGCAGGCGCTAAAGACCGCGCAAGCCCCTGTGGTGTCGGCGATCAAGTCCTCAGGCGGCGTCGATCTGCGGCAACTGGATGGCGTGAACGCCGTGGCCGCGCACCTGTCGGCGAAGGCGGTGGCGCAACTGCAGTCGAACCCGGCGGTGGCGTCGATCTCGCCGGACGCGATGATGACGCGAATCGAGCCGCCAGCCCAGGCCAGCACGGGGACGCCAGCCGCACTGAGCCAGCGACTGTGCCCGGCCAACCCGAAGAAGCCGCTGCTCGAGCCCGAGGCGCTGTCCCTGATGCACGTCGTGGACCAGGCGGACCCGTCCGATCCGGATCAGTCGTCCAAGATCGCCACCGGCAAGGGCGTGATCGTCGCCATCTCCAACGCGAACAATGTGGCGGGGAACCCGAACTTCATCCGTCCGGACGGGCAGCACGTGGTGGCCGGCAGTCCGACGCCGAACGCGGACGCCGGCGATGACGAGGTGTACGGTGACGTGTCCTCCGTGGCGGCGCAGGGCGACGTGGTCTACGACATGTCGACCCAGTTGCCGTTCTCGCACCTGCCGAAGGGCTGCACGTTCACCATCGAGGGTGACGCGCCGGGCGCGACGATCGTGGACGAGAACACCCTTGGCCCGCAGGGCCAGATTCCGCCGGGTGCGTTGCGGGCCCCGGAGTCCGAGGTCATCGCGGGCATCGATAACGCGGTCGTGAACGAGCACGCCGATGTCGTGTCTGAGTCGTTCGGCTTCGGATCGCTGTTCGGCTTCGACTTCTCGCCGTTCTCCACCGCGGAGGACGCCTACGTGGCGGCCGGCATCACCGTGGTGGTCTCATCGGGGGACGAGGGCGTGGACCAGACGCTGGAGGTGCCCGCGTCAGATCCGAACGTCATCGGCGTCGGCGCTACAACGGCGCTTCGGCTCAACGCCCAGGCGTACGGCTACTCAGGCTGGGTGAACAACAACATCACAGCGCTGTCCTCAGGCGGGCCCGCGCCGAACAACGACGAGCCCGACCTGGTGGCGATTGGCTACGGCGGCGAGGCGGCTTGCTCGCTAGACCCCGTGGCCGTGGCGAACGGCTGCCCCGGCAACACTGTGACTGAGGCGTTCGGCGGCACCAGCGAGTCGGCACCGCTGGTCGCGGGTGCGGCAGCGGACGTGATCCAGGCTTACGCCGACAGCCATCGCGGGGGGCGGCCCTCGCCCGCACTGGTCAAGGAGATCCTCTGCGGTACCGCAACGGACATCGACGCGCCCGCTTCCGAGCAAGGTGCGGGCCTGGTCAACGTGTACGCGGCGGTGCGCGCAGCGCAACAGGCGCCGGGTACGACGGTCACCAGGCATTCTGGCTCCTCGGCCCTCATCCCGTCACCTACGCAGCTTCGGCTGACCGGAACCGGTGGGTCAGCTACCACGCAGAGTGTTTCGCTCTACAACTCCGCATCGCAGGCGCAAACGGTGACGGCCAAGTTCCGCTGGCTTGGCCGGGCGACCCAGCTCGGCCCGACCGTGACCGAGAATGTGTCCGCACCGCCCGCCTCGGCCCCGGTGCCGCCGACCGGACCGACGGCCGCTGCCCCGATCACGTTCAGAGTCCCGCGCGGCGTCGACCGGCTGAACGCGGACTTCAGGACGCCGAACCCGGACAATAACGCGGTAATAGCGATGTTCCTGTTCGACCCGCGGGGTCGGCTGGTGCAGATCTCCTACGATTTCTCCACAACCCCCACAGGCCCGGTGTCCAACCTGCAGCACGTGGAGGTGTCTAACCCGACGCCAGGACAGTGGACAGCGGCCTTCTACTGGAACAACGGCCGCTCGCACCTGCAGGCGGCGCCGTTGGCGCCAGGTTCCTACCGGGGCCCGATTGTGGTCAAGTTCAGCACGCAGAACTACATCACAGCCAGGGCGAGCGGCCCGGTGAGCATCCCGGGCCACTCGAGCGCGAGAATCCCGGTCTCGATCCGGTTCCCGGCGGCCGCTGGGCAGCATGCCGAGTCGATTCAGTTCGCCGGCAGCGTGGGCGGCGCGGTCTCCGTGCCGGTGACCAGGCAGACCCTGATTCCGTCGGCCGGCGGGAAGTTCGTGGCCAACCTCGCGAGCAGTGTCGCCCGTGGCCAGGGCCCGATGTTGACCTACCAGATCGACGTGCCGTCGGGTGAACCGGGCCTGAATGTCAACTTCCACACGGCCGACATCAGCGCGGACAACGCCATCGGCTACGCCCTGACCGCGCCTAGCTCTCCCGGGGGAGGGGCCGGGTCGAACGTTGTTGACTACGCGCAGACACCGATCGCGGCGCTCCAGCCGGGCAGCTCGCCGATCACCCGTACCGAGCTGTCGGTGCCCAACCCGGAGCCTGGCTTGTGGACGATCCAGGTAACGCTGGATGAGACGGCCAGCGGGAAGGAGTTCACCCAGAACGTCCACGGTCATGCGAGCTACGGCGCGGTCCCCACCTTCTCGGCGAACAACGTGCCCGACTCCGCCTCCGTGTCCCTGCCTGTGGGCGGCAGCGTCAACTTCAGCGTCACGGTGACCAACACCGGCAGGAGGTCCGGTGCCTATACGCTGGCCGCGACATCGCAGCAGAACATTAATGAGCTGCCGTACACGGGATTCGACGGGGTGACCAGTCCCACGGTGACGATCCCGCCCGGCGCCACCAGGACCATCCCCGGCACCTTGACCGCAATTACCGCTGCGTTTGGCACACCGTTCCTCAACCAGGACGTGCTCACCATTGACGAGCAAGCCGCTGGTTCGCACATCGAGCAGGTGATCGGCGGTATCCCGGTCGAGTTCACCACTCCATAGACCCAATCCGTGGGCTCTAGTGGTCGTATGCCACTAGAGCCCACTAAGGGCTGGCAGGTGCGGTCAGTTCGCCGACCATGTGGCTGTCAGGCCCCGATCGCGGGGTAAACCGTGCGCAGGCCGAGGTCGTTAGCGGGGCACCCAGAACATGGGGACGCGGCGTGGGCTCGGGAGTGTTCGTGGCGGCGGCGACTTCGGTACTGCCGGAGGCGCGCGGACGCACGGGTTCGCCCCGACGCGCCCGGAGAACGCGACCTCGGCACGCGGGAGCCATACACCAAGAAGACACCGCCACCAACCTCTTCACCATCATCTGGCACGGCCTCGTAGACGCCGGACGGTTCATCAAGAACAACCGTGGCACCCTAGCCACAATCGGCGCGCTCCTCACGTGTGCGTCCGAGCAGCTACTCTCTGGTGCGGTGGCGCGCTTGCAGGGGCCTGCATAGTTCGTGAAGACCAGCGCATCCAGTCGTACGGCTTCGCCCGGTCGCTGACCGCAAACGGGGTCGATCTCTTGTTGACCGTCGGCTCCGGCTCACGCTGACCGGCTCCTTCGGGGGTGCCGGCGCCTTCCTGACTCAAGGCCTCGGGCCGGCATCGTCCTTTGCGGTCACCAGGGGGATACCAGTGATCTGGGATCTCGTGCAGCTCGGCGTCGGCGAAGCGCCGGGCCATGACCCCGTATTTTTCAACGGCAGTACCATTCCCCTAGCGGTGTGGGCGGGGGCGGAACAGGCTGCAGGGCAACGGCATGTATCAAGAAAACGCACGGCGCAAGTACCGCTCGGTCATCCCGACCATCGGGGGTTCGGTCGGCGGGTTCCTGTTCCTGGTGATCGGTATTGCCATGGCCGCCGACACGTCGCGCGGAGCCGCCGGAGAGATCGCCGCCGGGGTGCTCGTCTCGGTGTTCGGGATCTGCCTTGTGGTCGGCGTCCTCGTGGACCAGCACCTTGAGCTCAAAACGGATGGCTTGGTGTATCACCGTTACCTGCGCCGCAAGACCATCCCGTGGGCGTCCATCGTCGGCTTCCGGGTTGGTCGGGCTCCGGGCGGATCAAGTTGGTCGACTCTGGTGGTCGAACTGTCGGGCGGTGAGGCGGTTGTTGTGGCAAGCCTCGTGGGCACCAGGCGGTTTGTCGAACACGTCATAGCCGAGATCGAAGCTTTCCGTGCGGGTCTGGCCGCTGCGCGAGTGCAGGGCCCCGGCAGCGGCAGCGGCGATCTTGCCGGGCAGGCCGACGAAGAGTGAGCAGAGACGGGCTGGACTGGTGGCTTCTCGCGGACAGGCGGCTGAGGTTGCGAGACCTGGCCTGCGACGGCAAGCATCACGAGTTCATCTGCGGCCGGATTGACGCGCTACACAGCCAGGCCAGCGGCGCCGACCTCATGCTTTCCTCAGCCCGCCACGCATCGTCGGGCGCAGGCCTGCATGTGAGTGATGGACCCCATCGTCGGCTAGCCATCGGTGCTGGATCTGTGCTGACACCGTGCCCTGCGCTAGGCCATCTACCTGCGGGAACTGCCCATAGCTCGGGTATCACGCAGATCTATGAGGGCACGAACCAGATCCAGCGCGTGGTCATGGCGCGGCAACTGCTCAAGTAGCGGATCGGCGCGCAGCAGCCCCTGCCACAGACACGCGCGTCACGATCGCCGCGAGACTGTCTGCGACTGACCTCAGGATAGGATCCTGGCTATTTCGGCCATTTCGCTGTCGCTAAGAGGTCCATGTTCGATGGCCCCAGCATTCTCCCGGACATGACCCACCGTACGGAAGCCCGGTATCGGGATGGTTGCGGTACTGCGGGCCCAGATCCAGGCCAGCGCGCCCTGTACCGGCGAACGGTCGCCGCTGGTCAGGATGTCTCTTATCGCATCCCGGCGGGCCAGCCACGGCGCTGACGGCCTTCCGTGGTCAAAGTATCGCATCCACTCTGGCGCCGGCCTGCCACGCACATCGTCGTCAGGAAGCAGGGTGTCGGGCACGTACTTATCGCTGATCAGGCCCATGGCCAGCGGGCCGCGATTAAGGCTCGCCCAGTTCCGGCTTTCAACGAGAGCCAGCATCTCAGGCGTATCCCGCAGCACGTTCAGTTCGTGCTGTACCAGCTGGCAATGTTTGCCGGCCGACCAGGCGGCGGCGCGCTGAGGATCATCGGTGCTCCACCCGTATGTCCTGATCTTCCCGGCAGCGACGAGTGACTCCAGCTCCTCGACCAGGGGCATGGTGTCGGCTGGCTCGACGTCGGCCAGATGAAACTGGTAAATGTCGAGGTAGTCGGTGCGGAGACGGCGCAATGATGCCTCGAGAGCACGGCGCATGTACTGAGGCGTTATATCCGGCGTCAGCAGCTGCTTGCTTGACTCGTCATAGGTGTTTCCCCACTTGCTGGCGATCACCGCCTCGTCGCGGTGGCCGGACAGCGCGAGGCCCAGGACTCGCTCGCTCCGGCCTGTGCCATAAACATCCGCCGTGTCGAAGAGCCTGATCCCCAGATCGAAGGCAAGCTGGATGGCCTTCGTCGACTCGTCGTCGTCCACTTGCCCCCAGCCGAGTGGGGTGGCGTCATGCCAGAATGGCCCGCCTACTGCCCAGCAGCCCATGCCCAATGGGGGAACGGCTATGCCGGACAGGCCGAGGCTGCGCTCATTCATCACGACCGCTAGTATCCCATTTCTGGGCGACAGATGTAACCTAATGGTACGCACTGGACACCGAGGTGGCCCGACATGATCCAGCTACCAACCATTGATTTTGCTGAATGGACCGCCGCGGATCCTGAGCGGCGCAGCGAAATTTTTCGGGAAACCGACGACGCCCTGCGGCAGGCTGGCATGTTTCTGCTGCGCGGTCATGGTGTACCTGCGGGCCTTGCCGAGGAAATGCGCGCTTGCGGCCGTCAGTTCTTCGCCCTCACGGATGAACAGAAGGCCAGATATGCGGTGCAGGGGCGTTACGACAACGGCTGGACCGGGCCCGGCCTGCTGGCCGCGGCTGCGATTGAAGGCGGCGAGAGCGCGCCGGACCTGCACGAGGCATTTCACATGGGTCCCACGCACCGCACGGGGAACGCCGAGTTCGACGCGCTGTACTACCCGGAGAACAGATGGCCGGCGGAGGTTCCCGGGCTGCGCACCGTCGCGGAGCGGTACACCGAGCACATGGTGCGGGTCGCGCTCCAGGTGCTGGAGATGCTGGCCGTCGTCCTTGGCGTCCCCGAGGACTTTTTCACCTCCCAGGCCCGGCGTGCGACCTGGACGCAGAACGTGAACTGGTATCCGCCGCTGGCCACCGTCGGGATCGTCCAGCCCGGCCAGATGCGAGTCGGGCCGCACTTCGACTTCGGGTCGCTGAGCCTGCTGGATCGCCAGCTCGGTGTGGGCGGCCTGGAGGTGTGGAGCACCGACGGCGGGTGGGGGGTTCCCCCGTACGATCCCTCCTCACTCGCCGTGATACTCGGCGACCTGATGAACCGGTGGACAGACGGCCGGTGGCGAGCGCTGCGGCATCGGGTGCTGCCACCCAGCCCGGAGGCGCCGGCCGAGGAGCTGTTCTCTCTCGTTTTCTTCTTCGAGGCCGACCCCGACACGGTGATCACCCCGCTGGAGCCCCCCGCCGGGGGAGGCGCGGGCAAGGAGCCAGTGACCGCCGGGGAATCGATCATGAAGAACCTCGGGATCATCACCGCTCCGGTTACGTGACAGCGGCCGGCTCCGGGCCGTTGAGCTGCCTCCGGGTCAGGTTCAGGCGAGGTCGGCCAGCCCCGACCGGGGTCTCGTTAGCTGCTCCCCGGGCAGGACGATCGTGTCACGCAGCTCCGCGCAGGCGCTTACCCGAGCACCGGGGAGCACGACCGAACGCTCCACCCGCGCGCCTGGCTCGATCACGCTGCCTGGATAGAGCACGCTCTCGCGCACCCGCGCGCCGGGGGTCAGCGGATCGCTGGAGACGACACCGTCCTCCGCAGTCAGCGTCGGGCGGGCCCCCGGCAGTGTCCGCGGCACTTCACTGAGCGGCAGCGCGGCCGGCGAGCGGACGAGGTTGAGATGGCCTAGCAGGTACCGCTCCACGGTGCCGATGTCGGCCCAGTAGCTGGTTACCGGAAACGCCCGCACCCGGTACCCTTCCTGGATCATGAACGGCAAGATGTCGCGACTGATGTCGTGCTGCCAGTCGCCGGACGGCAGCTGGCTGAGGACGGTCAGCACCTGCCGCAGGATGTCGGCGCGGAACAGGCAGAATGCGGTGAAGATGAGATCGGAAGTCGGCTCGGCCGGCTTCTCGATCAGGCTGCGCACCCAGCCTTCCTGATCTACCTCGACCATCCCGAACAAGCGGACGAAACGCCGGTTGATGTGCTGGACCCCGATCGTCACGCCCGCTCCGGTCTCTCGGTGCTCGCGTAGCATGGGCCGGTAATCGAAGTGGTACACGTGGTCGGCGTGCAGGACGAGCAGGTCGCGGCAGCCGGGCGTGAACAGCCACTCCTGGTTGGTCAGCAGCGCGTCTGCCGTGCCGTGCTCGGCAGGCCGGGCAGGGAGCGTCAGGTCCGGCAGTAGGCCGTGACCATTGCCGGCGCGGTCGATCATCGCCTCGTGCGGTCCCAGATGCACGTGCATCTGGTCGCGGCGATCCCACCAGCGCAGCAGGTGATCGATCAGGTCGCGTTCGAGGTGCTGCGACATCAGCACCAGCTCGGGCACGCCGGATCGCACGGCGTTGGCCAGGCTGAAGTCCACCAGCCTGCAGCCGCCCCCGTACGGCACCATCGGCTTGCATATCGCATCGGTGAGGCGCCCCATGCGCTCGCCGCGCCCGCCGGCCAGCAGGGCGGCGCGCACGTCACGCATCGGAACCGCTCCCCCGATCCGATTCCTGGCCGCTCGGCTTCGCATGATCACTGGGCTTCGCGTAGTCGCTGAGCCTTGCCGCGGCGGCGAAGATCTCCGCGAAGCGATCCGCTGTCTGCCGCCAGGAGAACTGCCGGGCAACGGCGACGGATCGGTCGCGCATGGCCTCGAACCGCGCAGGCTCGGCGCGCATCATGTGCAGCATGCGACGGAGTCCGTCGCAAAGTGCTTCGGTCAGCACGGGATCGTTGATCTGGAACGAGCGCGGCAGGGCCAGCCCGGTGGCGGCCGGGTCGGTCAAGTCGAATGCATGCCCGAAATGCCGCATGCCCTGCTGCGCGGTCGCGATCGGAACCGCCCCGGCGGCCATCGCCTCGCCCATGGCCATCAGGAACGTGTCCATCTCGAACTTCGACGGGAACAGGCATAGGTCGCTGGCGAGCGCCCACTCGGTCAGCTCCGCCTGGGTCATCGGCCCAGTGACTATCCGGACCAGTCCTGGGTACCGGCTGACCAGCAGGGCCATATCGGGATCGGCTGGCGGCTGCGGCGCCAGGCAATGCAGGAGCGCGTTGAACCGCTCGCCCTCGCCGAGCAGACGCGCGATTGCCCGGAACAGCTCCTGCTGTCCCTTGTGCTGCACCGTATAGCGAGCGTTGTGGTAGACGGTCGGCAGAGCCGGATCGAGCCCGAGCGAGGTCAGCGTCTGCTTTCGTCTCGAGTCGCTGCGCTGCAGGTCCAGCCATTCATCGCCGATGGCGCAGCCACCGACGAATAGCCGGTCTTTCCGGTCTAGGAGCACCCGGCGGGCCGAGAATCCTCCGAAGACCTGCTCGAACGGGCCGCCTGCCTGGGTGAGCGCGTGGTCGAGCTGCCCCTCGGACAGGAAGTCCAGCGCATCCGCGCACCTGGCCACCAGGCCGAGCAGGCTGATGTAGTTGTGCCCAGGGCGCTCCGGCCGGTCGTCGTACAGCAATGCCGCCGGGAGGAACTCCCGCAACGCTGGCGGCACCGGCGGATCGGTCAGTCCTGCCGTCACACCGGGATCACCGCCCAGGAACGACGTTAGCGTGCTCACCTCGGGCTCGTAGACCTTGGTGTTGACCGGCATGTTGGTCTGCACGGTGGAGACCGTCACTAGCCCGCGGCCTCGCAGGGCGGCCAGGATGAGGTAGTGATAGGCCGGCTCATGCATGTGCAGCACGGTGCCGATGGGCATGTCGGCCAGGAACCGGGTCGCTACCACTTGAAATATCAGCGGCTTGAGAAAGCCCAGGCTGTGCCCCTCCAGCTCCCGCGGGGGATAGAAGCTGTCGGGGTAGTCGTCGAGCAGGCCGCCGGACAGGAAGATTATCTGCACGCCGCCGATGTCAATCCGATGTGCGGTCGCCGTCACCGGGACTATCGCCTGCCCCGCGAATTCGGGCCAGATGGCCGGATCGAGCCGGACTGGGATGTCGGCCGAGTACTGCCAGTCGAGTGTGCTGACCTCATACCGTTTCCGCAGGCGCCCGAGCAGGCCGTGCGCGGGAGTGAGGCCGGTGACCCGGTGGCCGGCGGCCTGGAACTGGCGGCACAGGTTCCACAGGTACACCGACGTTCCCGCCTTGACGAGGTGATCGTCGAAGCCGGTGAACTCGAAGTCGCACTCGACAATGTCCACTAGTCAGCCCTCTCCGCGTTTGGTTCGGCTAGCTCCAGGCTCCAGACGTCTTGGTCGATCCGGGGATCGGACAGCCGCGTCCGGTCGGCCCCGGCGAGCTGGGTGAGCGCGGCGAGTACTGCGGCCGCCGGATCGCCGATCAGCTCAACCGGATCGGCGCCGAGGCCCGCCGCCGACGTGGCCAGCCGGGCGAAGAATTCCGGGCAGCCGGTCATGACGCCGCCGACGACCGACAGGCGCCAGACTTGCAGGACCGCCGCATCACGAGCCGCCCGCACGCCCAGCATGAGTTCGCCGATAGCCTCGTCGACCAGCTCGCCGGCGACAGGATCGGCGTCCAGCCAAGCTCCCAGTACGACGGGCGCGAGCGCCGCTACAGCGGATTTGGGGAAAGGCAGCTGTGCCAGCCTGCGGGCGTGTTCAGCAGCCGGCATCCCGACGTCCGCCGCAAGTAGGCCGGACAGCGCCGTGCGCTGCCCGCGCCCATCCAGTCCGCGGACAGCCGCCCGCAGGCCACGCAGGCCGAGGTCGAACGCACTGCCCTCGTCGCTGCCCAGGTACTCGCATCCGCCCACGCGGACCGGCGCGGATCGCCCGTCGGTGGCGAGGAATCCCGAGCCGGTGCCGCATACTGCGATCACGTGGCCGGTGTCAGGAGGGGAGCCGAGCAGGAGCGGCGTGACATCGTTGGAGAGCAGGAGGCGGGCGTGCAGGTCGGCCCTGCTGGCGGCCGCCGCCCAGCGTCTGGTCTCCTTCCCGGCCGTGGCCCGGTCTATAGACGCCGATGCCAGCCAGATCACCGGCCCGGCGGTCTGGCAGGCATCGCGGCTGAGCTCCCCGACCGGTCCGCAGCTCCGGTCGGCATGCGCGCGAAGCTGCGCGAGGAACTCGGACAGGCGCCGGTCTGACTCCTCCTGGCCGACCGAGCTCGGATTCAGCGGCGGCGCGTTCCAGCTGTCACCGTTCCAGGCGCGGACCGATGTGTGGCTGCCGCCGGCGTCGATGCCATACAGGGGCCGGCCGGCACCCGGGTGCCTCACGATGCGGTCGCCGCGCTCACCCGGTCAGCCAGGGCGGCGCGTATCTCATCGTCGTGGACGTCGTCGGCTATGAGGGCCCTGCCGATGCCGGCCGGCAGCACGAAGCGCAGGCTGCCGTCGCGCACCTGCCGGATCTTCGCGAGTGCGGCTAATACGTCGTCCGCCGCGAGCGCGACGGGGACCTCCTCGGGCACCACCGGCAGGCCGGCGGCACGCAGGATGCCGATAATGCGCGACGCCACCGGGGGCGCGAGCACCCCACGCGTCACCGCCACCCGGATCGCGACCGCCATGCCGTAGGCGACAGCCTCTCCGTGCAGCACAGGACCGTAACCGGTCACGGTCTCGACGGCATGGCCCACCGTGTGCCCGAAGTTGAGCGTGCGGCGCAGGTCGATCTCGTAGGGGTCGCGCTCCACGAGCAGGCACTTGATCGCGGACGCGGCATGGACCAGCGATCGCAGCGATGACACATCGAGACCGAGCAGTGATTGCAAGTGCTGCTCGATGAAGTCGAACAGCTGCGGCGAGGAGATCACGGCCAGCTTGATCGCCTCGGCGAGCCCGGACCGGACCTGCCGGGAATCGAGCGTGGTGAGCCATCCGACGCACGACACCACCGCGTGCGGCGCGTAAAAGGCACCGATGAGGTTCTTGGCGATGTCATGGTCGACGCCGACCTTGCCGCCGACCGCGGCATCGACCTGGCCGATCAAGGTGGTGGGCGCGTTGATGTAGGGCACTCCGCGCATGTAGGCGCTCGCCACCCAGCCGACGGTGTCGACGACCACGCCACCGCCAAGCGCGAGCAGCATGTCGCGGCGCCTGGTGTCACTGTGCGCCAGCCAGTCAAGCAAGCCGATCGCGGTCGGCAGGCTCTTGCTCGGCTCCCCGGCAGGAAGCGCTATCTTCTGAACCTTTATCCCGGTCCTGGCCAGCCATTGTGCGATCCGCTCGCCGTGAATTCCGTCAACAGTTTCGTCCGTGATGATGGTCACTGCGCGGGCTTCGATCAGGTCGGCCAGCTTCTTCAGCGCGCTAGCCTCGTCGCTCGTCACATCTATGCTGTAGGTGCTTGTCCTTTGCATTGTGCTGATAATGGGCCCGTGCGGAGGAATCGGCTGGTTGTCCTGAATAAGCAAGCAATCACCCATCGTCCACCCTTCAATGCATCGCGTACGCGTCATTTCACCGTGGCCTGCTCGAGAGTTCGCGGTAACGCTCACCACGTACGCCCCTCAGCGGTCGCGCTGGGCAGGAACTCGCGCAGCACACCGAGGCTGCGCATGATGCTTTGCCGCCTGGGCATCAGCACGTCCTCGTGCTCGACGTACAGGACCTGCTCGAAATCCTCGTCGAGGAGCGCGCTGACGATTGCCGGCCAGTCCAACGTGCCCAGGCCGAGCGCCCGGAAGCGGACTGGCGGCCCTGGACCGTACCGGGTCCAGCCGCGTCCGGCCGGGACCTGACCGCCAGTCCACGTCTGCAGGTCCTTGGCGTGCACCGCGATGAGGCTCTGCTGCCATCCCCGGACCGCCTCCACCGGGTTGTGGCCCATGGCTGCCAGATTCGCCGGATCCACGCACAGCGCGAGCGGGTACGCCAGCTGAGAGCCGACTGCCAAGAGCTGTTCCGCGCTGGCACGGTCGTAGATGACCTGTTTCGGATGCGGCTCGAGGGCGACGACCACATCAGCCTCGCGGGCCGCCAGCAGCACCGGCTCGCCCAGGGCGAAGAACTCTGCGATGTTGTCGGCCCAGCTCACGTCGCTGCCCCACCAGGACAGCCAGCGGGCGAAATCCGGGCAGCCGACCAGCAGCCGAACGGTGCCTGCGCCGAGGCGCTCGGCCAGCCGGATCGCGCCGATAGCGCACCGCACTGCGTGCGCCCGCTTGTCCTCGGCCGAGCCTGCCAGGACCGCATCGGTATGCGGACCATGCGGTCCGAGCAGCAACTGGACGTCACGACTGTTGCTCACGCACGTGACGGGCCAGCCGCGCGCCGCCGGGCCGGCCAGCGCCGTGGCCACCTCGTCCCGGTAGCGAGAGTCGGAGAAACAACGCCGCGCGTCGACCAGGCCCAGCGTGGTGTCAGTGGGAAGATCAAGGCACAGCGGACCGAGTCCGGCCGCCTCCGCGAGCGCCGTCTCCAGGCTCGTCCCGCCAAACGCTGCCAGGCACAACCCGAGCCGCATGCCGCCCGCCCCTGCCGCCTTCATCGCGGTCAGAACACCCGTTCCGCAAGGCTGAGCTCCGCGAGACCGCTGACCGCAGGGCGGGTTGCCAGCATGTCGCGCAGGCCAGCGCCGGGTGCCATGGGCTGCCACGTCTGCAGCCCGGGCAGGTCGGCAAAGGTCCCGCAGGCCAGCGAGGAAAACCGCGGGCGGCACGCCCATTCCGTGTCCCGGCGCAGGCACGGCCTGACCAGCGAGATATCTGCCCCGGCCAGGTCGAAGGCCAGCCGGGCGAACTCATGCCGGCTCAGCTCGGCCGGGCCGGCCAGATGCCGGATCCCGGTGACGTGGCCGGCTGACCGCCAGCCGGCTGCCCGGCATGCGGCGGCGAGGACGGTAGCCACGTCCCGCACATGGACCGGGGTGAATGACTGGTCCACCGGAGCGGACAGCGGGCGGCCCTCGGCCGCGGCCCGCAGGCAGCGCTGCGCGAATGTACCCCGGAGCCCGGCTCCGGCCCAGCCGTAGACCAGGCTCACCCGCAGCACAAGGGCCGGCGCGACTGCCAGGACCGCGCGCTCGGCGAGCGCCTTGACCTGCCCATAATGGTTCGCCGGCTCGACCGGATCATCCGGGCAGTATCCGCCGCGCGTGCCAGGGAACACGTTGTCGGTCGATACCAGGATCACGGGTATGCCCGAGCTGGCCGCGATCGCGGCCACCCCGCAATGCACCGCGGCCGCGGCTGCCGAATTCGCATCGGTCCAGGTCACATCGCTCGGCCCGTGCACCAGCAGTAGGCATCGCGGGCGCAGATCCTCCAGGGCCATGTGCAGCCCCGCCCGGCCGGCTTCGCTGGCCAGATCCAGCGCCAGGTAACCGGGGAGTTCCGTCTGACGCCGGCCGACGCTAGTGACGGGTAGCCGCTGCGCCAGCAGCATGGCCCGGACGGCCGCGCCGATCAGGCCGTGACCGACGATCAGCACGCCGGGCGTGTTGGCGACGGACATCGTCAGCCCGCTGTGTCCTGCTGGCCATCGGCAGCGCCGGTGCGCCCGTTGACCGCGAAACGGTCCAGGCGGCCGATCGGATCCGTGGGATGCCAGCTGAGCGGCGGGATATCGACGAGGCCGCCGTCCTCGCGGATGAAGGCTGACGGCGGGTGGTGCATGTGCAGCAGCCAGTCGTCGTAGTTGTCCAGCGGGGCATCGAGGTCGAGGCGATGCAGGAAGTCGTAGTCTTCGCCGCCCCAGCCCTCGTAACGCTCGTCCATGCCGCAGATCCGCTCAAACGCCTCCGACCTGAGCCACACGCAGCAGCCGGGCGGGCGGCGGAGCAGAAATCCGCGGAAGTGATCAGGATCCGCCTCGGGCTCGCGCCGCTCTACCCGCTCGCGGATCGCATGTGAGGTGGCCGGCTCATCGAGTGACAGCATGTTCCGGTAGGTCAGGTGGCCACCGGTTCCCGGACGACGGAAGCGGGCGGCGTTTCGCTCAACGAACTCACGGTCGACCAGGACGTCGGCGTCCAAGATGCAGATCACATCGGGCTGGCCGGGTGTGTGCGTCACGCCTACATTGACCGTCCAGGACTTGTTGAAGGGCCCTGGCTTGGCCCCGAACATGTAGTGATCGGCCCGCGGCCTGATGACCTCGCTCCAGCGCTCAGCCTCATCCGCTTCCACGACCGTGACCTGGTATCGCTCCCTGGGACACGACTGGTCCCGCAGCGCCAGCAGGCAGGCCAGCAGGTTGCGCAGCCTGCTGCGATCCGCGCTGCGATCCTGGAAAGGTATGACGATCAGGACCTCGGCCTGCGCCGGGCTGGCGAGCGGAGTACCAGGGGGCAGCGCCAGCAACTCCGCTGGGCGCACCGTCGGCTCGGTGCGGTCATAGTGCCGGCCTAGCTGATACCCCAGCCGTGAGTTGCATTCGGCCCGCCAGGCCAGGTCATATATCTTCGCCGCGGAGTTGGCGTCGGTGGTCATCAGCGCCGAGCGCAGGTCGAAATAGTGTCCGGGATCGGTGGGATCCGCCATCAGCTCATGGCCCAGCGACCGGATGAGCGGATCCTCGCTGTTCATCACCGCCTGGACGACGGCTCCGGTCCAGGGACGGCCCCGGTCCCAGAAGTAAGCACTGGAACTGCGCGCTCTCGGGTCAGAAGCGACAACGATGCTGTCGACGACCGCGGTCGCGAGCACGTCGCGATCGGCGGGCTTCAAAATGGACAAGGACGCTCCTTCCGACTGTGGGTTGAGGGGCCGACGTGTGCGTTTAAGGCACTGGCGCCGCCTCGGCTCTCCCTGCGTGAACCGGCTCACGCATGGGCTTGACGGCCCAGATGAGGCCGGCGGCGGCAAAGGCCAGGATGCTCACCAGCCCGAGCGCCGAGGGAAGTCCCACGACCTCGGCGACGAACCCGATGACGGGCGGTCCGGCGAGGGAACCCATAACCGCGATGCTGGAGACCACCGTGATGGCCGGGCCCGCGACCTCGTCGCCAAGCCGGCCAGCCATCGAGAACGTCACCGGAATGACGCTGGAGAGGCCAAGGCCGAGAACGGTGAATCCGCAGATCGCCGCCGCCGGCTTGCCGATCAGCAAAGCAACCGCGAAGCCGGCGCCGGCCAGCGCCGCCGATCGGGTGATCACCCGCAGCCCGCCCCACCGGGCGACGAACCGGTCCCCGAACAGCCGCCCGGCGGCCATGGCGAGGGAGTACGCAGCGAAACCCGAAGACGCAAAACTGAAGCTGGCGCCGAGATCGGTGTGCATGTAGATGGCGCCCCAGTCGCCGACGGCGCCCTCGCCGACCATGCTGCACAGGCCGACAATTCCGAGTAGGAACAGCGCGACGCGATACCGCGGGGGAAGCCTTGCCCAGCCACGCCTGGCCTCGGGCTCGCGGGCCACAATGCCGGACGGGGGCAGCAGCCACGAGGACACCAGTAGCGTGACGCAGGCGAGGATGATAGCCACGAGGAAGAAGTGCAAGAAAGGACTCGCGCCCGCTGCGACGGCCTGGCCTCCGGCCACGGAGCCAGTCAGCCCGCCCACGCTGTAGATGCCATGAAACGACGACATGACGGGGCGTCCCATCAGGTCCTGGACAGCGACGCCGTTGGCGTTTATCGCGACGTCCAGTAGGCCGAGTGCGACGCCGAAGCCGGTCAGTGCGATGCCGAGCATGGTCACGTTTGCGGCCAGCGCGGGCAGCGGCAACATCACGCAGCACAATGCAATGCCGATCCGGACGATGACCCGGCTGCCCATCCGGACGACCAGCTGCCCGGCCACCTGCCTGGACAGCAAGGCACCCACGGCGATGCCGAGAAGCGCCAGCCCTAGCGGCCCGGTCCTGGCGTGCACGTGCGCTTCGATGGCGGGGACGCGGGATACCCAAGTACCGAATATCGCTCCGTCGGAGAAGAACATGACCGCGATCGCGGCCCGTGCCCGAGATGAACGCACCGAGCCGCCACCAGCCCCGGCGGGCTGCACCCGCCCGCCCTGTCGCCCAGGGGAGGGTCCCGCGGACTCGGCCGGCCTGCTCAGGTGCAAGCCAGTCAAGCGCAGTCGCATGGCAGCTCTCGCTCTGCTTCGAGCGCATAACCCGTTTCCAGGCGGCGCCCTTACATTTACATTCTTTACATGCTTAGGCAGCGCCCCCCTCAACTGCAATTAAGAGCCTAACAGTGCCGGTCCGGAACTGTCTACCATCCATTTGTCTGCCGGTTTATGTGGCTGTCAATGCCTGCCCTGGCATGGCTTGCGACGTGCCTATTCTCGGCGGTGTCACTCGCAGACCTGGCCGTGACCGGGTGAGGCGGCAGTGATCACCAGTTGCAGCACGCTGGCCGCGGCGCCGCCAGTGACTCGTCCCCTGCCCGCGCGGTGGTGGCTTCCTGATGCGCGCGGTGCCGTCCAGCGTCCGGCCGCGACTCGCACCTCGGGCAGCTTGCCGGCCCGTGCGTGTGGCGAGCGCGATCCCTCCAGCGTCCGGCACGCCGTCGGTACCGACCGACCTGCGCGAACGCGTCTCGCTGATCGGATAGCACCCGGAAATCGCTCGCGCCAAAGGCAATAGACTTTCAACGCCCCAGAGTGTTATTCAAGACTCTTTGAGAAAGTGCCTGCCGATGA